>JADGGD010000240.1 GCA_019690095.1 Chloroflexota bacterium
GCAGCGTGCGCACCGGAGCCGACCACCGGCCATCTGATCTAGCTGGACCCCCGGCGCCGGACGGAACTTGCCATTCCTGAGGGACTGCTCCGGCGAGCTAACCAGCTCCCCTGAGACGAACCCGCAGTAATAGCACTTCACATCGCCAACGAGTAGCATTGGCCCTTACCTCCGTACGACGAGCGCCGGCATCTCCTTTGCGGAGACCGCTTGCGTCACGGAAGACGCGAGCGCTCACTCGCTGGTCAGTGTACCAACCGCGGTCGTCATTGTCAAGGCTTTCAAGTTTTTTAAATTAGCAATCTTATAAATTGCCGTCATCAAGCGCCGCTTCGATTGCCGCGGTCAGTCGATCGAGGCCCCATCGTCGGACCGCCGAGATCGGTACGGCACGCGGGTAGTGGGTAGCCAGCGCGCGAAGCATCATGCCTACCTCACCAGTGGGAGCCCCATTGCCCTCGCTGGTGCCGGCCAGACGGTCGATCTTGTTCAGCGCAGTGACGAGCGGTTTAGTGGCGAGCCCGAGATCGGCCAGGATCTTACCGACCTCCTGGCCCTGTTCATAGCCGCGCGGGTGCGAGATGTCGAGCACGTGCACGAGGACATCGGCCGATTCGAGCTCCTCGAGGGTTGCACGGAAGGCCGCGACCAGGGCGACCGGTAGCTTCTGGATAAAGCCGACCGTATCGCTCAGGAGGGCGACCCGGCCGGACGGCAGGAGGAGACGACGGACGGTCGGATCCAGGGTATCGAATGGCCGATCGTGAGCCGGTACGCCCGCGTGGACCAGGGCATTGAACAGTGTCGATTTCCCCGCGTTGGTGTAGCCGATCAGGGCAACCACCTGCAGACCGCGCTCCCGCCGTCGCGCGCGGTGGAGCTCGCGCTGGCCCCGAACCCGCTCGATCTGCCGCTTCAAATCCCGAATCCGCTGGCGCACCTGACGGCGGTCCATCTCAAGCTGGGTCTCGCCGGGGCCGCCGCGGGTTCCACCGCGGCCATACTGCCGCGACAGGTGGGTCCATGCACCGGTCAGTCGAGGAAGCAGATATTCGTACGAGGCGAGCTCCACCTGAAGCTGTCCCTCGCGCGTACGGGCGCGGTCGGCAAAGACATCCAGGATAACCTGGGATCGGTCGATGACTGCGACCTTCAGCGCTTCCTCGAGGTTCCGCTGCTGTCCTGGCGAGAGCTCATCGTCGAAGATGACAAGATCAGCACGGCTGTCTGCGGCCAGTGCGCGGATCTCCTCGACCTTGCCGCGACCGATCAGGGTTGCCGGGTGCGGGCTCCGCAGCCGCTGTCGGGCGCATCCGACGACCTCGAACCCTGCTGTCTGGGCAAGTTGCTGGAGCTCGTCAAGCGAGTCCTCGATGGACCAGAGTGAGGGGGCCGTGTCGACCTCCACGCCGACGAGGATAGCCCGCGGCGGCATAGGGCGGGTCGCGATCGGCTGGCGGCTATCCCCCCGTTGAACCTCTTTCGTGATCTGCCTCCTCATTGGTGTCGGATCATTCAGTCGCATAAAGGTGCGATCGTTTGGAAATGGGGATGCGAACGACACGAGGGTGCGAATCGGGCGGCCGCAGTGCCTCAGCCATCGGCCGCCTCTGGCCAGTCCCCGGTGAAGACCAGCACGGCTGGTCCAGCCATGAGAATGTGTCCGTTGGGTCCCTCGCGCAGATCGAGATCACCCCCCGGCAAGTGCAGGCAAGCTCGGTTCTCGACCAATCCCTTCCGCCGCGCCGCGGCAAAGACCGCGCACGCGCCGGTGCCGCAGGCCAGGGTCAGGCCCGCCCCACGCTCCCAGACCCGCACGTCGACCTCGCTCGAACCCCGTATGCGCGCGATCTCGAAGTTAACCCGCCGGGGAAAGAGGGGATCCCGCTCGACCAGCGGTCCGATCCGCTCAAGGGGAAATGCGGAGACCGCTTCATCCAGAAAATGGACAGCGTGCGGATTTCCCATGGAAACCGCGGTCAGAGAGAGCGCGCGGCCATCCACCATGAGCGGCAGGTCAATGGCCTCGGGCCGATCCGTGTCAACCGGTATGCTCGCCGGGTCGAAGACTGGTGCCCCCATGTCAACCGTGACCCGTTCGGCGTGGCCGTGGTGAACCTCGATCTCCAGCCGCTTGATGCCCGCTGCGGTCTCCACGGTCATATCTGTCCGCCGTGTGATCCCCTGATCGTACAGGTACTTGGCGAAACAGCGAATGCCATTCCCGCACATCTCCGCCTCGGAGCCGTCCGGGTTGTACATGACCATTCGAGCATCCGCCATCTGGGATTCCTGCACCAGGAGGAGGCCATCAGCGCCAATGCCAAAGTGCCGATCGCACATTGCCCGTGCGAGGGCAGGCCAGGCACGTGCAGGGCCGTGCCGCGCATCGATCAGGATGAAGTCATTGCCGGTTCCGTGCATCTTGACAAACTTCATTGAGTGACTGCGACCTCCCGGCTGGTTGGTATCTTCTGAAATGCCTGGATCAGCTGGAGCGCGCGTTCGAAGGTTGCTGGATCGGCAGCGTCGAGCCAGTGGATCTCGGGATCATCCAGTCGGAACCAGGTGTACTGCTGGCGAGCAAAGCGATGCGTCTCGAACTTGATCCGCTCGATCGCCGCAGGCAGGCTCATCCGCCCGCTCAGGTAGGCCACGATCTGGCGGTAGCCGAGCCCCTGGAGGGCCGGGCGATCGGGCGGACAGCCGCGGGCAAGGACCTGGCGGGTCTCCTCGACCAGGCCATCGGCAATCTGCGCGTCGACGCGCGTGTCAATGCGGTGGTAGAGCTCGTCGCGGGCGCGGGTCAGGCCGATGAGCAGGGACCGGTAGCGCGGAGCGGGTTGCTCGCGGTCGGAGAATCGCCGTCCTGTGGTCAGGATGACCTCCAGTGCTCGGATGACGCGCCGGATATTGCGCGGATCGATCCGTGCGGCGGCCAGCGGATCGAGCTGTGCCAGACGGCGGTGAAGGACGGCCGCGCCATCCTGACGTGCGCGGTGCTCGAGTTCCTGTCGGAGGGCAGGATCTGGTTCCACCCGCGGAAACCGTACTCCTTCCACAACGGCCCGAATGTACAGACCGGTGCCCCCAACGAGCAGTGGGAGGTGGCCGCGCTCCAGGATTGCATCAATGGCCGCGTATGCCAGGTCCTGGAACTCCACGACTGAGAAATCATCCTCTGGATCAACCAGGTCGATCAGGTGATGGGGAACGCGTTGCCGTTCCTCGGGCGAGGGCTTCGCAGTGCCGATGTCCAGCCCTCGGTACACCTGGCGCGAGTCGGCCGAGACAATCTCAACCGGGAGGACATCGGCCAGGCGCACGGCCATCTCGCTTTTTCCGACCGCCGTTGGCCCGACGATTCCGATAAGCGGCGGTAGATCTGAATTGCGGGTTACATCCAGTGACGGTGAGATCATCCGTGGTTCACGGTAGGGTGTGTCTTGCATTCATCATTATAGCCGCTGAGGCGGTCGAATCGGTACTCCAGGCGGGCTAGCTACCTTGCCATCAGCCGGTCTGGTGCTGTCCATGGCCATTTGCCGACTGATCCCCGCTGTGAGGTATCCCGGAGCCCCCCGAGGGGTTCAGTGCAAGCGTTTGCTCGAGATGCACAAGTATGCTAGAATTGGAAGCGCATCGGGGTGTGGCGCAGCCTGGTAGCGCACCTGTATGGGGTGCAGGTGGTCGTGCGTTCGAATCGCACCACCCCGACCAGAATGTGCGGCAGCGGTCGGTTCGGGCGATGCCGTCATGATGCTGTCAGCCGACCCAAAGCGACGGCCCGCCAGGGATGTCCTGACGGGCCGCGGTGTGGTATCCTCTCTCTCGTCAGGCCACCCCATCTGGCCTGGCAACGCCTCGGGCTGACACCATCAGCGCCGGGGCATCAGTTTTTGAACGTGCGGCCCCATGGTCGGGCGACGGTGCGTCCGTGTCAAGCGACGAACGCCCGACCTCTCGCCCGTCCCGCCGTCACTCGGCGGGCGGGCCCTCCCAGACCCGGCCGCACTCCGCGCAGACCCAGCACGGCCCGGTCGCGGCCTCCTCCAGCCGCCACCAGCCGATCCGGTCCCCCATGCAGGGACAGGCCCGGTCGGGTT
>JADGGD010000042.1 GCA_019690095.1 Chloroflexota bacterium
GCTGAGCATCCGCCGGACCGGGGGACGCCGGGGAGGCTGGGGGAGAGACGCGCTCGATGTGCGCGATGGCCCATACGCCTCCTGGGCCCGAGCGCACTGGCTGAACCAGGGTCACCCGGAGGGTCTGGTGATTCTGATCAACCTCGATAATCGCCGTAGAGCGAGCATGCGGCCGGGAGCTGATCTGAATGAGCCGCACGGTGGCATCCGGTCGCAGACCGAATGATGCTCCATCGCGATGGACGACTGCGATGGGGTCGAGGGCCCAGGGTAAGCCACCTGCGTCTGCCGCGTGCTGACGGGCTGTATAGATCGCCTGATCGACCGGGACGTCGCCGAGCATCAGTGGTGAGATCGGGATGATGCTCGCTGCCGGTGTCACCGCCGACGGGGACTGTCCGGTAATCAGGGCGCCGGGCCGCGTCTCGATGGCATCAATCTGCCACGTCGGTCCGGTGCGGACCAGATCAACGAAGCGCCGGTTGGTTCCCGGGCTCCAGAGGCGTAGCCCAGCGGGTGACGGCTGAATCCACACGGTTACCAGATACTCCCGCTGGTTCGCCGGAGGTGCGGGGAGGTGAGCTCCGAGACGGGTTGCCCATTCTACCGCGTCGACGGCCTGATCGACCCGCGCGGCCTGGACAGAATGGAGGAGAAGCTGCATTCCGTCCGGTCCCAGCCGCGCTCGATAAGAAGGGCTGAGAAACTGCGCGGCCGTGTCGTACTGCCCGCGCGCAAGCAAGGAGAAGTACGCATCAAGCGTCTGCCGGGGATCCTGGGGCGGAGGCTTCTCCAGCGAGGGTAGGATGGAGCGGCATCCGCTGATCAGGAACGCGGCGGTCATTCCCAGCAGGGCGCGGCGGCGCGGCAGGAAAGAGGGCTTGACCATGGCGAAGAACCCTCCCGGGAAGCTCCCTTGATGGGCCATACCCTGGTGGGCCAAGGATACGTTCTGGATATAGATATGTCAACGAGGAGGCCGGCGATGAAAAGGCCAGCCATACACCTCAGGATGTTCCTGGGCTCTGATCAGGAATATCCTCGGCCACGACGCAGTTTGTTTCAGAAGGCTGGAAGCCTATCGGGAGCGGCGTTGCCGGAGCGGTGGGCGAGGCTCGTTGAGAGAGGGCCGTGCCGTCCCAGGTGAGCAGGACGCTGGATGGGGTCGAGCCGGGGGGTGTTCGCATGCGGAGCGCCGTGACCGTCGTCGATAGGGCCTCGACTCCCTGCAGGCCGGCGGGTGCTTCGATTGTTGGGATCGCCTGCCAGCGGCCGTTCCGTCGGATGAAAAGCCAGAGGGTCTGGACCCTGTCCCCAAGCGGGAGGATCATCGCGATCTCCGGCTGGCCGTCGTGGTCCAGGTCGGCCACCGTGACATCCTTGACCTGGAGACCGTCCTGGCCGAGACGTCTGGCCAGCTCGGCGCCTGTGGGGGTGTTGGCCTGCAGATTCAGCTCGTACGCGACCGCCTCGCCGAGAGCGGCGAAAGGTGCCAGGCTGATGGGAAAGGTGAGATTGCCCATATCGCCCCGTGCAAACCGTTCCGGCAGGTCTCCGTGCTGAATCGCGGCGAACGCGGCGACTGGACCGCCGCTCTGCAGGGCCCGGTGGAACGCCGTGGCCGTTGTTCCAAGTGGCGGGGCCGAAGCGGCGGCCTGGTCAAGCCACGCGGCCGCCCCGGCGAGGTCGCCTCTGAGTGCGGCGATTTCGCCAAGCCGGAAGCGCGCAAAGCCGACCCAGTCGACCGCATCGCCTTCCTCGCTGGCCAGCGTGGAATCACCGATCACTTGCTGGTAGCGGCGAATGGCGGCAGCGATATCCCCACTGAAGAAGTCGGCCTCGGCCAGGTTCATCATCTGTCGGCGTGTTCGCGGTGGATCAGTGTGACGGGAGGTCAGGACGAACCCGGTGCCGTTCCAGCGATACTGACGGACCTGCTGTGGATGCGGCAGGAGTTTGTGATCGTAGATGCCCAGTGCGGGGCAGGTCAGCTCGATCGTCCCATCCGGGAGAAGCTGCCACTGTGCATCGCCAGCCCAATTGCTGATGCCCTGGTCGAACAGGGTGTGAAGGGCTTTTCCATCCCAGGACACGACGAGGATCGAGGTGTTGACAGCACTGGCACCCTCTCCAGTGCGGCTAAGAACAATGAACGGGAAGGGAGTGGGTGGGAATGCACGGACTGCGACGATGCGGCTGATGGTCAGGTCGTGCGCAGTCGGCATCTCCGGGATAGGGACCGGGCGTGGCTGGAGATCAGGGAAGAGGAGTGGCACGAGCCCCGGTATGGGAACGGCGAGAAGGAGGTCGGGCTGTCCGTTTCCATCAAGATCGCTCACGACCACGCTGGCCGGAGTCTCCGCGGCAGGTGCGAGTTGACTGGCCAGCTCCCGCTGGAGGCGGGGATTTCTCACTGCACCCGCGTTCACGAATGCGATCCCGACATCGGCGAGTGCGGAGCGCGCCGCCGTGAGACGCTCGGGCGGGATCGTGCCGTTCGGGGCGACGAGCGCACGAAAGGCCTGGACAGCCTGCTCGACGCCGGGGGAAAGGGATGATGGTGTCGCCGGAGGGAGGGGCGTCGGCGTCGCGGTAGCCGGCTCCGGCAGGGTCGGTGTCGCCGATGCGGCAGGGGCTGTTGCTGTCGGTGCCACCGGCGTCATGGTTGGAAGAGCGGCTGTCGCGGACGGTCGGGGAGTGGAAGTGGTGACCGCAGCAGGCGGCATCGTCGGGACCGGCGAGGGGGGCATGGTCGGAGCGCGGGTGCACGCCGTGACCAGGAGAAGACCGAGGCCAACGGCGATGCCGGTCCACGGCTGACCGCCGCCTGTGCGGACGTCTGCCATATTCGGGTGCGGAAGAAAAGATGAGCCCGCCGCAGGCATACCTGTTCCTCCAGGACGGCAGGAAAAATGACGAGGGCACCATCAGCGGTGCCCTCGAGTACGGGCGCGGCGTGCGATCACGAGGCCACTGCGCCAACGGTCTCCGGTCGCTGGCTCGTAAACGTCAGCCCTGCCTCGGTCGCATCAATGATGACCGTATCACCATCCTTCAGCTCGCCAGTCAGGAGCCTCTTGGCGAGGACGTTCTCCACGTGGCGCTGGATGGTCCGGCGCAGCGGGCGGGCGCCGTAGTTGGCATCATAGCCCTCGCGTGCCAGCCATGCGCGAGCGGCATCGGTCAGCTGGAGGGTAAGCGCGTGCTCAGCCAGCCGCTTCTGCAGATCTGCGATGAGGAGATCAACGATCTGGTAGATCTGGTCGGTCGTCAGCGGCTCGAAGATGATCACCTCATCGATCCGGTTCAGGAACTCCGGCCGGAAGCTCCGTCGGAGATCCTCCAGCATCAGATCCCGGATGTGCTCGCGTTCGGCCGTGCTGGATGTTCGGAATCCGAGCGGGGCACTGCGCCGCACGTGCTGGGTTCCAACGTTCGACGTCATGATCACAACGGTGTTCTTGAAATCGACCGTTCGGCCGTGACCATCGGTGAGTCGTCCGTCGTCCAGGACCTGGAGCAGGATGTTGAAGGCATCGGGATGGGCCTTCTCGATCTCATCGAAGAGGATCACCTGGTACGGCCGCCGCCGGACCGACTCGGTCAGCTGACCGCCCTCCTCATAACCGACATAACCGGGGGGCGACCCGATCATCCGGGAGACCGCGTGCCGCTCCATGTACTCGGACATATCGATCCGGGTTAGCGCCTCCTCGCTGTCGAACAGGAACTCCGCCAGTGCCTTTGCCAGCTCGGTCTTGCCGACGCCGGTGGGGCCGAGGAAGAGGAACGAGCCGATTGGACGGCGCGGGTCCTTCAGCCCGGAGCGAGCACGACGGATAGCGTCCGAGACGGCCGTGATGGCCTCGTCCTGGCCGACCACCCGCTGGTGCAAACGCTCTTCCATATGAACGAGCCGCTCGACCTCGGTCTCGAGCATACGGCTTACGGGAATGCCGGTCCACTTGGCGACCTGCTCGGCAACGTCGTCTGCATCGACGACCTCGTCGATGTCGCGCTCGAGGCGCCACTTGTTGCGCATCTGGTTGTACTGCTCCTCGAGCTTCAGGACCTCCGAGCGAAGCCGCGCGGCACGCTCGTACTCCCGGGCCTGGCCAGCCGCCTCTTCTTCGGCGCGCAGTCGGGTCAGGCGCTCCTCCATCTCCCGAAGTTCGGGAGGAAGGTTGAACAGCTCGAGCCGGACCTTCGCCGCCGCCTCGTCAATCAGGTCGATCGCCTTATCTGGCAGGAAGCGATCACTGATGTAGCGGTTAGACAGCTCGGCGGCCGCGACGAGGGCCTCATCCGTGATCTTGATCTTGTGGTGCGCCTCGTACTTATCGCGGAGGCCGCGCAGCATCTCGATCGTATCGGCAACACTCGGCTCACCGACGAACACCGGCTGGAACCGCCGCTCCAGGGCGGCGTCGCGCTCGATGTGCTCGCGGTATTCGTCCAGGGTTGTGGCGCCGACGCACTGAAGCTCGCCGCGTGCCAGAGCCGGCTTCATCATATTCGAGGCGTCGATGGCGCCCTCCGCGGCGCCCGCACCGACAACCGTATGGAGTTCGTCAATGAACAGGATGATCTCACCCTGGGCGCGCCGGATCTCGTCCATGACCGCCTTGAGCCGTTCCTCGAACTCGCCCCGGAACTTGGACCCGGCCACCAGGGCACCCATGTCGAGGGCGATCACTCGCTTCTGGCGAAGCGGCTCCGGAACGTCCCCGGCGACGATGCGCTGGGCCAGACCCTCGACGATCGCCGTCTTGCCGACGCCCGGTTCGCCGATCAGGACCGGGTTGTTCTTGGTGCGGCGAGACAACACCTGGAGCACGCGCATGATCTCCTCGTTCCGGCCGATGACCGGATCGAGCTTGCCCGCGCGCGCCAGCTCGGTTAGATCCCGACTGTAGCGCTGGAGCACCTGGTACTTGCTCTCCGGACGCTGATCGGTCACTCGCTGAGTGCCGCGGATGTCTGCCAGAACGCGATATACCTTCTCCACATCGACGCCGAGACCGCGGAACAGTCGAGCCGATACGCCGTCGCGATCGGCGACGATCGCGATGAGCAGGTGCTCGGTGCTGACGTATTCATCGCGCAGACGATTCGCCTCTTCGATCGCTCGATCGAGAACGAACTTGAGCCGCGGCGTCATGTAGACTTGGCCCACAGTTCCCGCCTGATAGATCCGCGGACTGTTCTCCAGGGCCTCCCAGATGCGGTGTCGCAGGAGCTGGACATCAACCCCCAGCCGCTGAAGGATCTCCACGGCAAGGCCTTCCTGCTGATCCAGCAGGGCAATCAGCAGGTGCTCAACGTCGAGCTGATTATGGCGAAGCTCGAGGAGGAGCTGTTGGGCGCGCTGGAGAGCTTCCTGTGCCCGCTCCGTGAATCGCTCAATTCCCATGATCAGTCCCTTCCGTGGCCGCGCGTCGCTCAGCCATGCACGCCTCCAGGGCCGCCCGGAGGCGCTGGATTTCCGCCTCCATCTCTGCCATCTTCTCGGTGAGATTGAGGATGACCTCCACGCCCGCCAGGTTTACCCCCAGGTCGTTGACGTAGTTGTGGATCTGGCGGAGCCGCTCGACATCGCGTGCCGAGTACAGACGAATCTTCCCACTCGAGCGCGAGGGCCGGATCAGGCCCAGCCGCTCATAGTAGCGCAAAGTCTGTGGATGCATGTTCACCAGACGGGCCGCAACGCTGATGATGTAGCACGGCTCGTCGCGGTTTGGAGTATCCACCGCCGGGCGCTCCCACTCGAATGGTTTCTGGGAACAGTATAAAGTTTGCTAATAACATTGTCAACTTTTACGTCACGGAAGGGCGTAGATCCCGAAGCCGCAGCCGCAGACGAGGGGAGCCGTTCCAGATGGTCCGCTCGACCGAGTACACGATATCCGCATGTTCCCCTACCTCGCCGCATTGCGCACCCATCCCAAAGCCAATGGCATCCCAGGTCGTTGTACCGTCGTGCAGGCGCAGGCGCAGATGAGCTGGCTCATCCTGGCCGACGGCACGCGCTTCCAAAACGCGAATCCGACGGGACAGAAAGAGAGGGACTGGATTGCCAAAGCCAAACGGCTCAAGCTGGCGGACAAGGTCGCCGAGCGCGGCACCGTAGCGCGCCAGCCGGATCTCGGCGTCGATGGTCAGGCGAGGCATCAGGTCGGCATCAGAGATCTCCGCATTGGCGATCGCCTCCAGGCGTGCCCGCAGTTCGTCGAGCCGTTCCAGAGGCACGGTAAAGCCGGCTGCTCGCGCGTGCCCACCGTGACGAGCCAGCAGGTCAGCACAGCGGGCAAGTGCCTCCGCAATATGGAACCCATCGATACTGCGTGCTGATCCCCGTGCAACCTCCGAGTCGACCTCAAGGACGACGGCCGGCCGCCAGAACTCCTCAACAAGCCGAGCCGCTACCAGGCCAACCACGCCGGACGGGTAGTCCGCGCCGGCAACGAGAAGGAGTTTGGGGAGCTGACCCCGGGCGAGGATCTCCTCACGCGCCTGGGTCAGTGCCGCGTCAGTCAGCCGCTGGCGCTCTCGATTCAGCGCGTCAAGCTCCCCGGCCAGACTGCGGGCCTCCTCTTCGGAACCGGTGAGAAGGAGACGAACGCTCACGGAAGCATCCGCGAGGCGGCCAGTGGCGTTCAGCCGCGGAGCCAGGGCATAGGCGATGGCCCGCGCATCGATCTCGCCCGGTGGAATGCCCGCGCGCAACGCGAGGGCCCGGACGCCCGGCCGCTGGCTCGTGTTCAGCCGCGGGAGCCCCCGCAGCACGAGGGTGCGGTTCTCCCCCACCAGCGGGACGACGTCAGCCACTGTACCGAGCGCCACGAGGTCGAGCCAGCGTTCAGCGAACGCCGCATCGCCAGCGAGACGTTCGCCGAGAGCACGGGCCAGCTGGTAGGCCAGGCCGACCGCGCACAGCTCCTTGAAAGGATAGCGGCAGGAGGGCTGCTTTGGATTAATGACTGCGACGGCATCCGGAATGATGTCAGGCACGTGGTGATGGTCAGCGATGATCACTTCGAGCCCGATCTGCCGCGCCGCCTCCACCTCGGCCGCCCCCGAGATTCCGCAGTCGACGGCGACGACCAGACTGGTGCCGTCCTGACGCAGCCGGCTCAGCGCATCGCGGTTCAGTCCATAGCCCTCGACGTGGCGCCGCGGAACGAACGGCCGGGCGTTTACCCCGAGCATTCGCAGGCATTCGGTGAGGAGAACGGTGCTGGTTATACCATCCACATCATAGTCGCCGTAGACGACGACGCTCTCCCTGCTGGCACGTGCCCGCGCGATCCGGTCCACGGCGGCTGTGATGCCGTGGAGTTCCCATGGGGAGTGGACCGGAGCCGTTGCACCGGCCAGGAAGGCGTGGATCTCATCGGCAGAACGGATTCCCCGGTTCCAGAGGAGCTGAATGAGCAGAGGAGAGAGCCCGGCGAAACCGACAAGGTGCTCCCGCGGGGCGATCTCCTGGACGGCCCAGCCGTACCGTGCTGTTTCTCCTGTCAGCGGGGGAAGCGGGTCAGATCGTGCCATATATCTGCTACTCGCATCATACCTGTGGATCGATCCATCGCCTTCCACTGAAGCGCGGTCGTGCTGGCTTCATTCTACCCTCTTGCCATCCAGTCGGCCCAGCCTCGCCGCCGATAGGCTGGCCATCATAATGATGATCTAACGTCCCGGCGGTCTCCCGCGCCGTCCGGTCCCCTGCCCCGGGCCTGATGAGAGGCCATGGCGTCACGTTACGGTGTTCGTGCGGGCCTATCTGGGCTAGACGGGAGCGCTGGCGCGGCTGTTCGGCAGGTGGTGCCCTTCGTGCAGTACACCGTGGTCATGGCGGGCCATCAATCGTTGGAGAGATCCTGCGGCATCTGGGCCGTGAGAGATGTGGGTGGAGGAAGTGATGGCCGTGGAGGAGTGTGCGTACTACGTTGGTGTCGATCTCGGAGGCACGCGGCTCCGGGTAGCCCTGGCCGATTGCACCGGTCGAATTCTTCGTCGTCGGGTAGTTCCTACCGGCGGGGAAGAAGGTCGCGACGCCGTCCTCGGCCGGATCGTTGTCGCCTGTCGGACGGTTCTTGAGCCGGAGCCTCTACCGCGGCTGTGTCGGGTGGGCGTCGCAGTCGCCGGCCCGGTCGATCCGCGGCAAGGGGTTGTATTTCACCCACCGAATCTTCCAGGATGGGGTGAGGTGCCGCTCGGTATGGTGCTTGAGCGTGAGCTAACCGTACCGGTTCTGCTCGGAAACGATGCTCATCTGGCGGCGGTAGCTGAACACTGCTGGGGAGCTGGACGGAATCTCGATCATCTGGTGTATCTTACCGTGAGCACGGGAATTGGAGCCGGGGTTATCATCAATCGTCGGCTCTTGGCTGGTGCCCATGGTGGGGCGTCGGAGATCGGTCACGTCACGATTGATCTGAACGGCCCGCGGTGCGGCTGCGGCAATCATGGTTGTCTCGAAGCGATGGCTTCGGGGACAGCGCTTGCTGAAGAGGCGATGCGGCGCCTGGGACAGGGTGAATGCTCGGTGCTCATCGAGCACCTCCGCCGCAATCCCGGGCGCCTGGATGCCGAAACGGTTGTCAGCGCCGCGCTCCAGGGGGATGCACTGGCGCGTGCGGTCATCCGGTGGGCAGGATACAATCTTGGCGTTGGGCTCGCGGCGGTAATGCACCTGTACGACCCACAGGCGATCATCATCGGCGGAGGCGTCGCAAATGCCTGGGATCATCTCATGCCGAGCGCCTGGCAGGCCCTCCGCGAGCGTGCCATGGATTTCTACCTGACGCGGGTACGGATCACGCGATCGGAGCTTGGGGACGAGGCCGGCGTCCGGGGAGCGGTGGCTCTCGCCATTCGCGGGCCAAACGGGCTATGGCCGAATGGACTGTGATCTGTCTGCCACCTCACCTCTCGTTCCGCAGGGCACCGTAGGAGGCTCGAACAGCTTGGAGTTCTCGTCGTATTAGAGGAGATGCCACGGTGAGAATCGCATACGCATTTCGTCGCAGTGTCTTCTATCCATATGTGGGAGACGACTGGAACCTGCCTGGTCGAGAGGTCCGCGCGCGCTGGCTCAAGAAGGTCAAAGAGCTGGGCTTTGATGGTCTTGAGATCGCGAACAACGCCGTTGGTGGACCGCAGGCGACATCCGCCCAGATCCAGGATCTTCGCCGCGAGCTAGAGGATGCTGGCCTGCCGTGCGTTGCGGTGCGTGGTGGGGGCGGCTTCTCGCACCCGCGGGTAGCCATGGTCAACCGACAGCGCATTGAGGATGCGATCCGCTTTGCGGCTCAGATGGGATGTCGTCTTGTCAACACGACGGTGACCACTCCGACAGTACCGACCCTGCCTGGCCACTTCGTCGGCGAGCCGGTCTCGCAGGGGAGCAGTCGGGATGCCCACGAAAGTGACTTCGAGGTCACTGCCCGTGTCCTGCGTGAGCTCGCGCGGCATGCCGCAAATCATGGGATTGAGATCTCGATCGAGGTCCACCAGCATTCGATCGTGGACAACAGCTGGTCAGCGCTTCACCTTCTTGACCTGATCGATGAGCCGAATGTGGGGGTCAACCCGGATCTGGGAAATATCTTCTGGACCTACGATGTACCTGAGGAGACCCCTGAGCAGGCGATCGTTGCACTCGCGCCGCGGGCGAAGTACTGGCACTGCAAGAACCTCCGTCGGGTTTACATTCCCGAGAATCATCATACAATCTTCCTGCGTGTCCCTCTGCCCGATGGCGAGATCGACTACCGGTTTGCCCTCTCAGCCATGGTCGCGGCCGGCTATCAGGGCTACCTGGCGATCGAAGGTGCCCAGCTGGGCGACCAGCTCAGTGCTGACGGACGGAGTATCGCCTACGTGAAGGGCATCCTCGCCGAGCTCGAGCAGAGCTAGCGGGCTGAGGCGGGATGCGCGGCTCTCCGCACCGGCCAGTTTCTTCCACCAGCTCATTAGGACTTCGCCAGACGGTTCCGACAGCCAGGGGATGGGGAAGTCGATAGGCTTCCCATCCCCTGGCCGGATCGCCTGGCATTGTCATCATCTCGCGGTCTGATCCTCTCGCCGCTGTCTTCTCAGTAGCCAATCATCGGGATCGGCATTCTTCTTGCCTCGTCCTGGTGATGTCCCACGTGTTGTGCGGATTCGGAAGACATGGACGAGCGATGGCGGGTCGCGCGGCGGATCCTGGTGATTCGGCTCGATAACCTTGGTGATGTCCTCCTGGCAACACCGGCGATACGGGCGATCCGTCGCGCCTTGCCCCGGGCGCGGATCGTTCTGCTCGCGAGCCCAGCCGGGGCGCAGGTTGCGGGCCTGAATCCGGACCTTGATGATGTCATCGTCTACCGAGCACCCTGGATGGATCCTGATCGGGTTCTCCCTCAGGACCCGAGTCGCGAGCACGCGGTCATTGCGGCATTGCGGCGTCAGGGGTTCGATGGCGCAATCATCTTCACCTCATATCATCAGAGCGCCCTGCCGGCGGCTTACCTCTGCTACCTGGCCGGTATACCGCTGCGCCATGCGGCATCGATCGATGGCCCCGGCAGCCTGCTAACGAGTCGCCATGTCCATCCTCCGCGCCCGCTCCACGAGGTCGAGCGTGGTTTGGATCTGGTAGCTGGCCTGGGCATCCCGCCGCACGGAAGCGATCTGGTCCTGGTGCCGCGCCCATCGGATCGTGAGGCGATGATGGAGCTGGTCGAGCCGCTTCGTCGCGGTGGTCGGCCAGTTATTGCAATCCACGCCGGGTGCAGCTGTCCTTCACGGACAATACCTCCGGGCCAGCTCGCGGCCATTGCCGATGCCCTCTCGCGCGAGCTCGGGGCCGAGATCATCTGGACCGGTACCGCGCACGAAGTAGGGCTGATCGAGGGCATTCGGGCAGGTCTGGCACATCCCGGGCAGAGTGTCGCTGGGCAGACCGATCTCTCACGGCTAGCGGCCCTGCTCGCCGAGTGCGACGTCGCCCTGACCGCGAACACTGGCCCGATGCACGTCGCGGCGGCCGTGAAGACGCCTGTAGCTGTCCTGTTTGCCTTGACCAATCCGCCCCACGCATGGCACCCGTGGGGGGTTCCATTTCGCCTGCTCAACCGATCCGTGCCCTGTGCTATCTGTTATCAGCGTGTTTGCCCGCGACAGCAGGAATGCCTGCGGGAGGTGACGACTGCCGAGGTGGTGGAGGCGATTGCCGCCCTCTTGGAAGCACGGAAGACCAGCCGGGGAGGCCTGCCGTGATCCATCAGATTCTCTTCGTCGAGCTCCTGGGCGGGATCGGGGATCTGATCCTTGCCCTGCCTGCGATCGAGGCAGTGGCCCGGTCGTGGCCGGGCGCCGCCCTGGACGTGATGACCTTTGCCCCCGGGGGCGAGCTCCTGATTGGTGATCCGCGGGTTCGCACGGTCTTCTTCGCGCACCGGGCGCCTGCTCCACGGAACGCCGAAGTGCTCCGTGCGGATCTGGCGGCGCTCCTCAACACCCGGCGGTACGATCTGGTGGTATCGGATACCCGGCACAGTGGAATTCCCGAGATCATCGAGCAGAGCGGAGTGTCGCGGGTGGTAACCCGGCTGTGGGATGCCGCGCGGCCGGATGAACGCATTGCCCACCTGTTCCTCCGTCGTCTCCGTGAAGAGGGGATTGTTGATATTGCCCTGCCCGATCCGCCGGCTCGGCTCTTCCCGACCGCCGATGAACGGTGCATCGCGCGCGAGCTGTGGAATCGGCTTCACCTTGTGCCCGGTCAGACAGTAGTCTTCAATCCTCACGCAGGGGTGACCGTCAAACGGTGGCCCGAAGGAAATTTCGCCGCACTCGGCCGGGCCCTCGCCCATCGCGGGCATTCAATCGCCGTGCTGGCGGGCGAGGATCCGCCGCTGGCATGGCGGATCGCGCGAGCAATTCCGGATGCCCGTTTCGTTCCCCGCCTATCCCTCCGCGTGACTGCTGCCTGGCTCGCGGATGCTTCTCTTGTCGTCTCAGCGGACTCCGGGCTGGCCCATCTCGCGAGTGCAGTCGAGGTACCGGTCCTCGCTATTTATGGTCCGACCTGGGCCGGGCGGTACGGGGTTGCTCCCCCGTCGGCGAACCTGCAGACGCCCTTTACCTGCCCAGAGCGGAATCCGATGGATTTCACCGTCCAGCGGTGCTGGTGGAGCGGGCGCTGCATCTTTACAGACAAGCTGACCTGCTGTGAGGACGTGACGCCGGCGGAGGCACTCGCGGCTGTAGAGCGCTTGCTGGAAGGGAACGATGACTGGCCTGGCATGGCGTAATGTGCGGCGGGTTCTCGCGGCACGGCTCGATAACGCGGGTGATGTCCTCATGTGTACACCCGCCCTTCTGGCCATTCGCCGTGCACTTCCCGGTGCGCACCTGACCCTGTGGACGAGCCCCGGCGGAGCGTCGGCGGCGCCGCTCGTACCGGGTATTGACGATGTGCTGGTCACCAGAGCCCTCTGGCAGGACCTTGGGCATCTGCCGTTTGATGCCGAGCGGGAGCGGGCTCTCATCGAGTTGCTGGCGCGTCGGCGCTACGATGCCGCGATCATCTTCACCAGCTTTCGCCAGAGCCCGCATCCGGCTGCCTACGCGTGCTACCTTGCTGGCATTCCCTTTCGAGCGGGCCAGTCGCGCGAGTTCGCGGGCAGTGTCCTGTCCCAGGCGGTCGATCCACCTCCTGATGCGGTTCACCAGGTCGAACGCAATCTCCATCTCATCCGGGCATTGGGGTTCGATCCAGTGGCGTCGGACCTCACGGTATGCATCTCAGCCGAGGCGCGCACAGTGCTGGCCCGAAAACTTCGGGATCGTCGGGTAAGTGAGGGGATACCGTTCGTTCTGGTGCATCCGGGGGCCAGCTGTCCATCGCGGCGGTATCCTGTCGATCGATTTGCCGAGGTCTGCCGTAGCCTGCACCGTGCGCTGGGCTGGCCTATCGTCATCTCCGGCGGACCGACTGATCGTGATATTGCGCAGGCAATCGTGAAGGCTGCGGACGGCGTGCTGACTCTGGCTGGGGAGACAACGTTCGAGGAGCTGGCCGCGCTTGTCGAGCGTGCGACTGTCCTGATCACCAATAACACGGTCACGATGCACCTCGCGGATGCGGTCGGGACACCAGAGGTTGTTCTGTTCGCGGGAACCGAGCTCGAGGACCAGTGGCGGCCCCGACGGACGCGTGCTCGACTGCTCCGGCGCCCGACGGGGTGTCACCCGTGCTATCGCTTTGACTGCCCGTTCGGCCTCCCCTGCCTGGACATCCCGCCGCGTGAGGTCGCGACAGCGGTCCTGGATCTCATTGGAGGCGTGCCGTGGTCCTGAGCCTGACCGACCGTCTGGCGATCAGCCGCGTGGCGATCGTGCGGGCTCTGCACCTCGGCGATCTTCTTCTGGCCGTACCGGCGTTTCGCGCTCTTCGGCGGGCCTTCCCCGCTGCTGAGCTGACGCTCATTGGCCTTCCCTGGGCACGAGACTTTGTCTTTCGCTTCCGACACTACCTGGATCGCTGGCGGGAGTTCCCTGGCTATCCTGGCCTCCTGGAGGTTGACGTCGACCCGCGCCGAACGGAGGCATTTTTGTCGGCGGAGCGCGCCTATCGCTATGATCTCGTCATTCAGATGCACGGGAACGGTCAGGCGAGCAATCCATTTGCCCTGGCGCTTGGAGGACGTCGGACAGTCGGCTTCTATACCGGGGCACCACCTGACGGATTCTGGCTCACCGCCCCTTACCCCGATGCTCTCCACGAGATTGATCGGAACCTTGCCCTCGTGCGGATGCTTGGCCTCGATGCGGATGATCGCCGTCTCGAGTTCCCGTTGCTGCCCGGGGACTGGCGCACACTGATGGCGTGCCTCTCTCCCGGGGTACTCGATCAGCGGCCGATCGTTCTTCTTCACGTCGGAGCCCGGCCACCAGCCCGGCGCTGGCCGCCCGAACGATTCGCGGTGGTCGCCGATGCACTTGCAGCACGCTATGGCGCCCGGCTGATCCTCTCCGCCGGGCCGGGCGAGGAGGGCATCGCCGCGCGCGTGCGTGCGTGTATGCGCGCGGTGCCGGTCGATCTGGCCGGCCAGACGACTATCGGTAGCCTGGCCGCGCTGATCTCTCGCTGTGACCTGGTCATCTCAAATGACACCGGACCGGCCCACCTCGCCGTCGCCCTGAATCGGCCGAGCGTGACCATCTTCGGACCGGCCGACCGGAACCGCTGGGCCCCCCTGGATGCACGCCGTCATCCGATCGCCTTTGTTCCGGTCGCGTGCAGCCCCTGTCCGCACTGGGAGTGCCCGATCGATCATCGCTGTCTGCGGTGGATCGAGCCGGAGCAGGTGATCGAGCTGGCGGAGCGACTGCTCTGCGAGGAGGCGCGATGCGGCTGAAGATCCTCACCTGGCACGTGCACGGTAGCTACCTCTATTACCTTGCGCACGCCCCACATGACTTCTACCTGCCGGTGCGGCCCGGCCGACCCGAGGGCTATGGCGGCCGCTCCGGTCATTTCCCGTGGCCGCCGAATGTTCACGAGGTTCCCGTCGAACTGGTTCGGGATCTCCCTCTAGATCTCATCCTGTATCAATCGCCGCGGAACTACCTGATCGACCGGTATGAGATTCTCAGCGCGACACAGCAGAGGTTGCCCGCGATCTACCTCGAGCACAATACCCCTCGCCTGCATCCGACCGATACCCGCCATCCCGTTGATGATCCGGATGTTCTTCTGGTGCACTGCACGCATTTCAATGCCATCATGTGGGACTGCGGGCGGACGCCAACGATCGTCATTCCCCACGGTGTTGCTGTCCCAGCCGATCTCCCATGGTCCGGAGCCCTTCACCGGGGCATTACCGTCGTGAACGGGCTGGCCCGGCGTGGGCGTCTGGCGGGCTTCGACCTCTTCCAGCGTGCTCGAGAGCGTGTTCCCCTCGATCTTGCAGGCATGGGATCGGAAGCCCTCGGCGGACTGGGCGATCTCCCTCACCGCCGCCTTCATGAGATCGAGACGGCGTATCGATTCTTCTTCAATCCGATTCGCTACACCAGCCTCCCCCTCTCGGTGATTGAGGCCATGGCCCTGGGGCTTCCGGTGATCGCGCTGGCAACGACCGAGCTTCCCGCGGCGATTCCCAACCGTGTGGCGGGCGTTGTCTCAAACGACTGGGATGAGCTTCTCGACGCGATGCAGCAGCTCCTCGCCGATCACGACCTTGCTCAGCGCATGGGACAGCGCGCTCGTGAGATTGCCCGGGAGCGCTTCGGGATCGAGCGATTTATCTGCGACTGGAACCAGGCATTCGCTCGCATCCTCGATGGAGGGGCGGCATGAAGCGGGTGCTCATGATCAGCGAGCACGCGGATCCCTCAGCCCCGCTGGGTGCGACCGATGCAGGGGGGCAGAATGTCTATGTGGATCAGGTGAGCCGCGGGGTCGTGCGCTACGGCTATACCGTGGACATCTACACCCGTGCGACGACGCCGGACGCAGCGGAGCCGATCGCCTGGGCGGACGGCGTGCGCATCGTGCCGGTACCGGCAGGACCGCCGGGTTTCCTGCCCAAGGATGCGATCTGGCAGTACATCACCGAGTTCACGACCCGGTCGATGGCCCTGGCGGAGCGGAGCGGTCCTTATGACCTCATCCACGGCAATTTCTGGATGAGTGGTTGGGTAGGGACAGAGCTGAAGCGGCATCTTGGCCTGCCACTCGTTCAGATCTTTCACGCCCTGGGTGTAATTAAGCGCGAGTACCAGGGAGATGCCGATTCCAGCCCGCCGGAGCGGTGCGATGTCGAGCAGTCGGTCATTGAGAACGCCGATCTCATCATCGCTCAGTGCCCGGCCGAGGCGGACGATCTGGTCCGGCGCTATGGTGCTGATCGCGGGCGGATCCGCGTCGTGCCGTCCGGGGTCGATCTGATGCGGTTCTTCCCAATCCCGCAGGATGCCGCGCGTGCCGCACTCGGACTCCCGACCGAGGGGCGGATGATCATATACGTAGGCCGCCTGCAGCCGCGCAAGGATGTCGAGAACATCCTTCGCGGCCTCGCGCTGCTCCGTCAGGCTGGGTGCACGGTGCCGCGCCTGCTTGTGGTCGGAGGGGAGACCGATGATGCCTCACTCGATCAGGAACCGGAAATGCGGCGTCTCCTCGGGGTCGCGGCGGACCTGGGTATCCGCGATCTCGTCACCTTTGTGGGGCGGAAGCCTGCTGACCGTCTCCCCCTGTATTACAGTGCCGCAGATGCATTCGTCAGCACCCCCTGGTACGAGCCGTACGGGCTCACGCCGCTTGAGGCGATGGCCTGCGGCACGCCGGTGATCTGCTCGGCAGTGGGGGGAATCACCTTCACCGTCGCTGACGGCGAGACCGGCTTTCTCGTGCCGCCGCGTCATCCCGAGGCGCTGGCCGACCGCATTCAGACGCTTATGGACAACCGGGATGTCCGCGTGCGGATGGCACGAAATGCGCGGCGGAGGGTAGAAGAGCACTTCGCCTGGACGACTGTCGCCGAGCGCACGGCGGCTGTATATACCGAGCTTCTGGAGGGCCAGCACCATGGCACCGGTGCATCCGGCACACCGGGTTGATGTCTTGATCCCAAGCTACCAGCGCCCTGTCGCCCTGGCCACGACCCTGACCGCACTTTTCGGTCAGACCATCCGCGATTTCGCCGTGATCATCGCTGATCAAAGTGCGCCAGGGGAAGGCCTTGACGGCGCGGAATTCGAGACACTGGTGCGAGCCTTCGAGCTCCGGGGGCAGACAGTCTACTACCACCGGAGGCTGGTTCGCCGGGGCCTGGCCGAGCAGCGGCATTTCCTGCTGAGTCTGGCCGCAGCACCCTATGTCCTCTTCCTCGATGATGATCTGCTTCTGGAGCCGGATGTTCTCGAGCGCATGCTTGCAGTCATCGAGACGGAGCGCTGCGGATTTGTCGGCATGGCCCCGATCGGCCTGAGCCACCTGCAGGACGTTCGTCCGCACGAGCAGCAGATCGAGCTGTGGGAGGGGCCGGTCCGGCCGGAACGGTATGTGTTCGAGACTGTCCCGTGGCATCGACACCGACTCCACAACGCGGCGAATCCCCTGCATCTGGGGTGGCTCCACGCGCGGGAGCGGACGGTCCGGTACAAGGTCGCCTGGGTCGGCGCGTGTGTGATGTTTGATCGGGTGAAGCTTCTCGAGGCGGGAGGATATGCGTGGTGGTCCGAACTACCGCCGGAGCACTGCGGCGAGGATGTTCTGGCGGAGTTGCTGGTCATGGCGCGCCACGGCGGCTGCGGTATTTTGCCGAGCGGCGTCTATCATCTGGAACTTCCGACCCGCGTCCCGAATCGCACGCACAATACCAACGAGTTGATCAAGAAGTATCTTGGCACGACAGGAGGGAATAGTGGTGCCGAGATTTGACGGGCATTGCGCTGTTATCACCGGTGCGGGGGGTGGTCTGGGCAGGGCGATCGCTGGCATCCTGGCTGGCGACGGATGCCAGGTTGCTCTGTGGGATATTGATGAGAATGCCCTCCGTGCCGCGGTCGCTGAAATCCCTGGTGAGACGATGCCCATCACAGCTGATGTGGCGCGCGAGGACAGCGTGGCGAACGCGACCCGACTGACGGTGGAGCGCTTCGGGCGCATTGATTATCTGGTGAACTGCGCGGGCGTCGATCATACTGTACCGGTCTCCGAGCTCACGGTGGCGGAGTGGGATCACATCCTGGCGGTCAATCTGCGCGGACCATTCCTGACCACCCGGGCGGTCTTTCCGATTATGCAGCGGCAGTCGGGCGGGCACATTGTCAATATCGCCTCGACGGCGGCACTGCGAGCCTGGCCGAACGCGAGTGCCTACTGTGCATCGAAGTGGGGATTGGTAGGCTTTACGCGTGCCGTGGGAACTGAGGGGCGGCCCTACCACATCCGGGCGACGGCGGTGATCCCCGGAGGAATGCGCACCGGTTTCTTCGATCGCCCAGACCTGCCGATCAAACCAGATCCTTCCCATCTCAACGATCCTATCAATGTTGCCCAGGCGGTCGCCTTCGTCCTGGCCCAGCCGCCGGGGTCTGTGATCCAGGAGATGCTGATCACCCCGCTGACCGAAACGTCCTGGCCGTGAGGACGACTGATGCTGATCGTGCGGGCACCGACCCGGATCAGCCTGGCCGGTGGGGGGACCGACCTGGAAGCGTACTACGCGGCTTATGGAGGACTCGTCGTCAGCGCCGCGATTACCCGCTATTGTTATGTTGTCGTCCAGGCTGATAGCGCCGACCGGGTCGAAGTGATCGGTTCTCCCTACCACAACCTGACCGTACAGCCGTCGGTGAACGGTCTTGCCTGGAACGGGAGTCTGGCCTTGCCGCGTGCTGCGCTTCGCCACTTCCGTCTGCGCCGGGGACTGCGCGTGAGCTTCGGCTCTGAGGTTCCGCCGGGCACCGGTCTTGGTTCATCAAGCAGCCTGGCCGTTGCGCTGGTTCAGGCATTCGCGGCCCTGGTCGGCGAATCACCTGGCCGAGCCGAGATCGCGGAGCTGGCGTCGGAGCTGGAGATCAACCGCCTGGGCATGCCGATTGGGCGGCAGGACCAGTATATTGCGGCGTTTGGGGGCGTGAATGCTATCAGCTTCGACCGGTCTGGCGTGGAGGTCACACCAATCGCCATGAGCGCCACGACGCGGCGGCGGCTCGAGCGGAACCTCTTGCTCTTTTTCACTGGCAGCTCGCGTCACTCCTCGGAGATTCTTCGGCAGCAGCAGAGGCGAACCGCGCACAACGTGCCGGATGTCATCGAGGCGCTCCACGCTATCAAAGCGCTCGCGGCTGAAACCCGGCGTGCTCTCGAGCGGGGGGATGTCGATGCGATCGGGGAACTACTTGACGAGGGGTGGCAACGGAAGAAGAAGCTGGCCTCCTCTATCAGCAATGCCTTCATCGATGAGTGCTATGCCCTGGCCCGCAGTCGGGGTGCCCTGGGGGGGAAGGTGACCGGCGCAGGAGGAGGAGGCTTCTTGCTCTTCTACTGCCCGCGCCGCTCGCAGCCGGCGGTGCGGTCGGCGCTCACCGCCTGCGGGCTCACCCCGGTGGACTTTCGGTTTGACTACGCCGGTGTCCAGATTCTCCTGAACGCGCTCAAGCTCGACGTCGCGCGCCTCCGAGCGCCTGGCCAGGTGGGGGCGCGCGACCGCACGTCCCCACCTGCACCGTCCGCTCCGGCCTCCGACCCTCGGCTACTGGGTTAGACGCCCCTTCGGCACCAGTCGGTGGTCCTGCCAGACGGACGGCTGCTACTGCTGGGGTTCGTCGGGCGCCGCGCGGTGGGCGGTTGCGATCACCGCCTGGGCGAACTCGGCTGGCGCGGCCACGCAGGTCAGGTGAGCTGCTCCCGCAATGACTTCGTATCGTGAGCCGGGGATATGCTCGTGAATCTGAAGGGCCATCTCCGGCGGAGTTGATCGGTCCTCCGATCCTACGAGGACCAGCGTGGGGGCAGTGACGTTGACCAGGTGTTCGGTCATGTCGGCCTGGGCGATGGCTCGGCAGGACGCGGCGTAGCCGGTCGGGTTGGCGCTCGCCAGGATTGCCCGTATCCGATCAACTGCCTCGGGGTGAGCGGACCGAAAGGCTGGCGTAAACCATCGTTCGAGGGTTGGCTCAATCAGTGGCCCCATGCCGCGCTCCTCGGCGATGCGCGCGCGCTCGGCGAGCTGACGACGTCCCTCCTGGCTGTACTCGCTGGCAGTATCGGCGAGGACGAGCGATCGGACGCGCCAGGGCCAGGAGATCGCGAACTGCTGGGCGATCATGCCTCCCATCGAGAGACCGGTCAGATGGGCACGCTCAATTCCGAGGGCGTCGAGGAGACCGGCGAGGTCTTCAGCGAAGTCAACCATCGTGTAGGGGCCCGCAGGCACATCGGTAGCCCCGTGCCCGCGGACATCATAGGTGATGACGCGGAATGCGGGCGAGAGCAGGGGGATGATGTCATCCCAGAGTCGGTGGTCAACCCCGAGGGCATGGATCAGGATGAGCGGCTCCCCATCACCCGCCTGCTGGTAATACATGGCGATGCCGTTGGCGACGAGCTTCATGGCCCTTCTCCTCGCATCGGTATCTCCCGCCGATTATACTGTGGGCGGGAGCGGTTCTTCCCGGGGCGGTCAGGCTCTCACTGTGCTGGCGATGGGCCTCTGCTGTCTGCACCATGTGCGTGAATGGGCGGTGGTCAAGCGCAGGATCTGGAGGAGAAAGCGCCGATGGAGATGCGGGAAGGGACGAGCGATCAGGCGGTACGAGCTGGCCGCACGGTGCGGGAGTCTCAGGTTGTGATGAGTCAGGTCATGCTGCCGGGGGATGCCAATCAGATGGGCAACGTGCACGGTGGCGTGATCATGAAGCTGGTGGACACCGCGGCCGGCGTTGCCGCAACCCGGCACGTTCGTGGCCGCGTAGTCACAGCGCGCATCGACTCGATGAGCTTCCTTCAGCCGGTGTACGTCGGCGATCTGGTGACGGTGAAGGCGTCAGTCAATGATGTGGGACGGACCTCCATGGAGGTGGGCGTGCGGGTCGAAGCGGAAGACCTCACCACCGGCGTAGTTCGTCACGTCTCGTCTGCCCATCTGGTGTTCGTGGCGCTCGACGACGCCGGCCGTCCGACGCCGGTTCCGCCGCGCCCCCGGGGCGGCGCCCCCCGGGCGCGGGCCGCCGGGCGGGGGGCCCCCCACCCCCG
>JADGGD010000241.1 GCA_019690095.1 Chloroflexota bacterium
AGCCCGCCCTTCGAGCCGACCGAGCGCGACGGCTACCTGTACGCCCGGGGGGCGTCTGACGACAAGGGGCAGGTCCACGCCCACCTCAAGGCGGCCGAGGCCTACCTGGCCTCTGGCGGCCGCCTGCCGATCAACCTGAAGTTCATCATCGAGGGCGAGGAGGAGATCGGGAGCGAGCACCTGCCCGCGCTGATCCGGGCCGAGCGCACGCGCCTGCAGGCAGACGTCGTGGTCATCTCGGACGGTGCGATGTTCGCGCGGGGCCTCCCGGCGATCTGCTACGGACTGCGCGGGCTGGCCTACTGGCAGATTGACCTCGTCGGGCCGCGGAGCGACCTCCACTCCGGCGTCTACGGCGGGGCGGTCGCCAACCCGATCGAGGTCCTGGCGCACCTGCTGGCGACGCTCAAGGATAACCGGGGCCGGATCCAGGTACCGGGCTTCTACGACGACGTCCGGGAGATCAGCGCCGAGGAGCGCGCCCGGATCGCCAGCCTCCCCTTCGACGAGGAGGCCTTCCGCCGCGAGCTTGGCGTCGCGGAGCTGTTCGGCGAGGAGGGCTACAGCACCCTGGAGCGGCGCTGGGTCCGCCCTACCCTGGAGATCAACGGCATCGTGGGCGGCTTCACCGGCGAGGGATCGAAGACGGTGCTTCCCTCCCGCGCCTCGGCCAAGCTGAGCAGTCGCCTGGTGCCCGATCAGGATCCGGAGCGGATCGGCGACCTGGTCGAGGCCCACCTCCGCCGCGTCTGCCCCGGCACGGTCAGCCTGACCTTCACCCGCCTGGCGGCGGCCCAGCCGGTGGTGACGCCGCTGGACCACCCGGCGGTCCGCGCGGCAGAGCGGGCGCTTGAGCACGGGTTCGGGCGCTCCCCGGTCTACATCCGCGAGGGGGGCACCATCCCGGTCGTGGCGACCTTCGCCGCAGAGCTGGGCATCCCGTCGGTCCTCGTCGGCTTCGGCCTGAACGACGACCACCTCCACGCGCCGGACGAGCGCTTCCTGCTGGAGAACTACTTCGGCGGCATCCGGACCCTGATCTGGCTCTGGGCCGAGCTGGGCGGTCTGGCCTGACCGGCCCGGGCGCGCCGCTACTCGGTCCGGTTCAGGGCGCTGAACTGCCGCTCGGCGAAGGTGCGTGCCGAGACGCCCAGGACGCGCAGGAAGCCCTCGGCGTCCACGTGGTCGAAACTCCCGATCCGCTCCATCGAGGCGATGTCCGCGCTGTAGAGCGAGTGCGGCGCGTCCTCGATCCCTTCGAAGAAGAGGTTGCCCTTGTAGAGCCGGAGCGCCACCGTCCCGGTCGCCAGCGCGGTGATCGGCGCGAGCGCGGCGAGGGCGGCGGTCGTCGCCAGGTCGAACCAGTAACCCTGATAGATCTGGGTCGCGATCTGTCGGGAGAGGGCATCGTAGAGGTCGCGGGCCCGCCGGTCCAGGATGAGCTGGAGGAGGTAGGCGTAGCTGGTGCCGAGCAGTTCCATGCCCGGGGCCTCGTAGACCCCCCGCGACTTGATCCCGACGAAGCGGTTCTCGACGACGTGGATGCCGATGCCGACCCCGTTCGCCCCGGCCAGGCGGTTGGCGGTGTGGAAGATCTCGACCAGCGGCATGGCCTGTCCGTTGATCGCCACCGGCTCGCCCGCCTCCCAGCGGATGGTGACGACCTCCGGCCGGTCCGGGGCGTCCCAGGCCCAGACGCCCATGCCCGGCTCGACGTGCGCCGCGGGGGTGGTGAGGGATTCGAGCTGGCCGGCCTCGTGGGTCAGGCCGAGGAAGTTCGCGTCGGTCGAGTACGGCTTCTCGGCGGTTGCCCGGACCGGCAGGCCGCGCGCGGCGCAGTAGGCGATCATCTCGGCGCGGCCGCCGAACTGCTCGACGAAGGCCGGGTCGCGCCAGGGGGCGTAGACCTTGATCTGCGGCGCGAGCATAGCCGCCGCCAGCTGGAAGCGGACCTGGTCATTGCCGCGCCCGGTGGCCCCGTGGTAGAGCACGTCGATCCCCCGCGCCTCCAGCTCGCGGAGGACCAGCGCGGTGGTAACGTAGCGGGCGATGCCAGTGGTGTTCCAGTAGCCGCCCTCGTAGCGCGCCTGGGCCTGGATCACCCGCAGGCCCGCCCGCGCCAGGGCCTCCTGCCCCGGGATCACCGCCGCCTCAACGGCGCCGCAGGCCAGCATCCGGGCAGGGATGTCCTCCAGGCGGGTCTCGTCCGGCTGGCCCAGGTCAACCACGAAGCAGTGCGGGCGGGCGCCCCGCTCGCGCAGCCAGGCAGTCGTCGTACAGCTGTCGAGCCCGCCCGAGACGGCCCCGCCGATATCCTTGCCGATCAGCTCCTCGTAGCGCACTCTCTCGTCTCCCTCACGTCCTCCCGCCGCCGTGTCCGGGCCGCCGCGGCAGACCGGCCGGGGGCCCGGGGCCGCGCCTCCCCGGTCCCCGGCCCGCCCTCTGGCGCCGCGGGCCGCGCCGCGGCCGGTGCCCTGAATTGTACACCGCGGCACGGCCGATCGGGAGGGCGCGAACCGGGTATAATGATCGCACGGACCCGGAGGTATTCGAGCAGAGGCCATGGCAACCTACCTCATCACGGGCGGCGCGGGCTTTCTCGGCATCAACCTGACCCGCTACCTCCTGGCGCGCGGGCACGCGGTGACCTCGCTGGACATCGCCGACTTCGACTACCCGGACGTGCGCGACCGGGTCCGGGTGATCAGGGGCGACATCCGCGACCGCGCCGCGGTTGACGCGGCGATGGAGGGGGTCGACATCGTCGTGCACGCCGCGGCCGCCCTGCCGCTCTACCGGAAGGAGGACATCTTCTCCACCGACATCGACGGCACCCGCAACGTCGTCGATTCCGCTTACCAGCACCAGGTCGATCGGCTGATCCACATCTCCTCGACCGCCGTCTACGGCATTCCGGACCATCACCCCCTGCGCGAGGACGACCGCCTGGACGGGGTCGGGCCGTACGGCAAGGCGAAGATCCGGGCCGAGGCGATCTGCCTGGAGTACCGCCGCAAGGGGATGTGCATCACGATCATCCGGCCGAAGTCGTTCGTCGGGCCGGAGCGGCTGGGCGTCTTCGCACTCCTCTACGACTGGGCCCGGGAGGGCCGCAACTTCCCGCTGATCGGGAGCGGCAGGAACCGCTACCAGCTCCTCGATGTCGAGGATCTCTGCGATGCGATCTACCTGGCGGCGACCGGCGACAAGGCGAAGGTGAATGATACCTTCAACATCGGCGCCCGGGAGTTCTCCACCATGCGCGAGGACTACCAGGCCGTCCTGGATGCGGCCGGCTTCGGCAAGCGCGTGATCCCGCTCCCGGCCGCGCCGGTGATCTGGACGCTCCGCCTCCTGGAGCTCCTGCACCTGTCGCCCCTCTACAAGTGGGTGTACGAGACCGCCGCACGCGACTCCTACGTCTCGATCGAGAAGGCTGAGCAGGTCCTGGGCTTCCGCCCGAAGTACTCGAACAGGGACGCCCTGCTCCGCAACTACCGCTGGTATCTGGAGAATCTGCCCCGCTTCCAGGGGAACGCCGGCATCTCCCACCGGACGCCCTGGAAGCAGGGCGCACTGGCACTCGCCAAGCTCTTCTTCTGACCCCGCACAACGGGGAGACCAACACGGCCGAACGGAGGACAGCAACGCATGGCGCAATCCGTTGGATTCATCGGGCTCGGGCTCATGGGCAAGCCCATGGCGCGCAACCTGCTGCGGGCCGGCTTCGCGCTGACCGTCCACAACCGGAGCCAGGGCGCGGTGCAGGAGCTGGTGGCCGAGGGGGCGGTCGCGGCCGACTCGCCGCGGGCGCTGGCCGAGCGGGTGGAGATCGTGTTCTCCTGCCTGCCCGGGCCGGCCGATGTCGAGATGGTGTACCTGGGCGAGAACGGCGTCCTGGCGGGAGCCCGCCCCGGGAGCATCCTGGTTGACATGAGCACGATCGATCCGGGGACCCACCAGAAGATCGCCGCCCGGGCCGCCGAGCGCGGCATCGGCTACCTGGACGCGCCGGTCAGCGGCGGCACGACCGGCGCCCGGGACGG
>JADGGD010000242.1 GCA_019690095.1 Chloroflexota bacterium
CTGCTCCCGCAGGCGATCTACCGTGAGACCATGCGCGATGCCGAGCGACTGGGAATGATCGGTCAGCGCCAGGTATGCGTAGCCGCGCGCTCGCGCCGCCGCCCACATCTCCTCAATCGAGGCCGTCCCATCACTCCAGTTGGAGTGGCAGTGGAGGTCACCCCGGATATCCGCAACCGTTACCAGAGAAGGCAGACGACCGTCTCGTGCGGCTTCGATCTCGCCGCTATCCTCACGTAGCTCGGGAGGAACCCAGAGGAGACCGAGACGCTGATAGACCTCCTCCTCGGTTTCAGCAGGCAGTACCCGCCCATTGTGCATATCGATGAGCCCCTGCTCGCCCAGGCGAAGGCCTTTCTGCTCTGCCAGCAGATCCAGCCGGGCATTGTGCGCCCGGGATCCGGTCAAGTACTGGAGACCGTTCCCCCAGGCAGAAGGCGGAACCACCCGCAGATCAACTTTCTCGCCTTGTGCAGTAAGCACCGCTGCGCCCGCTTCATCGCGGGCAATCACTTCTCTGACGAATGGGAGCTGAACGAACGCATCCAGCAGAACCGACGCTTCCGTACCCGAGGCCAGCAGATTGAAGTCACCGACCGTATCGCACCACCGTCGAATCGATCCGACGACATCCACCCGAGCGTCCGGGCCAACCGCCGTACGAAGCCCGCCGGCGATCTGTTCGGCAAGCGGGAGGGCTGTTCCAAGGGCGATGCGGCGGCCACGCCGCTCGCGCCGCTCCAGCTCCCACTGGAGATGCTGGACACTCTTCTCTCCCATGCCCGGCAACTGCGCGACCCGGCCATCCGCAAGGGCCTGGCGCAGATCAGCGAGGGTGCGCACCCCGAGGCGCTCATATAGCAGTCGCACCTTCCGAGGTCCGAGCCCGGGGATCTCGAGGAGCTCCCGGAGCGTCTCCGGCACCTCCTGACGCAGTCGATCGTAGTAGGCGAGACGGCCGGTTTCCAGGAACTCCTGCACCTTCCCGGCGATGGCCTCACCAATCCCCGGTATCGTGCGCAGGCGCCCCTCAGCGGCGATAGTCGCCAGGTCATCCGTCAGCGTCGCGATGTGCCGCGCCGCGTCGCGGTAGGCGCCTACCCGGAAGCGGTTATCGCCTCGGATCTCGAGCAAATCGGCAATTGCGAGGAGTAGATCAGCGATATCCTGATTCCGCGGCGGCATTCTGGATACTCCGTGGTCTCCCATCGTTCCCGAGCCGGTCGGCGGCTAGTATAAAGCCAACGCAATCCCCTCAGGACCTGACAACCGCCTCAGGGGATAGAACCCGACCGGCGGCGATAACCTCGCGATACCAGTACCCACTGTCCTTGATCGTGCGCTGCTGGGTCGGATAGTCCACGTACACCAGACCGAAGCGCTTGCTGTAGCCGTGGGCCCACTCGAAGTTGTCCATCAGCGACCAGGCAAAGTAGCCGTGGAGTGGGACCCCCTCAGCGATCGCCCGCGCGGCCTCAGTCAGGTGACCGGCGTAATAGGCAATACGTCGGGGATCGGGCACCCGTCCATTCGCCGGCGGTGGATCATCGTAAGCGGCACCATTCTCAGTAATGTAGAGGGCCCCGATCGGGTAATCTCGATGGAGACGGAGGAGGAGATCGAAGAGGCCGCGCGGGTAAACCGGCCAGCCCATGGCCGTTACCTCGGCGTCAGGGAATGGCACAACCCCGACCTGCAATGGACCGGACGGCTCATGCCGGACCGCGCTCGGACTGTAGTAGTTGACCCCCAGGAAATCGATTGGAGCGGCCGCCACCTCGATATCGCCAGCGGGCACCGGGGGCAGGTTATCCCCATAGAGGGCGACCATGTCCGCCGGGTAGCCGCGCCCGTACAGTGGATCGAGGAACCAGCGATTGAAGAACCCATCGTAGCGGTGCGCGGCCTCCCGGTCGACAGGGGAGTCCGAGGCAGGGTAGACCGCCGCGAGGTTCAGGGTAATGCCCACGCGAGCCCCGGCGCTGTTTGCGCGGAGGACCGGAACCGCGCGACCGTGAGCCGCAAGAAGGGTCCGCGTTGCGGCAAGTGCGGCGCGGAGGTCTCGCCGACCGGGTGCATGCTCACCAGTCAGATAGCCGAGAAACGCCACGCACCACGGCTCGTTCAGGGTAATCCAGTTTTTGACCCGATCACCGAGCCGACGCGAAACAATGTTGACGTACTCGACGAAGGCATCCGCCGTACTGCGATTGGGCCAGCCGCCCGCATCCTCAAGAGGCTGCGGAAGGTCCCAGTGATAGAGCGTCACCCACGGCGTGATATCGGCGGCGAGCAGACCGTCCACCAGGCGATCGTAGAAAGCCAGCCCGCGCTCGTTCACCCCACCGCGCCCGCGCGGTAGAATCCTCGGCCAGGCGATCGAAAAGCGGTAGGCCTTCAAATTAAGCTCGCGCATCAGACGGATATCTTCGGGCCAGCGATGGTAATGGTCGCAGGCGATATCGCCGGTATCGCCCTTGTGGGTTTTCCCCGGAGTATGACTGAACCGATCCCAGATTGACTCACCGCGTCCATCCTCACGGACCGCGCCCTCAATTTGATAGGCGGCCGTGGCCGCACCCCAGAGAAAGGCCGCTGGAAATACACCCCCAACCGTCGGATGATCACCGTGCTGTGCCATTTCGGTCATTCTCCTTCTTTCTCTACCTGTTCGCCCTCTCTGCGACCACGTGCGGCAGGAAGCACGAGCTCGCGTCCCCATGCCGCACCCAGCCGATGCGGCGGATCCTGCTGACCGACGCGCAGGACGCCTGCCCGCGGCATAGATCGTGCTGACGGCCCCAGGGATAAAACGTGCCAGGGCCACCGGGGCCGCGCCCGCCTGGATCAATTCCGGGCAATAACGCGCGCATCGCTTGTAGCCTTCATTCTACCGCGCCCCGGTCGGGATCGGGCCCGTGCCCTTCATACGATCACGCGCCGGGTGAATCGAAAGCCCATGAGCACGATCGGTGATGAACCTACCATGCCTTTCCAGAGAGACGGTGAGCAACGGACAGCCGCCCTCCCATCGCGAGGCCGCGCCACCCTCCTGATTACACCAGCGCTCCACCCCGGCCCGTCTCGTACACCCGGTCTGCGGAGGCACGGTCTCTGCCGCCTCTCCTGGCTGCTGCTCGCGGGCGGTGCGGCGCTCCTCCCACGAACCGCGCGGGCCGAGGTCCCGACGCCATTTCTGCCAGCATCACCGCAGGCAGCCGCCATCGCCGATCTCTTCTGGCTGATCATCGGGATCGCCACGGTCATCTTCATCGGCGTCATGGCCGTCCTGCTTTACTCGTCCTTTGCCCACCGCGAGCGTCCCGGTCGGCAGCCGGCGCAGTTCGCTGGCAACCTTCCCCTGGAGATCACCTGGACAGGGCTTCCCACGCTTCTGCTCCTCATCATCTTTATCCTGACCATCCGGACCATGTCCCTGACTTCGCCGCCTGCAGGCGATCCGCTGGAGATAACTGTGGTGGCGCACCAGTGGTGGTGGGAGATCCGCTACCCCGAGGGCTTCAGCACCGCAAACGAGATCCACGTCCCCGTGGGTGAGCCGATCCTGATCCACCTGGAATCGGCCGATGTCATCCACAGCTTCTGGGTACCTCAGCTCGCCGGCAAGACCGACGCGAACCCCGGCCACCATCGGCTGGTCTGGTTTACACCGACGCGGGTGGGCACCTTCACCGGCCAGTGCGCCGAGTTCTGCGGCGTCCAGCACACCTGGATGCTGATCCGGGTTGTAGTCGAGACACCGACCGCCTATCAGGCATGGGTTCAGCACGAACGCGGGCCGGCAGCCGCGCCAACCGGCCTGGCAGTCCGGGGGCAGCAGGTCTTCAATCAGCTGGCATGCGGGAGCTGTCACACCATCGCCGGGACTGCCGCGAACGGGGTCGCCGGACCGGACCTGACCCACGTGGCCAGCCGGGCAACGATCGGCGGCGGCGTCCTGCCGAATACACCAGAGGCGATGCGGCGCTGGCTGGCTGATCCCCAGGCGGTCAAGCCCGGCGCCCTCATGCCAAACTTCAAGCT
>JADGGD010000243.1 GCA_019690095.1 Chloroflexota bacterium
CCTCGGCCACCGTCGCGACGTAGGTTTCGGTGTTCTCGTAGCGGGAGAAGGCGAAGCCGCGCCCGCGGGCGACCCCGCTCCCGCTGGACGGGGCTGGCGGGCGGTGGCGGCATGTGGCCCGTCCACCGTCCTGCGGGGTCGGGCTCGTTCGAGCAATCAGTATAGCGCGGGGGTGTGCCTCGCGTGTACGCCCTGGCAGGGGCCACCAGTACGCCCTGCTGTGGTCGCCCGCGACTGCCATCACTGCTATCATGGGGGCAGAGGACGCCGGGCGACGGAGGAGAAGACTGGCGGTGCGATGGCTGATCGCCTGAATCTCGATGCGCGGACCCTGCAGGCCGAGGTCGCACGCCTGCGCCGACTGGCACGGCGCCGCCCGGAGGCCGGCGAGCGGGCGCTTGCCGCCGCCCTGATCGGGCTGGGGCTGGTCCTCCGGCGCGACGGCCGATCGGAACAGGCACTGGCCGCTCTGGCCGAGGGGGTGCGGATCCAGCGCCGCCGCGATCCCGCCGACCCCCGCCGCGCGCCGGCCCTGCTCGCCCTGGCCTGGCTCCTCCACGAGCGGCACCGCCCGGACGCCGTCCTGCGCCTGGCCGACGAAGCACGCGCCCTCCTGATCGGCGCCGGCCCGGCCGATCCAACCGGCCTGGCCCTGTGGGCCGAGGCCGAGGACCTGCGCACGCTCGCCCTGCTCGCCCAGGACCGGCTGACCGAGGCCGAGGCCGCCTGCCGAGCCGCCCTGGCGGCCGGCGACCGCGATCCCGCCCCCCGGGCGCGTGCCGCCGCCCGCTGGGCACGGCTGGCCCGCCTGGGCGAGATCCTCAACCGCCAGGGACGCTGTGCCGCCGCCCTGCCGGTGCTCCGCGAGGCCCGGGCGCTCCAGGAGATGATCGCCGCAGGGGCCCACCCGGTCGTCTGGCAGCGCCGCCGGGCTGAACTGCGCGTCCAGCTCGCCTTCGCCCTCTGCGGGACCGGGCGGTGGGAGGATGCCCTCGCCCTCTACCAGCAGGCGATCGCCGCCGATGAGTCCTGGGCGCTCGACCACCCGGACGATGCCCTGCCGCGGCTGGCCCACTGCTGGACGGGCCTCGCCGCCTGCTGGTGGGAGGGCCGACGCGATGCCCACCGCGCCGAGGCGGCCCTGCGGGCGAGCGTGGCGATCTACCGGCGGCTCGCCGAGCGCCAGCCGGAGGTCCACGGGCGCGGGCTGGTGGAGGCACTCCTGAACCTGGCCCGCTTCCTCGGACGGGAGGAGAACCGGGCGGACGAGCCCCGCCGTCAGGAGGCCCGCCAGCTCGTCCGGGAGGCGCTGGGGTACCTGCGCCCGCCCCCGGGGCCGGAGCGGGCGCGCCTGGCCGAGGAGATCCGCACCGACTTCGCGCGCTTCTGCCACCGCGTCGCCAGCACCACGCGGCCCGGGCTCTATCCGCCCCCCCTCCGGGCGCTGGCGGCGCAGGCGCAGACCGGAGCGGGGGATGCCGTGCGTCTGCGCACCGAGGCGGCCGGTCTCCGGGCGCTGGCCGGCCGCGACCCGGCCCACGCGGCCGCCCTGGCGCGCACGCTCCTCGCCCTCGGCGCTGTCCTGCGCGAGGAGCGGCAGGCCGCCGCGGCCCTCGCCGCCCTGGCCGAGGGGGCCGCGCTCCTGGCCGACCGCCGACCGACCGATCCGGAGCGGGCGCGGCTCCTCCTGGAGTACGCCGAGGCGCTGGTCGAGGCGGGCCAGACGGAGGCGGCCGAGGAGATCCTGGCCGTTCTGCTCGACCATGCCGATGCCGGTGACGATGCCGATCCGGCGGTGCTCCTCCCCCGGGCCGAGGCCCTGCTCCTGCGGTTCGAGCTGCGGGCGGCGGCCGGGCAGGAGCTGGCGGCGGAGGCCGCCGCCCGTGAGGCGATCGCCCTGCTGCGCGCGGCAGGTGGGCCGCCCGGCCGCCACGGCCAGCCCCTCACCCTCGCCCGGGCCCTGTTCGCGCTCGCGCGCTTCCTCGTCCGGGGCGGTCGGGCGGCCGACGCGGCAGTCCTCCTGCGTGAGGCGGCCCTTCTGCTCCAGACCCTCCCGCCCGGCTTCTCCGGCGATCTCCTGCGCGCCTTCCGGAGCCTGATCGCGCGCGAGCTGGCCGGCGCCCTCGAGCGAATCGGCACGCCGCCCGCGCTGGCCGAGGCGGCCGAGCTCCACCGTGCCGAGGTCCGGGCCTGCCGTGGCTGGGCCGATCGCCAGCCCGCGGCCTGGCGACTGGCGATCGGGCACCTGTGCGGCCTGGAGCGCTGTCTGGCCGCCCAGGGGCGGTTCTCCGCGGCGGCCGCCGCCCGCCGTCAGGCCGCGGCGCGCGGCCGCCGCGCCCGCCGCCTGACCGCCCCGGACCGGCGTCCGGAGCCCTGACCCCGGCGGCGCGCCGCTCACCGCTCCGGGCCGGTGGGGGCGGCGAGCGGCAGGCTGAAGGAGAACGTCGCGCCCCGACCGGGCGTGCTCTCCAGCCAGATCCGCCCCCCGTGGGCCTCGATGATCTGCTTGCTCAGGAAGAGCCCCAGGCTCACCGTCCCGACGTAGCCGGGCATCCCCGGCGGCACCGGCTCGTAGAACGGCTCGAAGACGTGCGGCTGGCGCTCCGGCGGGATGCCGATCCCCTCATCGCTGACCGCGACGATCGCCTCCCCGGCCCCCGGGCGCGCCGCCACCGTGACCGTCCCGCCCGGCGGGGAGTAGCGCAGGGCGTTCTCCAGCAGGTGCGCGACCACCTCGCCGATCAGCTCGGGGTCTGCCGTGACGACCAGCCGCCCGGCGATATCCACCCGGATGGGATGGTCGGGTGCCGTCGGCGCGATGCGCCCGACCTGCTGGCGCACCAGTTCCCCCAGGTCGATCCGCGACCGCTGGAGCGCCACCTGGCCCGGCCGGATCCGCAGGGCGGCCAGCAGGTCATCGATCAGCCGGGCGATCCGATCGACGTGATTGAGGACCACGGTCAGGCCGTCGCGCAGGGAGGAGGAGAGGGAGGCCGTGCGCAGGAGGAGCTGGAGGCGCCCCTTGATGACGGTGACCGGCGTCTTCAGCTCGTGGGCGGCGGCGGCCATGAACTCCTCGCGGAGGCGCAGGGCCAGGCGTGCCTGCTCGTAGAGCCGGGCGTTCTCGATGGCCACCCCGCACAGGTCGGCCACGGTCTGGTGGAAGCTGACCTCCGCCGGCGCGAAGCGGTGCCGCCGCCGCGTGCCCACGCCCAGGATCCCGACCGGCCGCCCCCGGGCGCTCAGCGGAACGAGCAGGAACGAGCGCAGGCCGTCCGGCGCGGACCACGCCGCCGCAGACGGCTCCTCACCGCGCTCGTCCAGCGCCCGGGGCTGGCCGCGGCGGAGCACCTCGGCGCCCGGCGCGGACGGATCCAGGGGCAGGCGCTGGAGGCGGGTCAGATCGGCGCGGTCCAGGCCAGCCCAGGCCAGCAGGACAGCCGTCTGCTGAGCGGCGTCGACCAGCCAGATCACCGCGGCGTCCATGCCCAGCACCCGACAGCACTGGTCGAGGACGACGCCCGCGACGCGGTCCAGCTCGACCTCCTGGATCAGGGACCGGGCAATCCGGGCGAGCGCCTGCTCCCGATCGAGGAGATGGGCGCGCTCGGCCGCGGTCGCCCGGGCCGCGGTGACGTCGCGCGCCGTGACGACCACCGCCTCGACCGCGCCGTCCGGCGCCCGGAGGGGCCCGAGGGTGCAGGCGAAGCGGCGCTCCTGCCCGCCGCCGGCCAGGGCGATCTCGTCCTGAACCGGGGTGCCGGTCGCGAAGACGCCCTGCACCTGCCGCCACAGGCGTGCCGCCGCGCTCCGCGCGAGGCCGAGGCGGCGCCAGCTCTGACCGATTAGCTCAACCGGGGTGCGCCCGACCAGACGCGCCCCGGCCGCGTTGACATATGCGATCCGCCGGCGCCGGTCCAGCACGTAGAAGCCGTCATCGGTTGCGGAGAGGATCGCATCGAGGACCGCCTGCGCCGCCGCGATCCGCGCCGCCAGATCGGCCGCCGGGTGCTCGCGCGGGCCGGTCGTCACGCCGCCCTCC
>JADGGD010000244.1 GCA_019690095.1 Chloroflexota bacterium
GGTCGCGAGTAGAGAAATAGCAGGCCGGCGTAGACTCCATTTTCCTGCACCACGCCCAAGGTTTTCGTGGCGAGAATCTCCAGCTTACCAGCCTCGCCACCCTCTCCCACAATCTTCTGTGCGATCCGAGCCGCCAGCCGATCCAAATTGTTCCATTCGCTCATCGCCCGCCTCCACCTTGCGGCTCCCACTCAGCTATCAGCCGCACGCGGCCGAACCCACGTGTGCCCATACCTCCTAACCCCAATAACTCGGCTAACTCCAGGCCGGCCCGGACCACGTCCAGCGGTCGGCACCAGCCTTTCTCTCGACCATCTTCTTTCGCAGGTTGCCCCCCATTCTGCGGATCTGGATAGATAGGTCTGCCAGAATTCTCCTGCCAGGTGTTGTTCTGCTTCATGGCCTGGCGTGTTACAGGGCGATTATTCGACCACGGGCTGTGTCCTTCACGATAATCATCCTGCACTACGTCGCAGATGAGCCAGGTTGCCCGTGGGATCGCCTCATAAGTGAAGAGGGCTTTTTCCTCAGCGGCACCCGTCTCAGGATCGATGCTCACGGATGTGCGCACTTCGAGGTTCGAGTTGACGATTTGCGAAAACAGTTTATCGGTCACCAATATAAGGCGCTTGGTACTCGCGGCCCAGGCCTCCTTAGCTTGTCCCGACGCCATGTTTCCCACGTTCCCAATAGTAGGCATGGACTCTGAGGATCGCGTCAGCATGAGCCAGCCGAGGTTGAGCGGCTGGTTCCAGCCCATGTTGGTGACAAATTCGCCATCCTTCAGCTCACCTTGACGCTGGGTTATGAGACCCCAGTCGTGCAGGCGGGTGGGAGTGCTGACCCAGACAGGACCGGCCATAGAGTGAACAGGAAAGAGGAGAATATGGGCGTCGAAGATGCGAACGGTCCCCTGGTGCCCACCGCTCGCACCTGTCGCGTAGCCGAAGGTGTAGCAGATAGGACAACTTGGTTGCGTACAATGGCCTTTCTGACCGGCACAGGTGGGCTTACCGTAGCGGTAAGCAGCATACTGGCGGATAGCGCCGCTGAGGCTGGTACCGGGGATTTTGGGCAGCCGGGTGCCGGGCTCGCGAGCGATACTGAGATCGACCCGCCCTAGGCGGTACCCACCTGTACCCACGTGGACCGGATCAAGCGTCAGCAACAGGTACCGACGGAGTTCGTACATGGAGCCCCTCACCTCACTCATTCAGCCTCTTAGCACCACTACTGCTTCAGAACTTCAGAATCTCAACAAATAGCTCAAAGGCATCGGCTAGCAGACCGCTGGCAGCATAACCCGCCCAGGTATCTAGCCAGGCATCGTACCGTTTCTGTTGGTCTGGCAGTGCATTGCCAGGGAAGCGTTCACACCACTCGGGCTGGTCCCAGGGTAAGGTTTTAGGATCACCGAACGGTCCCCATTGAGCGTTGGCAATAGCGTCCCGGCAGAATTGCCAGAAGAAACCGCCCCGCTCGCAGTCACTCTGGTCAGGCTGCCAGATCTGGCGTTTCTGCTCCACGATGTCTCGCAGTGCGTGGCGCTGAGTTTGGCTGAGACTCTCGCTGAGCGTTCGCCCCACGCGTTGGATAACTCCCAGGTCGTCCAATAAGTAGGGACGGCGGTGTCTCTCAACCGCCAGGCGGCGCCCAGCGGCATCGTAGGCGATCTCAAAGCGCCGACTTGTGGTATCCAGCCACTCGAAATCAAAGGTTGCAGGAGTGAAGTAGATCGTGTCGCCCTGTCTCAGTTCGCCCGCATGAACCAGCCAGCACGGTTCAGCGCTTCCGTCACCCGTCGGGCGCAAGCCCTTTAACTTGTGCGCGCGCTGCTGCACTCTAGCATCATCGCCGTTGGTTGCAATGAAGACGTAAGGGTACCAGGTGTCATCGGTAGCGCCGTCGCCCATGACGGCCGGTACGCGCCAGACCACATCTGAAGCCCCCTGCAGCGTTTGCCCAAGCCGCCTTAACTTAACTTCGTACCACTTATTGAATTGTTGATTGCCACTGGCGAGATATTGATAGTCTCTTGGCAGATCGCTAGATGTTCGGCTCTGGACGTCCTCCAGGACTTCCCAGGGCTGGCCGTTTGGGCAACGGTATGCCAACATGCGACGACCAGCATCGAGGATGGCGCGCAAAGGGGTGCGATAGGGAGCGAAGACGAGACCCAAGTGCAGAGGTAGGCGATTGCGCACCTTACCCATCTCGCGCTCGTATCTCTCCCGTATGGCCTGGGTTACATCCAGGGCTTTATCAGCGGGAACCAGGGCCATGAAGACACGAGGTTCGGCCAGAATAGGGATTGCCGGGGCGTATGCCTCTTCTCTGAACTCGACGCTTTGCAGAACGAATCCGGTTAAGAGATTCTCCTGAGGCGGGAGTGCTGCGTCAGGGTTGTAGAGTCTGGGCGCCCGGCGTCCGACCACCCATTTGTGCCGGATGTAGTCCTCCACGAAGATAGCGGCAGCCGCCGGTGAGTTGTAGATGCCTGGCTCCGCACCAAGGAGGCGCGCTACACGTCCCAAATTGTCGGCGCTCAGTAGGTAGCCGCTCGTACCGTCCTTGGATGGACACCACACCACGCTCAGTCTGGTGCGATCGAGATCGAAATCGTAGACGTGGTATGCCCCCAAATCAGGTTGCCCGTCCAGCTTAAGCATCAGTCGGCGCCGGTCGTCTACGAGAGACTTCAGCATACCCGCTCTCACTCGTTGCCAGAATTCGAGCGTCGTGCGCCACACGCGCTGAATCCGAGCAAAGGTGGGGGGCTTCGCCAGCGTTAGCCTTGGATCGTTCTTAGCCTTGCCCATTCCTATGGTGCGCACTAACGTGCCATCGAGCCATCCATCCAGATCAAAGCTCCCCACCACCAGGGCGACCCGGCCGTTGGTATCGGCCACCTCATCAACCCAGATTGTCTCGCCTGTCTGTTCATTGGCCCACTGTTGAGACCGCCGTCCGCGCCGAGCGAGGCAGACACCACAGATCCGCCGTTCCCGTGCTTTGGCCGCGGTTACGTAGCCTGGTAGCCCCGATACTATATAGCCTTGCGGTCGCAGACCGCACGCCGTGCAAACCTCGCCGGCTTCCTTCCACCAGCTACCAACAGTCTCGGGTGAGAGCCGAGCAGGGAAACGCGGCGAACGCAACAATGGTTGAGGATTCAGCCGCTTACCGCGCCGTTTTTCACTTATTGCGAGATGAGGCAGCGCATCAGACAGCATGAGATTCCCGCCCTGAGCAGCATCTTGCTCGTCTTGGGCCCTGAGGGCGTGTTGCACCTGGTCGCATAGGGCTGCCCGAAACTCGTCTGGAGGACGGCTGGGCAGGTCAGGAACTACAAATAGCAAACCATCTTCATCCTGGTAGACGGCGTTGCCGATAGGCATGGTTACTTCAAAGGCATGCTGAATCGCTACCTGTGCGCGCTCCAACACCTCGCGGCGTGCGATCAGGTCCACCACCTGGGCAGCCTGAAAGAGGAAGTGCTGGGCATCGAGACGGACGGCGAGCAGCCGCCAATGCATCTCCGCTGGCGAGGGAATGACCCCTTCGAGCACGGCTCGGGCAACGGCAGCCTTGAACAGCGCAGCAATCGCCGAAGCGTAATCCCACAGGGAAATTTCATTGATCGGCCGCTCCGTATCGCCTAGGCCCTGACTTAGCACCTCCTGCGCGAGGCGCGTGAACTCCACTCGCTCCTCAACTGGGGAGTTCCATACCGCCGGAAGGCGGTCAAGCAGAGAGGCCCGCAGTTTTGGCCACTCAGTCCAATTCAGACCATCGGCCGCCTCATAGCCAAAGGCTGTGGCCACCCGCAAGCCGGCAAGCGTGCTGTCTGTCAGGTTTACCTCAGCGTACTCGCCGTCAAACGTATACCCTTTCTTCTCCTGGCCGGAGACTTCTCCGTGGGCCAGGATGAGAAGGCGGGGCAAATCTGTCCCAATGCCCGGGCGGAGCCACGGGGCCAGCGCGCTCTCACGAGCGTAATCAGGATCGTTATCGTCACCTGGGACATAATG
>JADGGD010000245.1 GCA_019690095.1 Chloroflexota bacterium
AGCCTGATGGGGGTTCTCTATATTCTGGACGAGCCGAGCATCGGCCTTCACCAGCGCGATAATCGGCGGCTGATTAATACACTCCTCCGTCTGCGCGATCTGGGCAATACTGTCCTGGTCGTTGAGCATGACGAGGAGATGATGCGCTCCGCCGACTACATCATTGATGTTGGCCCCGGGGCGGGGGAGCACGGGGGACAGATTGTGGCGGCCGGTCCGCTCGACGAGATCCTCCGGTGCCCGCACTCGCTGACCGCCCAGTACCTCCGCGGTGAGCGGGCGATCGAGGTTCCCCGGAAGCGGCGATCCGGCAACGGAAAGTGGCTGGAGATCCGCGGCGCCCGGGAGTATAACCTGCGTAACGTAACCGTCCGGATTCCGCTGGGGGTTTTCGTCTGCGTGACCGGCGTCTCCGGCTCTGGCAAGAGCACGCTCATCCTCGATATCCTCTACCGCCGTCTGGCACAAGTCCTCCACCGTGCCCGGGAGCGCCCCGGCGAGCACGACGCTGTGCTGGGGATCGAGCACCTGGACAAGGTCATCGCGATCGATCAGTCGCCGATTGGACGGACGCCCCGCTCGAACCCGGCGACCTATACGGGGGCCTTTACCCCGATCCGGGAGCTATTTGCCAGCGTGCCGGAGGCACGCGTCCGCGGCTACCGAGCCGGCCGCTTCTCATTCAACGTGAAGGGAGGGCGCTGTGAGGCGTGCCAGGGCGAGGGCATCATTCAGATCGAGATGCAGTTCCTCCCTGATGTCTTCGTGCCCTGTGAGGTCTGCAAGGGGCGGCGGTACAATCGTGAGGCGCTGGAGATTCATTACAAGGGGCGCTCTATCGCTGATGTCCTCGATATGACCGTCACCGAAGCGCTGGAGTTCTTCGATGCTGTTCCGGCGATCCGGAGCAAGCTCCAGACCCTTCAAGACGTCGGTCTCGGCTATATTCGGCTGGGTCAGCCGGCCACGACCCTCTCCGGTGGTGAAGCCCAGCGCGTGAAGTTAGCGACCGAGCTGTCGCGGCGGGCGACCGGGCGAACGCTCTACATCCTCGATGAGCCGACAACCGGCCTCCACTTTGCGGATATCGAACGTCTGCTCCAGGTCCTGCAGCGTCTGGTCGACGCGGGAAACTCGGTCATTGTTATCGAGCACAATCTCGATGTGATCAAGTGCGCGGACTGGATCATCGATCTCGGCCCGGAGGGCGGTGAGGCCGGCGGCGAGGTCATCGCCGAGGGGACGCCGGAGGAAGTGGCGTGCCATCCGCGCTCGTATACCGGTCAGTTCCTCCGGCCGATCCTCAATGGGAGGGTGGCCGTTCCATCCTGAGAGCATGCCGACGAGCATGCAACGGCCGTCGTGGATCTCCTCTTTATCTTTTACCTGCTACCGGTCGGATCGGGCGCGTCCATTCCTGGACGCGGAACGGGTTCGCCCTTTATCTTTCAGTTGGACGCCGCGCCGCACCACTTGATCCGGCCATCCTGCCCGGGTGCGGTCAAGTAGGGAACACCTGGTCAACCACCGCGGTCCGGTTTCTCGCGCGAGTAGAGGTCATTTAGGCGGCGAGGATTCGGTAGGCGATCGCAGCATAGGCCCGGGCGGCTTGATGCAGCTGGTCCACGGCGATCCATTCGGCGTCAGAGTGGGCCTGCTCGAGATTTCCCGGACCGAAGATGACCGCCGGGATGCCCCGCTGGAGCATAATCGCCGCCGAGCAGCCGCCTGGGAAGCCGGCAATCCGCGGACGGGTCCCGGTGGCTACCTCGATCGCCTGGCGAACCGTCTCGACGAATGGATGGTCCGGTGCGAGGTAGCGAGCTGGCTGGCTGTTAGCCATAGCATCGCCTGTTCCCCGTCCGATCTGGACCTCCACGCGGAGGTCCGGATCCTCGGCTTGCAGGCGATTCAGCTCCGATCGCACCATCGCATCAATCTGCTCGGGCGGCAGATCCGGGTTCAGTCGAATATCGAACTGAACGGTGCATTCGTCGGGCACAGACGAGGTGACCTTCCCCCCGCCCTGGATGGTCATTGCGTTGATGGGGGCCCGATCCCAGATCGGATCGGTCCGGTGGAAGCAGGGGAGGGCGTACAGGGCGTCAATCACCTTGCACATTTTCTGGATGGCATTGATGCCGCGATAGGCGGTGCCGGTGTGCGTTGCGCGGCCGATGGTCCGGACTCGCAGGGGATATGAGCCGCGGCAGCCGATATGAAGCTCCAGGTTGGTCGGTTCCCCACAGATGCCGAGATCACAGCGTCCCGGTCCGTCGAGGAGCTCCTGAAACTTCCAGCCGCCGCCATCCTCGCCCACTTCTGCTCCGAAGACAAGGGTTCCGCGGAGCCGGACGCCGCTCCGGGCCAGCGCTTTCACTGCGACCATCAGGCAGGCGAGAGGCCCTTTCATATCGCAGGAGCCCCGTCCCCAGAGGCGGCCCGCGTGGATCTCCCCGCTGAATGGCGCGATGGTCATGCCCTCGCCCGGCTTCGTATCCAGATGCCCGTTGAGGAGGAGGCAAGGCCCCTCCTCTTCACCCGCGAGCCGTGCCCAGACATTGGCCCGTTCCGGCCCTACTTCCTGCAGCCCGCTCTGGATGCCTGCGCCGGTGAACCATTCGGCGATAAAGCGGCTGATCGCCAGTCCCTCGCGGCCGGTGATCGACGGGATGCGCACAAGGGTCTGGGCCAGGGCAGTTGTCTCAGCCGGGTCGATTGCGGAGAGAATCGTGTGGAGTTCCGCCGGAGCGGCCGAGGGATCGAGCATCGTCTGGCTCCCCTGAGCACGGTAGGACCGTGCCCGATGCTAGCAGAGCAGATCGAGGTCAGTCAACCGGTCTTTCGATGCTGGACGAGATGGGCAGGAGGCATCGGCTATTGTGGAACGTGCACGACGGTGCTACACTGTGCACGGTTCCGCGAGCGCTCGGATGCCTACCTCTGCGTGTTCGGTAATGACGGGCAGAAAGGGGGGTGCACGGTGCACGACATCGAAGAGAGCCGGGCCATCGAGGTAATCCGGGATTTCTTTGCCTCACCCGCCGCCGCGCGGCGCCCCGTGACTGCCGAATGGCTGGCCGGTCGTCTGGGGCTACCGGTCAGCATTTGCGAGGCCGCGCTGGCCCGCCTGGTCGCGGCGAAGCTGCTCCGTCGGGTGAACCGGGGCAAAGCATTGCCCGTGTACGTGCCCTATGAAGGGCGGCGCCGCTATCTGGGCGGCCAGCTTCTCGTGGCCATTGTTGCACTGGCCATCGCAGTTGGCGCGGCGTTTATCGCGATTAATTCCCGCTATGTCTTCATTGCGATCGAAGCGCTGGCAGTCGGACTGATTGTAGCGTTCGCCTGGCTTGACGCCGAGCTTCGCGATACCCGACCTCCAGGCCCCTTGCGCTGATCCGCACCCCAGCGGATGTCGCATGCCGCAGGGTTCTGGCCTGCGACGCCGCGTGGCATATATCTCTCCTCCTGCACGCGGCCGGCCATGCGTTTGCCCCCGCCATTAGAAAATGGACCTTTTCTCGGAATCGACCAGCGTCCGCATTCACTGTGGGGTGCGTGCTGAACCAGGAACCCTGATGATGGCACGACAGTAGGCACGTGCTTTGCGGCAGATCATCCCTGACGTCCGTGGTGCGATCTGGTCGAGGTAGAGGGGGCGTATGATTGTCGTCCAGCTCCAGGCGCGGGTGAAATCGGAGGAAGATGCACTGCGTTTCTCGCAGTTCTACCGCAACGTTATTGTCCTGGCGATGGCGCAGAACACCGGCTTTCTTGAGGGGCGGTGCTGTCTGTCCATCAACGATCCCTGCACCCTCCTGGTCGACGAGCACTGGGGAAACCTGGGGGCCTTCTGCTGGTGGGCGCGCTCGGATCTACGGCGCGCCCTCGTGGAGCAAGTCGCACCGGTTCTCGTCGACGGGTTCCGGGAGTATGTTTTCCGGGAGATTGGCTGATCCCATCCTGCGTGCGCCGTCGGATGACTGATTGTGAGGATCCTCCGACTGGACTTTAACGTGTAGGAG
>JADGGD010000246.1 GCA_019690095.1 Chloroflexota bacterium
CGCCTACGCAATCGCGCAGTGCCACTCGAGTCGCAAATGGCTGGTCGCCGCCTCCGCGACGATCGGAACGGTCGTGGGGGCCGTCCAATTGGCCGGTTTCGTGCAGGCCCTCCACCGCTACCGGACTGGGGTGAACGCGCCGATCCTGGCTCATGACGCGCCGTGGGGTCCACCGATCCCGGCCTTGTTCACCGTCGCCGCCTTTGCGGTGTTGCAGGTCGCGGTGTTGGCGTGGTGGATGTCGCTTCCTCGGCTCGCCCAGAGGGACGACGACCCGATCCGCTCGACTCCGCCCGGAAGGACGCTTCCGGTGACCGGTTAGGTGATCGACTAAGGGGTGCCACATCGTGAAGGCGCAAGGCATGAGAGGAAACGGAGGAGTTCCGTAGTGGGTACGGCCAGAATTCATCGAGCACTGCGCGAAGCACCGGGCACCTCACAAATCGTCGAGGCGGCCGTCACGGATTTCTGGAAGCAATACGCCGGAACCGTGTTCCCTCCGCTGGTCATCGTCATTGCCGCTCTCGACGAAGAAGCCGCCCTGCCCGACGTTCTGGAGGAGATCCCGCCGGAGATCTCCGGTGTGACGTGCCGAGTCGTCGTGGTGGACGACGGTAGCAGCGATCGCACAGCGGAAGTGGCCGCCGCGAAAGGTGCTTTGGTTTGCCGGCTCGCGCGCAATTGCGGGCACGGCGTGGCGCTGCGCACCGGGTATCGGCTGGCCCGCGAGGGGGGCGCCCGCTACATCGCGACGCTGGACGCCGATGGTCAGTGGGACCCGGCCGACCTGCCCGCCATGGTCGAACTTCTGGAGAAGGGCCAGGCGGATTTCGTCATCGGGAGTCGCCAGCTCGGCCGCACCGAGAACACCGACCGGCTCCGCAATTTCGGCGTGCGTTTCTTCTCGGCCCTTATCAGCGTCCTCACCGGAACACGGATCACCGACAGCTCGAGCGGTCTACGCGCGATGCGGGCGGAGGTGACGGAGCGGGTGCGTCAAACACAGCCGCAGTACCAGACTTCGGAATTGCTCATAGGCGCGATTCTGCAGGGCTTTCGGATCGCGGAAGTGCCGACCGTCATGCGCCTGCGTCGCGCGGGAAAGAGCAAGAAAGGACACAATCTTTTGTACGGCGCCCGTTACGCGCGGGTCATCATTCGGACGTACATCCGCGAGCGATGTGCTCGCAGGCGGAGGAGCTCCGGCTGAGATCCGCCGCGCGCATGCGGCTTCCCGTACTCCAGCTCGTGCGGCCGGCGGCATTGAGTGACGGCTGGCGCCTGCGAATACGGTTAGTGATCTCGGATTCGGGCGCAACACTGACTGCGACCTGCTGCGGCTCGCGCCGCCCAGGGAAGAGCACCCGATCGAAGAGAAGGTACTTCCCGACGAAGACCAGGCCATAGACCGCCATATAGGTCGCGGCGTTGAGAACGGTACGGACCGCTCGGTTGTCGTTCATGGTGGCGGCGTTGACGGCCCCGATGGCGAGGGCGGCGAAAGCCGCGCTCAGCACCGCCGTCACCCAGTACGGCACGACTTCCCGCCAGAAGTCCGAGCGGTGACGACGTCCCCACGTCCAGGTGCGGTTGAGCCAGTAGCCCGGGATGATCCCGGCCACCGAAGCCACCACGGAGGACGATTTGGCTCCGAGTATGTGCGGAGCGAAGAGCACCACGAAGGTGAGTTCGGAGACGACGAAGCAGATCGCCGAGCCGGCCGTGTAGCGGAACATTCGCCGCCACTCGTCGGGCTGGTAGCGCCGCCACAGTGGCTGAAGCCACTCCGGGGGATTCCATGATTCCCAAAAGTCCAGTCGTTCGGTCATCCACTCGTCTCTCGTAGCTCGTCCTTCGGCGATTCGGGCAGGTCGGGCGCCCCTCTTTCGGCGCTTATCCCCCGCCGTCCTGCCGCCTATTCTCCCAGTTCCCGCGCGTTCCACCTCTGTTCTCCCACCTCTCGCTGGGAAGATCCTGGGACGGGGGTTGGAGTCTTCTGCGCCGAGAGGGCGATCGGACGAAGTCGGCCCCGACTGGCCAGCAGGGCACCGCCCGCGAAGATTCCGTCACCCAGGGTCGCGATGGCGCGTGAGACAAGGGCCACCGCGAGGGCCGCTCCGGGCGGCAAGACGGGAGCCAGCACCGCGATGTAGACGGCCTCCCTGACCCCAGCCCCTGCGGGAACGGGGATGGCCAGAAAGCCCGCACACCAGGCTAGGGCGGCTCCGCCGAGGGCGACACCAGCGCTCTCTCCGGCGGGGACTCCAAGCGCCACGACGAGCACAAGCGTTTGGAGCCCGACGGCGAGCCATCCGCCGAGTTGCCAGCCAAAGGCCCGCAGCAATCCTTGCTGGGTGAAGCCGCGATCGAGAGGTTCGCGGTGCAAGAGGCGCAGCAACCAACGGGTGATTCGCCCGACATTGGCGGGAAGCAGGGCGGCGGCCGCCAAGGGTAGGGCGAGGAGTGCCCACCAATAGTGCTGGAGGGCCGCGCGTGAGGTGTACGGAAGGGTGACGGCAGCGAGGAGGAGCCCGGCGACCAGGGAGACGCCGAGCGAGACGGCGCTGGCGGCTACGGAGCGTCGAGGGGGGACGCCGTGGTCGCGCCCGAGCTCCACTTGCGCGAGGACGGTCCAAACCGAGCCGGGGAGATATTTGCCGAGCTGGCCGAGAAAGAAGATCCGTGCGGCGTCCCGGACGGCCAACCCCGAGCCGAGATCAAGCAGCAGGCTGCGCCAGGACAGCATCGCGCAGCAGATGTTGGCGAACCCGAGTGCGGCCGCACACGCGAGGCTCCAGACGGGGAGGTCGCTCAGGCTGTCACGGACTTCGGTCCACTGGTCGCGAACCGCGAACGCGAAGGCGACGACAACCGCCGCGAGGGCGGCTGCTCGCAAGAGGGAGCGGGTTCGCGGAGCGAGACGCAGGGCCATGCGCCGAGGCTAATCTCCGCGGGAACGGACGAAGAGGTCGGCGAGAAGCGCGACCGCCGCGATGATCAAACCGGTGACGAAGATCAAGACAGTGTTGGTGGACAGGTGGAAGTGATAGCGGACGACGTCCGCGATGCCCTTGGCGACCCCGATACCCATGAGCCACAGCGCCGGGGGCATGAGGACCTTGAGCGGATTGAAATACATGATCATCCGCAGGACTTGGAGGAGGTAGCGGTACGCGTCCTTGAGCGGGTGGAATTTGGATCGGCCGGAGCGTCGCTCGTAGTCGATCGGCACGTAGTCGATCGTGTGTTGGTTGGAGAGAAAAGCGAGGGTGAGGGTGGTGACGCAGGAAAAGCCGGGCGGGAGCAACCGCAGGTAGGGCAGGGCGGTGGCCCGCCGAAATGCGCGAAACCCAGAATTCAAGTCGGGGATTTCGGTGGCGGCCAGCCATTCGGCGAGTTTGCGGATCGCCCACTTCGCCGGCACGCGGAGGAGCTTGTGCCGGCCACGCTCGACGGTCCGGGCCCCCACGACCTGGTCGACGTCGGGATGGGCGCGCAGATAATCGACGAGTTCGGGGATCCGGTCGTTGGGGTAGGTCATGTCGGCGTCGGTCCAGACGACGATTTCCCCGCGGGCTTCGGCCGTACCGATACGCCGCGCCGTCCCCGATCCACCGTTGCGGCGAAACGCGAGCACTCGAAGCTGCGGATACTTGGCCTCCGCTTCCCGCAATCGGGCGAGGGTGTCGTCGGTGGATTTGTCGTCGATGGCAATGAGCTCATACCGGTAGCCGCTTCCGTCCATGGCCGCGACGATCCGCTCGATCTCTGCCGCGACGTGGTCCGCCTCGTTGTAGCACGGCAAGACAATCGAAACCTCTGGTAACACGGCCGAGCTTGAGGGGTCTGGCCGCGCTCCGGTGGTCTGGCTCTCCACCGTCACTTCCGTCTCGGTCGACGTCGTTGGGGCACGTTGGATGAGCTTACCCGCGTGTCCCCCGGGGTCAGCCGCCGATGAGGAGCGGTGAGGGTGGGTCCGCTGTTTTCGGCCGAAGCGTTAGGGGCTTGGA
>JADGGD010000247.1 GCA_019690095.1 Chloroflexota bacterium
GGATGGGGACGCACGGGGCGTGGCGCAGTTTGGTTAGCGCGCAGCGTTCGGGACGCTGAGGTCGGTGGTTCAAGTCCACTCGCCCCGACCGTTTTAGAAAAATCAATCCTGCTCCCGTTGACGCCGGGCACGGATTGATGTATAGTTATGGCGAGAGAAGCGGCATTGGTGTAATGGTAACACGTCTGCTTCCCAAGCAGAAGAGTGACGGTTCGAATCCGTTATGCCGCTCCCGGAGCCGCCCGTGAAGGGCGGTTCTCGTTTTCGAGCGGTGGCAACCACCGCTCCGAACCGGGCTCCATGGACGGCGTGCCGGATGCTCGACCAGTAGGGGGCTACGGCCGGGCGAGCTGTCCTACCCCTCAGCCGTTCTTCCCCGGGCTGGATTATTGCAAAGCCACGGAGCCCGCGCTACAATTTCCGTAGATGGTCTAGTTTGCGAGCGAGGGAGACCGTCATGCAAGCATTCTCTCGAGATAATCTCCCAGCGCGTGGCGACGGCCAGCGGGATTGGATCGATCATCCCCGATACTCGGTCGTCCAGCGCTTCTTCCTCGCGCGCCTCGAGCGTCTGCTCGCGCTCCGTCGCAACCCCGAGGTCTTCACCGAGCCGTGGCACGCCTCGTTAGTCAATCGGGCGATCTATTCAACCTACCGCGATTGCGTGGCCCTGGGGCTCGCCGAAGAGGCTCGGACTATGCTGCGGGGTGAGGAGCGCACTCCCCATAGTTCTCCCTCGGCTTGACGCGCCTCTCCGATTCCTGCCGCGGTAGCTGGCACGTCCAGCTATCCCTTTCCGGTAATAGGCACGGCCGTGCGATTTCTGTCGCAATGCGGGGGTGCTTTTGACAGATGGAACCGACGCACGGCCAGCGTCGCGGATGTACTGGCCTGCCCTCCAGTGACCATCCAGGGGAGACGAGGACGGGGCGCCGCACCTGATCAGAGCCGATCGGAGAGCGCAGCCGCGCCTGGCACGATGCTCCGGTCAGGAGCTGGTTCCCGCGCGTGCCTTATCGTAGCAACTGCTGCAGTAGACCGGGCGATCCTGGCGCGGCAGGAACGGAACGACGGCGATTGATCCACACTGGGCGCAGATGACCTGGTGCATTTCGCGCGGGGGAAGGCCGCTCCGCTCACGGCGCCGCGCGGCCCGGCACGACGGGCACCGCTGAGGATCGTTGAGAAGTCCTTTCTCGCGGTAGAACTCTTGCTCCCCGACCGTGAAGACGAAGGTCGCCCCGCAGTCGCGGCAGACGAGCGTCTTATCCCCCGGTCGTAAGGGGAACCCGGTGATGGCCTGCTTCTCCATGGTCCTTGCCAAGGTCCTCCAGTCCTACGCGTGATGAGCCTGGGCCTCCTGCCCATCCGGGGTGCCGTGTCCCTATCCGGGTGCCCGTCTGCGCCCTGTCGCCGACCTGCATGCCCAGAAGCTCTATCGCCGGGCAACTGGACCGGCCTGCTAATGGCCGCTGGTGTACAGGAATCGTCCGATCGAGCGTTCGAGAGCACTTTTGAATAGGGATGGGCCGATTATAGCACGGGGCGCCGCTTATGTCGAGATTGTGTCAAGGGGAAAAACGGCTAGCTCCTGGCCGGGACCGCATCCAGGAGGGCGCGGTACACGGCCACTGTCTGCTCGGCGATGCGCTGGTGGGTGTAGAAGGCACAGACGCGCGCGCGGCCGCGCACACCGAGCATCCGCCGCAACTCTGCATCGCGCTGGAGAGTGTCGAGATGCCGGGCCAGGACACGCCAGTCCTCTTCCGGAAACACCAGTCCCCCCTCGCCGATTACGCGCGGAATTTCGCCTGAGTCTGATCCGATGACGGCGACGCCGCACGCCATGGCCTCGACCAGCACCCGTCCGAACTGCTCGCGCCAGCGCGATGTGCTCCGCGAGGGAAGCACGAGGACGTCGAGCGCCGCGAGCTCCCGAGGCATATCAGTCGAGCGGACCTCGCCGCGGAAGGTAATCTTTTCGGCGATGCCGAGGTCCCGGGCGAGTTGCTCAAGCCGCGACCGCTCCTCTCCATCGCCGATCAGGATCAGGCGCCAGTTGTCTGTCAGCGTCGCGCAGGCACGGATCAGCAGGTCAACGCCCTTGGCGTGGGTGAGACGGCCGGCAAATCCGATGGTGAACAGCCCCGCGCCTGCCCTGGAAGTCGGTTGGAAAAGCTCGGGATCAATCCCGAACTGGGGGATTACCCAGATCGGGCCGCGATATCCCCGCCTCTGGAGGACGTCTTGCGCGTCGCGGTTGCCGGCGATCGCCCCGTCAGCAAGGCGGTAGCTCCATCTCTCAAGCGTGGAGAATGGAACCGGCAGAGGGCGATTGATGTTCTGCCAGGTGAAGAAGAGCCGCCGTGCGTTAATGCGCCGGGCAGCGCGGAGGGCAAGCCAGGTTGCGAGGTTGTACGGCTCCTCGTCAACGTGGACGATGTCCGGCCGGAGTTCCCGGAGAAGCGCGCCAAGACGGGGATAAAAATGCAGGTGGAAGTGACCGTTCAGGTGCAGAGGCGTGATCAGGATCTGGTAGCCGTGGGTGAAGACCGGCTCGAAGGGGACATAAGTTCTGCCCTCGCGCCAGGACGGCGGCGTAATCAGGATGAGCTCGATGTCGCCACAGCGTGCGATCTCCTCCAGCTTGCGCTGGTAGGCCCCGCGGACGAACGCCTTGGACAGGATAGCCACGCGTATCATAGACCAGACGCCACCTCTTCCCACACCGCAATCGTCGCCGCGGCGGTCCGCTCCCAGGTAAAGTGCGTGGCCCGCTCGCGTCCGCGGGTGCCGAGCTCCCAGCGAAGCTCCGCATCGCGAGCAAGGCGCTCCAGGTACGCGGCGAGCGCCACCTCGTCGCGCGGGTCGAACAGCACCCCCGCATCGCCCACGACCTCCGGCAGGGACGAGGCGTTCGAGCAGATCACTGGCGTTCCGCAGGCCATCGCCTCGAGCGGCGGCAGGCCGAACCCCTCGTAGAGGGAGGGGAAGACGAAAGCAGTGGCCCGGGCAAGGAGCGCGCGGGCCTCGACATCGGTGACGGGACCCGGGAGCCGCGTATCCTCTACGAGGCCGAGCCGCTGGAGATCGGGACGGGGATCGTAGAACAGATCGTCAGCAGGGCGAATCGCCCCAGCGATAACCAGCAGGTGCGGAAGGTTGGTCTCGCGCTTCAGCCGGTGAAAGGCTCGCACGAGCAGTGCGACGTTCTTGCGCTGGTCGAGACCGCCGAGATACAGGAAGTAGGGGCGATCGATGCCGTGGTCGGCGAGAACGCGGTCGGCGAGGGCATGGTCTGTCCGGGTGGTCAGCGGCTGGAAGCGCGAGTCGACACCGAGAGGGATGATCCGAACGCGGGATGGGGCGATCCCCAGGAGTGATTCCAGGTCCTGTGCACTGGCTGAGGAGTCGGTGATGATGCGCCGCGCCGATTGCAGGCCCCGCGCGACCAGGGCAGTGTAAAGACGCTGAGCCGCGGTGCGCCGGTATTCCGGGCGAATCAGCGGCACGAGGTCGTGGACGGTGACAACCGTCGGGCGCCGCGGGCGGAGTGGAGCGGCGAAGTACGGGATATGGATGACCTCCACGCCGAGCCGGCATGCGGCAGCGGGCAGGGCAACCTGCTCGAACCAGATCTTGGCTATTCGCCGCGACCGGCTGTCGAAAGGCGTCCGGATCATGATCGGGAGCGGCTGGCCATCCGCCGGTGGATACGCTGCGGCGCCGATCAGGATCAGATTCGTTCGGTGCATCGCCCGGGCCGCTAACTCGGTCAGATAGCGACCGGTGCCGGAATGCGGAAAGTGGAGAAACAGGGCACTCAGGGCGGTCAGGATGGACACGGAAGGACACTACCCTCCGACCAGTCGGTGGTAGATGGCCAGGGTCCGCCGCGCGGCCTCGTGCCAGGAGAACTGGCGGGCTCGCTCGATCCCACGCTGGCCGAGCGCGGCGCGGCGAGCCGGGTCTTCCAGGAGCTCAGCGACCGCCTCGGCCAG
>JADGGD010000248.1 GCA_019690095.1 Chloroflexota bacterium
CAGGCTGGCCAGCACCCGGTTCAGCTCGCCCTGGCGGTCGCGCAGCTCCTCCGACCGCCGCAGGGCGTCGAGGTAGCTGTCCCAGGCCCAGACGAGCGCAGCCTGGACCGGGTGTGCTGCGGCCCAGGTGAGCAGAACGCTCAGCCCAACCAGGACAAGCGCCGCGCCGCCAGTCGCGCTGTCGAGAACGGCGGCGGGCGCGAGCATCGCGGCGGCGATCAGCCCACTGCTCACGATGCCCGCCGCCAGGCCGCCCAGCGGACCGAGCAGGGCGCCCGCGGCGAAGACCGGGGCGACGTAGAAGAAGGCGGCCGGGCGGTCAGGATGATTCCACAGCAGGACTGTCGTCCCCGCAAGCATATCTCCGAGCAGAACGACCGCGCCCAGGGACGAGCGGATCCGCCCGAGCAGGACGCTGAGAGCACTCACCCCGAGCACCAGGAGCGGCGGCAGCCAGGTCCGGGCGCGGGGAGGATCGGCCAGGACGACAAACCAGACGAGCGCCGCCAGGCCCGCTACTCCCGCTACAAGGAGCAGGCTCTCGGCCCGAAACTCGTCCGCCGTCGCCCGGATCCGGGAGCCGTGGTCACCGGCGAGCCGTCGCGTGCCGCCCATGGTCGCCTCCTTTCCACCGCGATCGTCCACCGCGATCGCCCTCTGCTCACTGGCCGCGGCGCTCCTACCGCCGCCGCAGCCGGCTGCCGCCAGCCCCCGACCGGCCGGCTGGCAACCAGATCGGGCTAGGAATCAATATCCATGGTAGCGCCTGTTCATCCACAGCGCGCCCCGGTATGATGCGGCAGGACCGGCCCGATGCCGTCAGAGACGGATCACCAGCACACTTCCCCATCGGACGGAGCGGAATGGACGACGGAGCACGGCTCTCCACCGACCCGATCAGCACGCCGACCACCAGGACGGCGGTCCGCGCGGCCGCCCCCGGCCTCGACGGCATCCCGGCGGCTGATCTGCTCGACGCCCTGGCCCCGGGCATTATCATCATGGACGCCGGCGGACGCGCCGTGTATATGAACCCGAGCGCCCGCCAGATGATCGGCCTGGGACTGGACCAGATCAACGGCACCGCTCCGATCCCCCCCGGCTGGCAGGCGCGCGACGAGAACGGCAGGCCGCTCGACCACCAGTACGCCCCTGCCTACCACACCCTGATGGCCGGTACGCCTCGCTCTGATATGGCCGTTCAGCTCGACCGCCCTGACGGCACCACGGTCTGGCTCTCGGTTGATACGCGGCCGCTCGGCGGCGGAGGCGTGGTGATGACCCTGACCGACGTGACCCGGCGCCGCTGGGAGCAGGAAGCCCTCCAGCGCCTCGGCCACCAGCACGCCCTCATCCTCAACTCGGCCGCCGACGGGATCCTCGGTCTCGACAGCACCGGCACGATCACCTTCGCGAATCCGAGCGCGGCCCGCCTGACCGGCTATGAGCCGGAAGAGCTCACCGGTCAGATGTTCGACTCGCTGATCGCTGTGGCCGCCGACGGATCAGCGCGCGCAGAGGATGCCTCCGTAGTCCAGCGCGTCCTCCGGGTGGGAAGCCCTCGTCGGGTAGCCGGCGTGCCGCTCCGCCGGAAAGATGGTTCGACCTTCCCCGCCGAGTACGTCTGTGCGCCGATCCCGGACGGCGAACGGATCGTCGGCGCGGTAGTCACGTTCAAGGATATCTCCGAGCGGCTCGCTGTCGAGCGCATGAAAGACGAGTTCGTCTCGGTCGTGAGCCACGAACTCCGGACCCCGCTGACCTCGATCCGCGGCGCCCTCGGCCTCCTCGCCAGCGGGCTGGCCGGCCAGCTCCCGGAGCGCGGCCAGCAGATGCTGGCGATCGCGGTCAAGAACACCGAGCGCCTGATCGCCCTGATCAACGACATCCTGGATATCGAACGGATCGAGTCCGGCGCGATCAGCATGGAGAAGCGCGACTGCAACCTGGCCGACCTGATGACCCAGGCGGCCGAGCTGATGCAGCCGATGGCCGAGAAGGCCGGGATCCGGCTGGAGGTCACACCGCGCCGCGCGCCGCTCTTTGTCGATCCCGACCGGCTGATCCAGGTGCTCACCAACCTGCTGAGCAATGCGATCAAGTTCTCACCGCCCGGCGGCCGGGTGTGGCTGGACGCGGAGGAGAACAACGGCCGCGTCTGGATCCGGGTGCGCGACGAGGGGCGGGGCATCCCGCCCGAGAAGCTGGAGGTGATCTTCGAGCGCTTCCAGCAGGTCGATGCGTCTGACGCACGGGAGAAGGGCGGCACCGGCCTCGGCCTGGCCATCTGCCGCAGTATCGTCCGCCAGCACGGTGGGCAGATCTGGGCAGAGAGCGGACCGGCCCACGGCCCGGGCAGTACCTTCCACGTTGTCCTTCCCGGCGGCGCGGCGCCCCCGACCGACGGGGCCGCGGCCCGGCCGCTCATCCTGGTCTGTGATGATGACCCCTCGGTTCGCGAGGTTCTGCGCGGGCTCCTGGAGGCGCACGGCTATGCCGCGCTCACCGTCGGCGACGGCGCGGCGGCTGTGCACGCTGCCGTCGAGCACCGGCCTGCCGCGATCCTCCTGGACCTCCTGATGCCCCCGCCGAGCGGCTGGCAGACGATCGAGGCACTCAAGCGGCAGCCGGAGACGCAGGCGATTCCGGTGATCATCTGCAGCGCACTCCCCCCCGCCGACCCGTCGCCGCCCGAACCACCGGTGGTGGACTGGCTGACCAAGCCGCTCGACGAGGCCTCACTCTTCGCCGCGCTCGAGCGCGCCCTCGCCCGCGACCCCCGCCGACGGGTGCTGATCGTTGAGGACGACGAGGACCTCGGCGCGGTGCTGGTGACGATGTTCCAGCGGCACGGCCTGGATACCTACCGCGCCCGAACCGGCCAGGAGGCCCTGCGCCTGGGCACGCTTGTTCATCCCGACCTGATCATCCTCGATCTGATCCTGCCCGACGGCGACGGCTTCAGCGTCGTCGACTGGCTCCGGCGGGAGGACCGCCTGCGTGACGTCGCACTGGTGGTCTACTCGGCCCGCGATCTGACCGAGGCCGACCGCCAGCGGCTGACGCTCGGCGAGACCCGCTATCTCACCAAGGGGCGGGTGACGCCGGAGGAGTTCGAGCACTACGTGATCGCCCTCCTCGAACACATGGTCTCGCGATCTCCGGGAACAGGCCGTCCGGCGGCGAGAGCAGCCGCATGTCCGCCCATCAGTCTCCCCACCGCGTCCTGACCGTCGGTCTGCCCGACCAGACCGTCCACGCTCTGGCGCGCCGCCTGCGCGGGGCCGCCGTCGAGAACCTTGCGCGCCTGACGGCACTGCCCGAGGCCCTGGCGCGTGAGGCCGCCGCGCTCATCGTCATCGCCCCGGCGGACGGAGAGCCCATCTCACCCGACCTGCTCGCGGCGCTCCGCCGACACGCCCCGCCGTCACTCCCGCTCATCTACGTCCTCGAACGGTCCACCCCGTCAGCGGTGATCCGCCAGCTCATCGAGGGATTCGCCCGCGCCCGGATCCTCTACCGTCCGATCGACGCGGGCGAGCTGGCGCGTCTGATCGTCGAGACGCTGGGCGCCCCGGCCGAGCTGATCAGTCCACGGCCGGAGGTGCCGCGGTCCGCGGCCGCCGCGGCGATCGGCGCCCTCTGGGAGCGCTACCGGGATGTCAATCTGCAGCGGGTGGGTGTTCTGGAGGAGGCGGCGGCCGCCCTGCGGGCCGGGTCCCTGGACCCCGCCCAGCGCCAGGAGGCCGAGCGCGCGGCCCACAAGCTGGCCGGCACCGTCGGCACCTTCGGCTTCACTCGGGGCTCCGAGACCGCACGCACGATCGAGCAGATGCTCGCCGGGTCGACGGTACTCTCCCCTGCTCAGGGAGAACACATCGCGGAGCTGGCCGCCGCCCTCCGCCGGGAGATCACCCAGCCCCCGCCCGCCCTGGCGCCGCCTCCCGCGGCGGACACCCTCCTGC
>JADGGD010000249.1 GCA_019690095.1 Chloroflexota bacterium
GGGTGGGAGGGCTGCAGCGCCTCGCGGTGGGAGTGATCCGCCGCCTAGGGGGTGTGCCAATCGGGGAACTGCAGCGTGCGCAAGCCGCCCTGGCCGCGGCACAGGCGCGGATTGCCGAACTGGAAGCCCAGGCGGCCAAGACCAAGAAGGCCACCCCCGACTTCGTCAAGGCGAATCGGCCCAAGAAGGCGGAGAGGGAGCCGCGCAAGAAGCGTACGGGTAACTTTGCTCGGAAACGGGAGCCCCCCCCCCACGCGCGTCGTCGAACACGCCGACGACCAGTGTCCGGTCTGCGGTACGACCTTGCTCGGCGGGACGGTGCGCTGGTCCCACCAGGTCCTTCCCGTGCCGATCGTCCCGGTCGCGGTGCTCGAGCATCGGTTTGTGGGACGGCACTGTCCGCTCTGCACCCAAGAACGTCTCCCCTGGCTGACCTTGGGGAAGTGGTCGTGGGGCAGCACCGGGTGAGCGCGGCGACGATGGCCCTGATCGCGACGCTGCGGGAAGTGGGCCGTCTGCCGGTGCGCATGATTCCGTGGCAGGTGGAGACCTTCCAGGGGGTGCACCTGGGCGTGGGGGAGAGCAGCGAGATTCTCCACGCGGTGCGCCAGCAGGCCGCCCCGCTGGTCACAGCGCTCAAGGCCGAGCCGCCCGCGAGTCCGGTGGTGCACGGCGATGAGACTGGCTAGCGGGAGAATGGGCAAAACGGCTCTCTGTGGACCTTCGACACGCCGACCGTGCGCTCCTTCGAGCGGCATGCCAGTCGGAGCGGAGACGTCGTTGCGCAGATCGTGGGCACCGTCTCCGAGGGGACAGTGGTGAGCGACGTCCCCGAGCCGACAATCGCCACGCGGGGCCGCACCAGCGCTGCTGGGCCCACGTGCTGCGCGACGCCCACGCATTGCGGCTGGACTATCCCACCGACGCCGGTGCCCAGGAATGGGTGGACGGATTGAAAGACCTCTCCCCCGGGCCCGCGACTGGGTTCGTGACCACCCCCAGGCCAGTGATGCCGAGCGGGAGGCCGCCCAGCACCACTTCGAGGCGGAGGCGCACCGGCCGAGCGCTCCCCACTGTGCTGCCTCGCCTGCGGGCGCTGGGTGCCGACGCTCTTTGTCGAGCCGCCCTATACCCAGCCCGTCTGTTGGACGTGCCATCGGAAGCGGCGGGAGGAGGCGGATGCCTGACCGCGCCTGGAAGCGGACCGAGCGGGCCATCGCCCGGCATCTGGGCGGCCAGCGCCGGCCGGTGACTGGCCGTGGCAGTCAGCCCGACGTGGCCGCGCCCAGGCTGGCAATCGAGGGGAAGCACCGGAAAGCGCTGCCGACGCGGCTCACGCGCGCCCTGACCCAGGCCGCGGCCGGCGTGGTGGTACTGCACGCAGCCGGCCAGCCCCAGCCCGAAACGGTGTGACATTTTGTGACATCGTGCACCCCGCTCCGCCCGGGCGCGATGTTATCGTCAAGCTGTAACATCCCTATTGTCACGTCGGATTCGGCCAGCGGGACGGGCGAGGGGTCGGGCGTCCGTCGCTTGACAGGGGGTATACACTGGGGCCGCACGTGAAAAAGTGAATGCCCCGGCGCTGATGGCGTCAGCCCAGGGCACGGCCAGGCCAGAGCCGGTGGCCTGACGAGAGAGAGGATACCACACCGCGGCCCGTCAGGACATCCCCTGGCGGGCCATCGTTTTTGGGTCGGCTGACAGCATCATGACAGCACGGGCGTGCGGCCGTGTGCGGCACGAGTGGAGGGACTCGAACCCCCGACCGGCGGTTTTGGAGACCGCTGCTCTACCAACTGAGCTACACTCGTTCAGTCAGCTAGAATATACCAGATCGCGCGGCTTCCCGCAAGTGCCCTGACTGACCGCGCGGGATGGAGTTTCTGGCGATGATCTTTACCGGACGCCTCCTCGCCAGCGATCACGGTATCTCTATCTGGGAGGAGCAGAAGGACCGCTTCCTCCTACACCTGGTCGATCACGGGATGGTGATTCCCCTGACCCTGGATGAGCTGACCGCGCTGGCTCGGGCCAGCGCTACGGCGGTCAACACGGCGGGCACGCCAGAAGCGGCAAAAGACCGCATCCGTCGCCTCCAGATCCTCCAGGCGCGCGTGACTGACCTACTCCGACGTGAGCGTGCAGCGCCCACTGATAAATCAGCCAATTAATCTCTCATGCCCCCGCCATGCAGCATGCTGAGACAGGGGGACGACCTGTGGCCCGGCGCCGCACCATCTCCGACTCTGGCGCGCCCCGGGGCACGTGCGCTACAATGCTGCTAAAAATGAGCGTTGAGAGCTCACCGGTGTCGGCATCCTCTTTCCCACGGGACTATCGCGCCGGCGAGATGCCGCGCCGGGCCCGCCCAGAAACGACACCTCCAAGGGAGTATGCTAACCGTGAAGACAATAACCGAGCGCTGGCCGCGCGGCCTTATGGACCCACCCGAATGCCCGGTCTGTGGGGGCACTGAGCGCGATCCAGAGTCCCTCGCCTGCTGGCACTGTAAGAAGGGACACTACGCCGACTGCCGCTGGATCCGCGACGTGGCGGCCAAGCTCCCCTACCTCTCCGAGGAGGACCGACGCGTCTGGCGGCGCCTGACTGAGATCCTGCCCGAGGAGGAGATCCTCCGTCGACTGGGAACACCTCGTCCGCGCTGACCGCATCGTCCCTCTCTCCCGGGCAGCCGCCCACCCTCTCGGGCGACTGCCCCGTTGACACGATACAGCTGCGGTGGTAGAATGCCGCCCGAACTGCTGTTCGGCAGAGCTCATGAAGGAGGGTTCGGGCGATGGATTCTCGCCGACTTTCCACCCGTCAAACCCAGATCCTCGAGTTCATCCGCCGCTACGTCCGCGAGCACGCCTATCCTCCCTCCGTCCGCGAGATCGGGGAAGGTGTTGGCATTACCTCGACGTCAGTGGTGGATTACAACCTGAGGGTGCTTGCCAAGCGCGGCTACATTCGACGCGATCCGGACATCTCACGCGGGATCGAGCTTCTCGACAGCGACGGTGAGCGGCTTCCGGAGCGGGTCAGCGTGCCCATCCTCGGGCAGATCGCCGCCGGCGCCCCGATCGAGGCGATCGAGGACCGCGGTGAGCGCGTAACACTGACCCAGGACCTGGTGCCGACCGAAGGCGTCTACGCCCTGCGCGTGCGCGGGCAGTCGATGATCGAGGACCTCATCGCCGACGGCGACCTCATTATCGTACGGCCCCAGGAAACGGCCGAAAACGGGGCGATCGTGGTCGCTCTCCTGACTGACGGCCCCGGGACCGAAGGACAGGTCACGCTCAAGCGCTTCTACCGCGAACGCGACCGGATCCGCCTGCAGCCTGCCAATTCGTCTATGCAGCCGATCTATGTCCGGCCTGATCAGGTGAAGATCCAGGGGCAGGTCATCTGTCTGATCCGTCAGATGGCCTGAACACCGGTCAGCTCGGCCAGGAGAAGCTCTACAGCCAGCTCCTCCTCGATCTCGCCGGTCTTGATAGCCTGATCAACCTCGGCAAGCCGCTGCACGGCCGCCACACACCGCTCGGCCCCGAATATCCGGGCCTGACGGGCAAGCTTCTGAGCGACCCGTGGATGGACGGCGACGGCCTTCACCACATCCTCGCGCCGGGCCATCGCCTCGTGCGTCAGGAGGAGCAGCCGCATCTGGCGCGCCAGCATCGCCACAATGTAGATCGGCGACGCGTTACTCCCCAACAGCCGACGGTAGGTCTCGAACGCACGCCGCCCATCGCGCACCCCGACCGCATCGACCAGGGCAAACACGTCGGCGTCGCGGCTTTCAGCGACCAGGGTCCGCACATCGGCCGGACCGATGACCTTCCCCCCCGCATACGTGATCAGCAGATCCAGGGTGAGATCGAGACGGCGAAGATCGTCTGCCTCCACCAGCTCGGCCAGCACTTCGGCCGCCTCGCGCGCGATCCGTCCCCCCTTCG
>JADGGD010000043.1 GCA_019690095.1 Chloroflexota bacterium
GGGCGCGGGGGCCGAGTGGGGTCAAACGGGTGATCAGCAACGCCCACGAGGGGCGCAAAGGAGCGAGTGCCGCGGTACTCCAAGGGGCAGCCTGGCAGCGGTGCCGGGTCCATTTGGTTCGAAACGCGTTGGCGCTGTGCCGAAGACGGCGGCGCAGAGGGTGGCGACGACGATCCGAACGGTCTGCGCGCCGCCAGATCTGATCAATGCGAAAGAGCAATGGCGGCGGGTGACCGAAATCTTCCGGTCTCGGTTCCCGAGACCGGCACAGCTCATGGATGCGGCTGAGGCGGCTGTGCTGGCCTACCTGGCCTTCCCCCCGGAGCACCAATCCGCTCAATCAACTAGAAAAGTTGTGCCGGTCCGACCTATTGACACTCTCTGCAAAAAGTGATAGATTAACACTGATAGATTAGCAAGGCAGGATTCTGATGATCGAGACCTTTACCATCGGCGAGCTCGAAGCGGCCGCCGGGGTTCCGCGGCGGACGATCTACTTCTACGTCCAGCAGGGGATTCTTCCGCCGCCATCGGGTGCCGGTCTGGCAGCCCGATACCATCGATCCCATCTCCTGCGTCTGCGAGCAATTCCGGTGCTGCGGGCGCAGGGCTGGCGGCTGGATCGTATCCGAGAGCTGTTCCAGGCGAGCTCAGATGAGGAGATCTGCCAGATCCTGGACGGTCGAACGCCGAACCGGCCGATCGGTACCGTTAAACTCCCACCATCCCCCCTGCTTGCCCGGTCGACCCCGATGCCAGCGCCGACGTACCTGGCCCGGTATACGCTTGCGCCCGGAATCGACCTTCTCGTCCAGCGCGACTTGCCGGCCGAGTACGCTCGGGCACTGGATCGCCTGCTGGAGGTGGCGATGCGGCTCTTTCCCCCCGGTGGCAACGTCGATGCTCTCGAGGACAGCCAAGCCGCCGAGGCCGTAGAGAGAGCTGCGTCCCTTGGGACAGCTGGCGACCACAGCGGCGCCTGCGAATCACCGTGATGCCGTTGGCGGCAGCCCAGCGGGGACACTCGGAGTACCACCGGGACGTCCAGTAGCGATGAATCTTGGCCGAGCGAGTCGAGCGGCAACGCGTCGTGCGGCTTGCCGGGCGGATGTAATGAAAGGAGATATGCGAATGTCAATCAGCCCTGAAGCAGTCCCCTTCTCGTTTGGCGAGCTCCTGGTTGATCGTGAGAGCGCCTCGCCCTTACCGCTCGAGCAGACCGAGGTGAACGGGCAGGTTCTCGGGATGCTCGCAACCGTCGCGCTCGTCCAGCATTTCGCCAACCCCTTCGGTGAGCCGATCGAGCTCCTCTACCGCTTCGCAATCCCCCACGAGGCATCGCTCGCCGAGCTGACGATCCGGGTTGGTCCACGATCGATCGAAGGCGAGATCGTGCCGCGTGAGGAGGCGCTCCAGCTCTATCGAGAAGCCGTCGACGATGGGCTTCGCGCGGCGATGGCGACCGAAGAGCGACCGAACCTGTACACGGTGCGGATTGGGAATCTGCAGCCCGGCGAACGGGTCGTCGCACGCTATGCCTATAGCCTCCCCCTGCACTTCGACGGCGGAGAGTTCGAGCTGACCCTGCCCTTTGGCATCACGCCCCGGTATCACCGCGCCGACGAGCCACCCGACCAGGCTGCGGCGACCGACGTGGCCATCGCCCCACCTGGTTCGGCCATCGGGGCGCTGAAAGTGACCATCGCCATCGAGGCCGGAGTGCCGATCACCACGCCGGTCAGTGCATCGCACCGGATCGAGGTGGTCCGCCTCGATGAGCGGCGCTGCATGGTCCGACTCGCCGAGCCGGCTATCCCCAACCAGGACTTTGTTCTGCGCTATCGAGTCAGCCAGCCGGCGCAGCTTCGGTCCAAGGGGTGGCTGACCCCGATGAAAGATGATCTGATCCTCTCCGCGCTGTTTGTTCCTCCCACTGTGGATCAGCCCGCCGCCCAGATCCTCTCTCGCGAGTACGTCTTCATTCTCGACCGCTCGGGATCGATGAGGGGAGAGCCCATCGCCCAGGCGCGTAACGCGCTCCGCGCCTGTCTTCGCACCCTCGCGTCCGGGGATACTTTTCGCATTCTCCTCTTTGATCACGTCACCGAGTGGTACGAGCCGAGCCTCCATCGGCCTCTTCCTTTCTCTGATGCAACCGTCCGCGAGGCGGACGCCTTTCTCGATCGTATCGAAGGGCGCGGGGGGACCGAGCTGCTGCCTGCTCTACACCAAGCAATGACCTTGCCCCGCGATCCCGAGCGACCGCGGGTGTTTGTTGTTTTGACCGATGGCGCGATCTCCGCGGAAGCCCAGGTGCTCGAGCTGGTCCGCTCGCTGCCGACCGGCGATCGCCTCTTTGGCTTTGGCATCGGCCCCTCGGTCAACCGCTACCTTCTCGATCGCCTGGCGCGGTACGGTCGTGGCGTGGCCGAGGTTGTGGGACTGCACGAGGATATCGAGGCGGCAATCATCCGTTTTCAGGATCGGCTGAGCATGCCAGTCGTGACCGATCTGGAGCTCGAGGTCCGCGGGGCCGCCCTGGTCGAACTCTATCCTTCTCCACTCCCGGATCTCTTCACCGGCCAGGTGCTCCAGATCGTGGCGCGGCTCCAGGGGGTCGACGCGGCGGGGCCTGCGCTGCTCCTGCGTGGCCGCCGCGGATCGGAGGAGGTCGTCGTGCCAATCGAGAACCTCACGACCGTCGACGAGCCGATGCTTCGTCGTCTCTGGGCGCAAAAGCGCATCGATCTCCTTCTCCAGGAGGGATCGACCGAGCGGGATAATCAAGCCATCGTCGAGCTATCGCGACGGTACCGGATCCTCACTCCCCTGACCGCGCTGCTCGCGGTCGATCAGGATGGCGAGAAGGCATCCGGCCACTCGCGGAAGATCGTCGTATCCAGTCCTCTTCCGGCCGGGCTTGATGGGGCAGGCGGGTACTACTACCTCGCTCGGCGGTACTCGCCTGGTCCGAGGCTCTTTCGGCGACACGCGTTCTCCGCCAACGCTGTGCACTGCGCGGACGAACTCAGTGACCTGCTCACATCGACACCGGATCAGCGACTTTCCAGGCCAGCTGGCAGGAGCGTCGGGCGTCGGGCTGAATCTGGTATGCCGGCGGCGCCCGCGGCGCCTCGTGCGCCAGCCTGCAAACCCGGGAAGGGTGGGATCGAGGTGATCCTTCGGGATCTGATCCGTTCCCAGGCAGCGAGCGGTGCCTGGGGAGAGGATGGCGCTCGGGTAGAGCTCACCGCAGCCGCGGTCGTTGCCTTCGCCCGGGCCGGGCAGACGCCAATCCGGGGCAGCTTCCGCCGTCCGCTCCGGCGCGCCCTGGAGTGGCTTGAGCGCAACGCGACAGATCCGGCCGACCAGCTGTATCTCGTCTGGGTCCGTGCCGAGGTCGCGGCGGCTCAGGACCAGCGGGATCAGCTCGGGCAGCTGCAAGCCGAGGCCGCGCAGCTCGCCTCGCTCGTCGCAACCCCGGTGGCCACAGCGATTGTGACCTGTATCAGCCGGCTCGCCGGTTTGGGCACCACCACCCCCGCAGAGCCAGCCTCCGTGGCCGACCATCGCGTCGAGGCGATCCTCCAGCTGACCCCCAGCGGTCTCGCCAGCTCGGGGCTCCCAATGCCGTGGTACGCGTGCTGGCTGGCTTCGGGCCAGCGCTCCGGCGGTGAGCTGAATCCCGATTGAAGCAACCCGATTCCAGGTGGAGCGGATCGGTCCGGGGAAATGGTCGCGCAGTGATCATCTCCCCGAACCGATCCGGGGCGGCGAAGATGATGCCGGAGGTCAGCCCGCTGGAAGGGGCCTGGAATGTAGGTCAGGGGTTTTCCGTGCCCCTGTCCCGGGTGACCTATAAATCGTCACAGTGGATGTTCCCGGTTACCCGGCAACAGAAAAACCCGCTTCGGAAGCGGGTTTGTGGGGACGGGTGGCAGGAGAGGGATTCGAACCCCCGACCAAGGGCTTATGAGTCCCCTGCTCTACCGCTGAGCTATCCTGCCCCAATACTGGCCAATGTCGCTGGTTGATTATACCATCGCCTCCTGGTTCGCGTAAAGCGCTAGGCCGGTGATCGCATGCCCGATCCGGCTTGACGATCTCAGGGCTGGATGAGCATCATGAAGGCCGCTATCGACGGCCGTGGTTCGCCTGCCCGCGCTCCTTCTTCCCGGATCATCCTCTCGCGTTCGGGCCGTCTGGTCGGTTCGCCAAGCACGGGGGGACAGCGCGCGCCCGGGCCGAACCCGTCCTGTTACTTCAGAGAGGGAGGAATCAGCTTGGCCGGACGAGTTCAGGGGAAGGTCGTCATTGTAACCGGCGCCGGCACCGGGATCGGGCGGGCGGCCGCTATCTTCCTCGCCCGCGAGGGCGCCAGCGTGGTGGTGGCCAACCGGAACGAGGCAAATGGTGCGGAGACTGTGCGGCGCATCCGCGAGGCAGGCGGTGAAGCGGTATTCTGCCAGACCGACGTTCGACGCGAGGTTGACTGCCGCCGGGCAGTCGAGCTGGCCGTCAGCCGCTACGGCGCGCTCCACGGACTTGTCAACAACGCGGGCATCTTCCCACGCGCCACGCTGACCGAGACAACCGAGGCCTTCTGGGATGACCTGCTGGCAACCAACCTGAAGGGCCCCTTCTTCATGTGTAAGTACGCCATCCCGGCGATGGTTGCGGCCGGCGGCGGGAGCGTGGTCAATGTCGGGTCAATTCACGGCCTGGGCGGGGCACCCAACCTGTTCGCCTACGCAACCTCCAAGGGCGGCCTGCTCGCCATGACCCGCAACCTGGCCCGCGCATATGCCCGCGATCAGGTTCGGGTAAACTACCTCATCCCCGGCTGGGTCGCCAGCGAGGGCGAGATCGCCCTTCGGACGAGCGAAGGGCACGATCTGGCCTGGCTCGAGGCAGCGGGACGCAACCTCCCCATGGGGCGCCTTCAGACGCCAGAGGACTCAGCCCACGCGATCGTCTACCTGATCTCGGACGAGTCGGCACAGGTCACCGGGACCATCCTCAACGTGGACGGCGGGGCATCGGTCTTCGGCGCCCGAGTGCTGTGAGCACACGGAGGACAGGCGTGGGGGACCGATCAGCCCGGAATACGCTCCTCTTCGTCGGGACCTTTACCGCCCTCCCACCGCATCCGCGCGGTCGGGCTCAGGGCATCGATGTCTTTCAGCTGGACCTCTCGACCGGCACCCTGCTGCACGTACGCACGGTGATGGGCGTCCCGAATCCGTCCTTCCTGGCACTCCATCCCAACCGCCAGTTCCTTTACGCCGTCAATGCCGTCCCGGAGATCGATGACCACGATGGGGGTGCCCTCAGCGCTTTCGCGATCGACTGGTCGGACGGCGACCTGATCTTCCTCAATCGTCAGTCTACCCGCGGGGCGGGCCCCTGCCATGTCAGCGTGGATCCATCCGGGCAGTTCGCCTTCGCCGCCAACTACGGCGGCGGGAGCGTGGCGGTCTTCCCGATCCGGGATGACGGACGGCTTGATCCGGCGTCCGATTTCATCCAGCACACCGGGGCAAGCGTAGACCCGGAGCGCCAGCGCGGCCCCCATGCCCACTCGATTAATCTCACGCCAGACGGACGTTTCGCGCTGGTCGCTGATCTCGGGATCGATCGCCTGCTCGTATACCGGATCGACCGGGAACGTGGGCGGCTTATTCCGAATGACCCCCCGTTTATCAGCGTGAGTCCGGGATCCGGGCCCCGCCACCTCGATTTCCACCCGACTGGGCTCTACCTGTACCTCATCAACGAGATCGGCTCGACCGTTACCGTGCTGGCATACGACGGAGATCGGGGAACGGCGCGGGAGGTCCAGACGATCTCGACCCTGCCGGAGGGCTTCAGCGGGCCGAACACCTGTGCCGACATCCACGTCCATCCTTCGGGTCAGTTCGTCTACGGCTCCAACCGCGGGCACGACAGCATCGTCATCTACGCGGTGGATAAGGCGACCGGTCGACTCGCCCAGATCAGCCACCAGCCAACTCTGGGACGCACGCCTCGCAACTTCCTGATCACGCCGGAGGGGACCTGGCTCCTGGCGGCGAACCAGGACAGCGATACTATCGTCATGTTTCGCATCGATACCCAGACAGGACTGCTCACGCCAGTCGGACAGCCGATCGAGAGCCTCTCTCCGGTCTGCCTGCGGATGGCAAGTCCTCCCTGAACTGCCGACGGGCGCGGCCCGATCTATGCGGGTATAATTACAATATGAGCCCAGCAAGAGGTGGGATTCCGATGACTGACACCGGCCAGCATCCCAGCCGCGTCCGCCAGGAGTTTACTGTGCGCGGGACCCAGCTCGTCGATAAGGTACGCGAGCTGATTCACGCCGGTAACGTTCGGCGCGTCATCGTCAAGCGTCACGGCAGGGTCGTTGTCGAGTTCCCGGTGACGGTCGGCGTCGTGGGAACGCTCCTCGCGCCGCAACTCGCCGCGCTGGGGGCGCTGGCGACACTGCTGACTGAGAGCACGATCGAAATCGTCCGGACGACCGAGACACCACCATCCGGGCCCACCACCGCCTAGCAGTGGTTGCACGCGGCCAGATGGTCGCGTGCAATCGGATGGTCCGCCTGTTGGCCCTGCTGAAGGGGTCGTCCCGGGACGAAACGGGCAATCCAGTGGACGGACTGCCCTGATGCACCGTTCACACTGGAGAGATGAATCTCTTCGAACCAGGGAACGAGCCGCATGGAATTTCCTCTTCCTGAGCGCCCGCGTCTACGGCCACTCGAGTTCAAGTGGATCTCCCACGGCGGTCAGCAGCTCCTCCTGATGCGGGACCCGACCGGCATCGCCCCGGACCCGGCCCTGATCCCCCCTGCCGTGGCCCTGCTCCTCGGACTGTGCGACGGCGAACGGGATATCTCGGGCATCCGCGCGGCGTTCGAGCTGCGCACCGGTCAACCTGTGACAACCGATCAGATTGCCGATCTCCTGGCTCAGCTCGACGCGGCTCTGTTCCTTGACAGCCCGCGCTTCCACGCCGCCCACGAGCAGGCGCTCGCCGAGTACCGCGGCGCGGCCTTCCGCCCGCCAGCCCTGGCCGGGCGGGTTTACCCGGCCGAGCCTTCTCGGCTTCTCGCCGCCCTCGCGGACTACCGTGATGGCCGCACCCCGGGCCCGGTCACCAGCGCGCGCGACGTGCGCGGGGTCATCAGCCCGCACATTGACTACCAGCGCGGGGGGCCGCTCTACGCCGCCACGTGGGACCGTGCGGCCCCGGCGGTCGAAGCGGCTGAGATCGTCGTCGTCTTCGGCACCGATCACTGCGGCGGACCGGGCCAGATCACCCTGACGCGCCAGAATTACGCCACGCCCCTCGGCATTCTGCCGACGGCGCTGGACATCGTCGAAGAGGTCGCCGCGGCGATCGGACCGGAAGAGGCCTTCGCCGAAGAGATCCATCACCGGAACGAACATTCGGTAGAGCTCGCGCTCGTCTGGCTCCACAGCGTCCGGACAAGCGTGCCGCCGCGCGTGGTGCCGATTCTCTGCGGCTCGTTCTTCCCCTATACCGCGGGCGAGGCGGATCCGGAGACGGACGAGCGGTTCGCTCGCACGATCGAAGCCCTGCAACGGGCAACCGCTGGGCACCGCGTCCTTGCGGTGGCGGCGGCTGATCTGGCACACGTTGGCCCGGCCTTCGGTGATCAGCGACCATACGGTGAGGACGATCGGCGTCAGCTCGCCGCGCACGATGATGCCCTGCTGGCGGCGATCTGTGCGGGAGATGCACGCGGCTTCTTCACCCAGCTCCGGGCAGAGCAGGATGCGCGCCGGATCTGCGGCCTGCCACCGATCTATCTTCTCCTTCGCTTCCTGGGTCCCTGCACGGGCGAGGTAGTCGGGTACGACCAGTGCCCGGCCGATCCGGAGGGTGGGTCACTGGTCTCGATCAGCGGGGTTCTTCTGCGCTAGCACGCCCCACGGCACATCCTCCCGGGGCGCATACCCGGCGGCTTCCCGACCAAGACTTTGCCGGCCTTTCAACCGAGCAGGGAACGGCCCCGGCGGCGCATCTGCCGCACCCGCTCCAGGGCGTCGGGCGGCAGAAGGCGCGGAGTCCCACCAAGCAGGCGGGTAAGATAGGATAGGTGTGCCGCCTCTTCAACCAGGTATGCCATAGTCGCTGCTGCCCGGATGCTGACCCCGACCGTCACCAGGCCGTGGTTCTCGAGGATCAGGGCGTCTTGCGAGCCGATCGCCGCAACGACCGCGTCGGCGAAAGCCCGATCCTGGGAGAAACGGAACGGGAGGCGAGGGAGACCTTCCAGATAGGCATGGATCACGGTGAGCGGCTCCAGCGGCTCCGGGAAGAAGCCCAGCACCGTTGTATACGGAGGATGACTGTGGACAACCGCGTTGAGCGTCGGACGGGCCGTGAGCAGAGCCAGATGCATATCTACCTCGCTCGATGGACGGCCGCTCCCCCAGACGACCGCACCGCTCGGATCTACAGCCACCAGGTCCTCCGGCTGCAGACCTCCCTTGAACTGACCAGACGGGGTCATGCAGATGAGATCGCTTCCCGGTACCCGGGCGCTGACGTTTCCCCCAACCGCGGTGATGAGGCCGTCCCGGTATAGCTCGGCGACGATCTGACAGATCTCTGCGGACACCTGCCGGAGCCCCTGCTCGGGAAGAGCGCTCGATTCTCCCATCTCCCTTTGTGCCTCCATATCCCTGCCGGTTATGAGATCTATCAGGTCGCCCCCTGGCCGAGTTCATCACTGCCGCCCTTTCTCGGCGGCTCGAAAGGTGCTACACTGGCCGGGAAGCGACGACAGCGCGGCCGCACGTGGCCGAATCCGCTCCCGTCGTCACGGGAGAACCAATGCAGGAACAGGTTATCCACCAGACCGGCTTTCTGTTCGAGGGGGCCTGGGAAGATATTGATCCAGAGAGCATTCGGATCACCGCCTTCGAGGAGGCCCGCCAGGTCAATAAGCTTATCATGATTGCCTCGGAGAGCGTGGCTCCCCCGGCGGTGCGCCAGGCCCTCGGGAGCGTCTTCACTGACCTCTATGCCGAAGGCTACCCCTCCGCACGCCTGACCCACGAAGCCAGCGAGCTGATCACGGATATTCCTTACCAGCTCGCCTACTTTCACCGCTATGGGGATCGGCGCTACTACAAGGGCACTGAGTTCGCCGATCTGATCGAAGCCCTCGCCCAGCGGCGGGTCCGGGAGCTTTTCGCGCCGAACCGCTACCCGCACAATCCGTCGCAACTGGGCCCGGAGGATATCCAGGCCAACGTCCAGCCCTGGTCGGGCGCCAACGCCAACACGGCGGTCTACCTCGCCCTGCTCCAGCCGGGCGACACGATCATGGGTATGAACCTCAGCCACGGCGGCCATCTGTCGCACGGTAGTCCGGTAAACATCTCCGGACGCATCTTCCGCGTGGTCCCGTACGGGGTGAACCCGGAAACCGGGCGGATCGATTACGACGAGGTAGAGCGCCTGGCCCGGGAGCACAATCCGCGCCTGATCGTCTGCGGGGCTTCGGCCTACCCGTGGGATATCGATTTCGTGCGCCTGCGCCAGATCTGTGATAACCTGCCGCGCCGGGCCTATTTGATGGCGGACATCTCGCACCCGGCCGGACTGGTTGCCGCCGGCTTGTTTCCTAACCCGGTCGGCGTCGCCGACGTGGTGACCTTCACCACGCACAAGACCCTCATTGGTCCCCGTGCGGCAGTGATCCTCACCACGAACGAGGCGCTCGCGCGGCGGATCGACCGGGCAGTCTTCCCAGGCCTCCAGGGCGGGCCTCACGTGAATACGATCGCCGCCCTGGCGGTCGCCTTCAAGATCGCTCAGACGCCGGCGTTCCAGGAGCTTCAGCGCACCATCGTCGCCAACGCGCGCGCCCTGGCTGATGCCCTTTCCCGGCGCGGGCTGAAGATCGCCTATGGCGGCACCAGCACCCACCTTCTCCTGGTCGACCTGAAAGCGATTCCCAAGCGGAGCGGCATCCCTCTCAACGGCGATATCGCGGCGCGGATCCTCGATCTGTGCGGCATCGTCTGCAACAAGAACACAATCCTGGGCGACACGAGCGCCGCCTACCCAAGCGGCATCCGCCTTGGCACCCCCTGGTTGACCCAGCGGGGCCTGACGCCGACCGATATGGATACCCTCGGCAATATCATCGCCGATGTGCTGTTTGGAATCGAGACCTTCGCCTATCCCGACCGCGATGAGGTCGCGGCCCGCGGCAAGATTCCCCTGATCACCCTGCAGCGTGCCCGTGCGGCCGTCGCCGACCTGATCAAGCGGCGGACAGTTGGACCGAGTACGCCGGACGGATGGCCGGATCGCTATTGCCCCGCGCCCCAGGAACTCGACGGTCAGCATCTGATTGCTGTGATCGGACGCCGGGCCCGCCAGTTCCTGAGTGAGGTCTGTGCCGGTGAGATCTGGTCGCTGGAGGTCGGCGGCGCAGCGCGAGCACGGCTCTTCGACGCGGTAGGACAGGAGCTGGGCGAGATCACTGTACTTTACCGCTCCCGTGACTCGTACGGCCGCGACCACTTCGTCTGCGCAATCCCCGCCGGGCGGTCTGATGCGATCATCGAGTGGCTGGAGGCACTCTCAAGCGGCCTGGTACTCTTTGATCCGGCGGACCCATGGGCCAAGATCGATGGGCCGGTGGCTATCGCGATGTTTGCCGATCAGCTCTCCGACGCGGAGACCGCCGTGCTACGGCGTGCCATGTCTGGGCCCTCGGCAGTACCACGCCTGGACCAGCCCTACTTCATCGGGCAGCGCGCACTCTCTGACCGCATGGGAGGTGGGCCCATGCGCCCGCTCTGCGCTCTCCCGACGCCGGGCTCCCCCCCACCGTCACCGATCGCATCCCGCTACCCGGCTGGCGAGCCGATAGCACCCGAGGGGTGGGGCATGCCCCTCTCCTTCGGTGACCCGACGGCCGAGTTCGCGGCGCTTCATTCCGCCGTCGGCCTCGTCGACGAATCCGCGCTCGGCATCATCGAGATTAGCGGACCGGATGCCGCCCGCTTCCTCGACCTGGTCACGACGAACAATGTGATGTTCCTGGCGGTGAACGCCGCCCAGTACACCTTCCTGCTCACGCCGACCGGCGAACTGATCGCCGATGGCCTGCTCTACCGCATGGAAACCGACCGCTACCGGCTCACGGTCGCGCCGACCCGAACAGCGGCTGTCATGCACTGGCTGGGCGAAGCCCTCGCCGGTCACTGTGCAGTCGATACGGCTGTGCCGACACGCGGTCTGCCGACACGCCTTACGCTTCGGGATGCGCGCTCCGGAGGCGATGGAACGGGTCAGGTGATTCTGGGCCTGGCCGGACCGGGCGCGCCAGCCGTCCTCCGCGCCGCGGCCGATACTGCCGAGGACCGGCGGCGGGTGGGAGGTCTCCGCCGTTTTACCCTGACGACGGCGCGTCTGGCCGGGATCGGGGTAGTCATCGCCCGGACCGGGCATACCGGTGCAAGCCATGGGTACGAGATCTTCGTCAGGGCCGACCGTGCTGGAGAGCTCTGGGATCGGCTCCTTGAGCGGGGCGCTGCGCACGGCATTCGCCCGGTTGGCTGGCGGGCCTACCGCGCGGCCGGCATCGCGGCGGGCCTACCGTGGACCGGCCGTGAACTCGGGGGGACCTTCGCGATCTCACCGGTGGCGGCCGGCTACGGAGCCCTGGTCCGCCTGCATAAGCCTTTCTTCGTCGGGCGATCCGCCATTACGGGCATGCCCATCCCGCCAGACCTGAGGGTTGTCCGCTTCACGGTGACCGCGCCGGTGACAGCGCTCCCGCGAGATGGCGATCCCCTTCTTGATCCCGACGGCAGGTGCGTCGGTCACGTCACCAGTGGGCCGGAGCTGGAAGAATCGCCGATCGGTTTTGCCTGGGCCGAGGCCCGCGCAACACCGGTGGGCGCAGGCCTGAGCGTCCTTGTCGGGGCGGGAAATGCTCCACGATCGACGATCGGAGAGCGCCTCGACCTGGGTGAGACCCTCTATCCCATCGCTACGGTGGAGATCCTGCCACGCTTCCCGCGGTAGGCGCATTCCCGCCTGGCACACGCAGGAGCGCGGCGATTATCCTCGGCCGAGAATGATCAGCATCTGGTGTGTTCCGCCGTCGTCACAGAGAGTGATCTCGGGACCGCTCTGGTCTGCGCCATCAAGCACGACCCGGCGAATGCCACGGCTGACGTGCTCGGGATTCTCGACCACGATCTCGTAGGTCGTCGAGCCGTGTCGATACCAGAGGCTAAATCCGGGCCAGTCAGATGGGATGACCGGATCCACCGTCAAGCGATCTCCTTGCCGACGGAATCCCAGGATCTCCTCGATCCAGACACGGTATAGCCAGCCGCTCGATCCAGTGTACCAGGTCCAGCCGCCGCGCCCGATCTGTCCTTCGAGCGTGTAGATGTCAGCGGCGACAACATAGGGCTCTACCTTGTAGCGCTCCACCTCGGCCGGCGTCCGAGCACGCTCGATCGGGTTCAGCATCATGAGCAGGTGGCCGGCCCGATCGCCGTCACCCCGTCGGGCGTGCGCGAGGGCAACCCAGACTGCCGCGTGCGTGTACTGACCGCCGTTCTCCCGCACGCCAGGCGGGTAGGCCTTGATGTAGCCGGGATCGCGGGCAGAGCAATCGAACGGAGGCGTAAAGAGCAGGATCAGACGCTCATCCTCCCGCACCAGCTGTTCATCCACCGCCTGGAGCGCCCGGGCCGCACGGGCCGGCATCGCCGCACCGGAGATCACTGCCCAGGACTGCGGGAGGGAATCAATGCGAGCCTCATCGCTATCACACGAGCCCAGTGGGGTCCCATCATCGAAGTAGGCACGTCGGTACCACGCACCGTCCCAGGCGTGCTCCTCGACCGCCGCCGCGATCTCCCGGGCTCGCGCCCGGTACTCTGCGGCATCCCCTCCGTGCCCCAGGCGGTCGAGCAGATCGGCAAACTCCTGCAGGAGATCCACCAGGAACCAGGCCAGCCAGACACTCTCGCCGACGCCGCCGGCCCCGACGCGATTCAGCCCATCATTCCAATCGCCCGTGCCGATCAAGGGTAGACCGTGGGGACCGCGGGTCAGCCCCCGGTCGATCGCTCGACGGCAGTGCTCCAGCAGTGATCCCACCTCAAGGGCGGTTGTCGGGACAAAGTACGCCTCGTGCTCACCCTCGGCCAGGACGTGGCCCTCGATGAACGGAACCACCTCCTCGAGGATGCCAGTATCGCCAGTCACCCGAACGTAGTGGGCAGTGACGTAGGGAAGCCAGAGCAGATCATCGGAGATGCGCGTGCGGACTCCGGCCCCCGACTGCGGGTGCCACCAGTGCTGGACGTCCCCCTGGACAAACTGCCGGCCGGCCGCGGTGAGGATGTGTTCGCGGGCAAGCTGCGGCGCCGCGTAGACGAGTGCCATAACGTCCTGGAGCTGGTCGCGGAAACCGTAGGCCCCGCCGGACTGGTAGAAGGCCGACCGGGCCCAGAGCCGACAGCTAAGGGTCTGGTAGAGGAGCCAGCGGTTCAACAGGAAGTCTACCGAGAGCACCGGCGTTCGAACCTGGATAGTCCCGAGGAAGCGGTCCCACCAGGCTCGGGTCGCGGCCAGTGCCTCCTCGACCTGCTCCGGGTCGCGGAATCGGCGCACCAATGCCCGTGCCTGGGCCGCATCCGCGGCCTGCCCGAGGGCAAAGATCACCTCGGCATCCTGGCCCGGCTCCAGCTCGATGACAACGTGAAGGGCGGCGCACGGATCCAGGCCTGCCCCGCTCCGGCCGGACAGGGTCTGCCGCGCCAGGGCGGCCGGGTGCGCCCGCGAGCCGTTCCGCCCGAGGAACTCAGTCCGGTCTGCGGTATAGCTGGTGATCGGCAGGTTCACGCTCGCGAAGGCGACCCGGGATCCGAAGTCCGGATGGTAGACATTGCGGGCGAGCAGGGCCTGGCTCTCCGCATCCCAGCTGGTGACGACGTGCATCTGGGTATCCTCGCGGCTCTCGCCCAGCACCCATTCCGCATAGGCGATAACCGAGAGCCGGCGTCGGTGGGAGGAGCGATTGCGCAGGCGCAGGCGCTGGATCCGAACCGGGGCGCCACCCGCCTCGTCCATCGGGACGAACGTCACCATCTCCTGCTCGATGGCATGGCTGTTGTGCTCGAAGACGGTATACCCCTGACCGTGGCGAGCGCGGTACGCGTCGAGCTCGCGGACCGGCAGAGGCGTGGGCGTCCAGAAACGGCCGGACTCGTCGTCCCGGATGTAGATCGCATCGCCGGACGGGTCGCTCACCGGATCATTCGACCACGGTAAGAGACGGTTGGCCTGGCTGTTGCCGTACCAGACGAACCCCTGCCCCGACTCGGAGATGAGTGCCCCGAAAGTGGGGTTGGCGATGATATTGACCCACGGCGCGGGCGTCTGGACGCCGGGGCCAAGGTAAATAGCATACTCCCGACCATCGCCGGTAAAGCCGCCAATGCCATTGAAATAGGGAAGCTCCAGGAAGGGCAGGGGCGCGGACGGCTCCTCCGGCACCCGGGGGTTCGCATTAAGCGGCGGTGGCAGGACCACCTCGGTCGGCGCGCTCAACTGCTGGACGAGCGGTCCCCGGGCGGCAACCAGGACGGCACGGGCAACCGTGTGGAGCAGGAGGACATCCTCGGCCGCCATGTGCTCGACCGCGCGCAGGAAGATGCCGCCGGGCTGATCGGCACCGACGTACGGGACGTGAGCCTGGATCAGCGCCCGCAGATAGTCACGGAGCGGTTGGGTATACCCGCCGGGCTGCTCGTCCAGGATCACCAGGTCCGCCTTGAACCCGCGCCGTCGCCAGAAGGTGTGCGCGACCAGCGCCTCACTGACCAGGTCAGCATCGCGGCGGTCGCCAATCGTCACCAGAAGGATCGGCAGATCGCCCGAGATGCCGTGGGTCCAGAGGCGCGATTGGCCGAGGCGGTTCTGCCGGAGCTGTTGCTCCGCCGCCCGCATGCGGGGATTGGGGAAGAGCAGGTGGCTCGCCAGATGCAGGAATCGCTGGACATCGTCCGCGGTGATCCGGAGATGGCGGAGCTCGAGCTGCGAGTGGAATGCCGCGAGCTCGAAGGTCCGCTCAATGACCCGCAGATCCTGATACTTCTCGATCAGGGTGATCAGGGCCTCGCGCGTCTCCGCAGCGCCGGTAACAAAGGCGAACTGCAGGCGCTGACCCGGCTCAAGCGTTACCCGACATCGGAGTGAGAAGATTGGGTCAAGGACATACCCGGTCGATCGAGAGAGCGAGCGCTCGAGTGCTTGTGGATTCTCCGGGGTCCGCCCCCGTCCCAGGAAGCGCGCCCGGTCCGTCTCGTATTCAACCGGTCCCGTGAACGAGGACGGGAGGACAAGCAGGTGCATCGCGTAAATCGGCTGATCAGCTGGCGAGCGCGGCCGGCGCCACGCCAGGAGCGCTCGCAGGTGGGCCAGGGCTTCGGTCTGGATAAAGAGCTTGTTGAAGGCAGGGTGGCCGCGATCAGCGCCGTGCGGCGCGAGTGCGAGCTCGATGTAGCTGGTGATCTCAAGCTGGCGGCGGCGGTTCGAGTGATTGACCAGGGTGATTCGACGGATTTCAACGTCGTCTTCGGGCGATACGACGACCTCGGTCAGCGTCCCAATGCCCACGTCGCGCCGCTCGAACTCAGCCCGCTCCGGCTTGAAGGTCACACCATAGTAGGACGCTGCGCGATGGATCGGTTGCTCGGTCGTCGACCAGACGACACCCCGTTCGACATCGCGGATGTAGCAGAAGGTACCCCAGGCATCGAGGGTCGTATCGGCCCGCCAACGGGAGATGTCGATATCCCGCCAGCGACTGTAGCCGCCGCCAGCCCCGGTGACCATCACCGCATAGGAGCCATTTGCCAGCAGGTGCGCTCGGGGGGTTGGCGTATCGGCCGAGCGCGGACCGGCGCCGAGTTCGCCAAAGAGAGTGCGCGTCGGACGTGATGGGACCACGTCGCGTATCGCGCCCGTGATGATCGGCGGGGCAACCGGCATGCGCTCAAAGAGCAGGGGCTCGGCCGCCTGGACCTCCGGATTCGCATGGAAACGCGCCTGGAAGATCCCGTCATTGAGCACGTTATCAATGGCAAGGAAGGTCATCCCCTGGTGGTGGGCCATATGGGTGCAGACGATCGTGCCAGTCTGGCCGACCGGCCGCCGCCGCGGCGTGTAGTCAATCGAGTCGAAGAAGCCGTAACTTCCCCGCGTTCCCAGACGATCCAGTCGACGCAGATTGCGTACAGCCGCACTCGGCTCAATCTGAAGGGCGAGCGCGGTCGCGTACGGCGCCACGACTAGATCCGCCTCGAGGCCGCGCTTCAACCCAAGCTCGGGGACGCCGAAGGCCTGGTACTGATAGACCTGGTTGGCATCCAAGGCACTGAATGCCGCCTCGGAGATGCCCCACGGGACCCCGCGGCTGCGCGCATACACGATCTGACGGTTCACTGCCTCCCGGCAGGCCGCGTCGAGTAGAGAGCCCTCAAAGGAGCGCATGAGCAGGAGGGGCATGAGGTACTCGAACATTGTGCCGGTCCATGAGAGCAGAACCGGTCGGCCGCCGGCCGATCCAAACGGCCGGCCAAGGGAGAACCAGTGCTCAATCGGTACATCCCCCCGGGCAATGGCGACGAAACTCGTTAGACGCGCTTCGCTGGCGAGCAGATCGAAATACGAGTTGTCCGGACGCCGCACTTCGACGTTGAACCCGATGGTGAACAGGCGGCGGTCCTCATCGTACAGGAAGCGCATGTTCATATCGGCGGCGAGGTCATCGGCCATCGCGCTCAAACGATCAATGCGCTCGATCAGTTCGGCCGCGCGCTGGCGTGCCTCGGCAATCCGCGCAGTGAGTGCCTCCTCAACCAATAGGCCTTCGCCGAGACCAGGGCCGCCGGTCGCAAGGGCCTCGAGGGACGGCGCTGCATCGATCCGGCCGTCGGTGCAGTGCTGGCCCGAGCCCCGAGTGGATGCGCCCACCACCGGCGCATCCCCCGCCTCAGTAAGCCAGGGCAGGTAGCGCTCAACGACCGCAAGCCAGGCATTGATCTGCCGCCCGAGCTGGGTTGCCCAGTAAGCCGCTTCGCTTGTCGGCGGCTCCGATGCTCCATCCCCTTCGATCGTAAGCGCCTGCACCCCTGGCAGACGCGCCGGCGCGGGACGGAGCAGCTCGGCCAGCTCGGCCGCCGGACCGGCGGCCGCACGCAGCCGATGGACGATCTCTCCCACGTCCCGTGCTGGCGGCTCCACCAGCGCCGCCAGGGTCGCAGTCAGATCGCTGACCGCGCTCGTGCGACCAAGCCCGACCGGATCAGAAGGCTCGTTTGCAATCGCCTCCTGGAGGAGCTCGAGGGTATCGGCGAGCCCCTGCAGTGCCGCCGATGAGATGATCGGGCGGGATTTCAGATCGCGGCAGGCCTGCCGCACCGTCCACAGGCAGGCGAGCAGGTTGCCGCTGTCCACCGTGGAGACATAGCGGGGAAGCAGCGGCCGGAGGGTCACCGTGTTGTACCAGTTCAGCAAGTGCCCCTCGAACCGCTCGAGCTTTTCCAGGGTTTCCATCGTGCCGAGCGCACGCTCGACCAGGTCATCGGGCGTCAGGTATCCGAAATCGTTGGCCGCAAACAGGGACAGGAGCCACAGCCCGATATTCGTCGGGGAGGTCCGCTGGGCAACCTCCAGATGCAGGGCGGACTGGTAGTTATCGGGCGGCAGCCAGTTGGTCTGGGGGCCAACAAAATCGTCGAAGTATCGCCAGGTCTGGCGCGCGATGGTGCGGAGCAGGACCCGGTCCCGCACGGTTAAGTCCGCCGCACTCGGTCGCCGGCGCTCCTGATCGATCCAGCTGACGACGATCGGGCAGACAAGCCAGAGGGCGAGATAGGGCCCTGCAGCGATCAGGGCCATGGGCGCGCTCCCCAGCAGGACGATCCCCACGACGACCGCGAGAAGGCTCACCCCGCCGAGCGAGAGGAGGAAGCGCACATCCCGTGACCGCGCGGTCTGGTGCAGAACCTGAAACGACTGCCATTGGAGAAGCAGGGAATGCGAGATAAGGCGGCGGAACCAGACACGAACAATGGCATCAAGCGCGAGAGCAGCCCGGTGCGGCAGAACGACGGCCGCAAAGAGCGCGCGTCCCCACTCCTCGGCAACCTCGCGCCACGTCCGCTTCCAACGTCCCAGGACCGACCCCTCGCCCGGCGGCGCGACAACCCAGCCAAGGGTCCGAAGCACCGCGGCGAATGCCAGCGTCAGGCCGACCAGCCCACTCCAGATCACTGCTGCCTCAGGACGGGCAAGCCAGCCAATCAGCAGAAGACCGACCGCTGCAGGCGGCACGAGGCTCCGGCGAAGGTTATCGAAAATCTTCCAGCGGTTCAGGGGCGAAAGCGGATTCGCCTGACGCCCGTGCGGCGCGGGAACCCAGGGAGTGCACCAGTCAGCAATCTGCCAGTCTCCGCGGATCCACCGGTGCTCCCGAGCGCTGTAGGCCGCGTAGCTTCGGGGGAACTCCTCCAATAGCTCGATATCTGAGGCCAGGCCCGTCCGCACGTGCGCCCCCTCGAGCAGGTCGTGGCTCAGGAGGGTCGCCTCGGGGAAGCGGCCGCTCAGAACTTCGTGGAAGGCCTCGACATCGTAAATGCCCTTGCCCAGGTAGCTCGCCTCGCCTGCCAGATCCTGGTACACATCGGATACCGCGTGCGTATAGGGATCGAGGCCGGCCGGCCCGGCCATCAAGCGGGCGAAGCGCGTCGCGTTGGCACTGGGCAGGCTCGTGCTCACCCGCGGCTGGATAATGGCATAGCCCGCCTCGACACGCCCGGCGTTCGGGGCTATGACCGGACGGTTCAGGGGATGGGCCAGCGTCCCAACGAGCTGGTGAGCAGTTCCCTGCGGAAGCTGGGTGTCGGCATCCAGAGTAATTACAAAGCGCGTCCCCGGGACCCAATCCGTCGGACCAACGTGGATCAGGGTCAGCGGCCGCCGCTCGTCCCGCGACTCGTGCGCGCCGGGGCGATCGCCCAGCAGCCAGCGATTCAGCTCCTCGAGCTTGCCGCGCTTGCGCTCCCAGCCCATCCAGACCCGCTCACTGGCGCTCCAGACCCGTGGACGGTAGAAGAAAGAGAAGCGATTCCCATGCCGCGCGTTCAGACGCTCGACCTCGCGGACCGCCAGCTCCAGGAGAGGACGGTCCTCCGGCATGCTCTCCTGCGGGGCATCAGGGAAGTCGGCAAGCAGCGCGAAGTGCAGGTTGGGATCTGGATTGGCCACCGCACGAATCTCAAGGTTCTCGAGATCGCGGCGAACCGACTCTCGGGACAGGAGCAGGGTCGGGACGACAACGAGCGTGCGCCACTCCGGCGGGATGCCCTTCTCGAAGGACATCTTCGGCAGTACCCGCGGCCGCAGGGTCAAGGTCACCAGGTGGTTAACAACCTGGACTGCCAGCTCACTTGCGACAAACGCCGCGAGCACGAGGAGAAGAAGGCCGAGCCCCCAGGATCTCCCCAGCAATACGGCGTGCCCGGCCAGGGCCGCGGCGAACGCCGTCACCAGTGCGGTCACGACCGCGATGCCGCCAACGTAAACCGTAGCGGGACGCCGCAGGGCCCAGCGTCCAGCCCGACCGAGCGGGCCGGGCTGGTAGTGAATGCGGGCCTCCAGCTCGCTCCGGCCGGCATCGATGAGGTAGTAGCCAACGTGGCGCGCCCGCCCATCCTGCGCGGCAGCCCGGGCGAGCTCGACTGCGGCCCGCGCCACCTCCGCCTCACTGACCTCGGCCGCTCGTGCGACCTGCTCAACCGCGGCCCGGTACCGATCGCGCGTGGCGAAATCCATCCGCTCGTAGACCCCGGCCGGATCGTCGGCCAGGATTCGATCAATACCGCTGATCTCCTCGAAGACCTCACGCCAGTCGAGCTGAGACAGCACGCGCAGACTGCCAATCGCGTTGGCGATCGTGACCTGGTAGGCCGCATGACGGGCCTGCTCGGTCTGAATAATCTCGGCCAGCGGAACGCCGTGCTTGCGCTCGAGCCAGGCACGAATCGGATCGAGGGCAACCGCCTCCCCCTGGAGCTGGCTGACCAGACGGTCGACCACGTACGCTGATGGGTTGGGTTCGTGTCGGGCCAACTCGGCGACCATCACCAGCAGCAGGTCCGGCGCCCGACGCGCCGCGTTGAGCAAGCGGTTCGCCCAGAAATCGGCGCGCTCGTGGTCGGACTGCCGGCGATCCACCTCAACCGCCAGATGGCTCAACTGCTCGATAAGGGCGAGGCGAAGCATGAGGGGAAAGGCCCACAGCTCGCTGATCTGGAGCGGCGATCCCTCCTGGTAGGCCCGGAGAAAGTCGATGATATCCTGCTCGTGAACATCCGCATCGGTGTGAGCGACCAGGCTCTT
>JADGGD010000044.1 GCA_019690095.1 Chloroflexota bacterium
TTGCGGGCCTGCTTCTGAGCACCTCGCCGTCGCTGGTCTTCGCGGCGCGCAGTGTGGATCCGACTGCGCTCTCTGTGGCGCTGGGGATTGGGGTCGTCCTCGTGCTCACCTATGGGATCCGTTCGGGTGATCGCCGTGCGGTCTGGCTGGCGGGTCTGCTGACTGCCCTTCTTCTCATGTCCGGACCGCCGGGCTGGCTACTGGCCCTGTCTCTGCTGGGTGCAGGCTGGCTGACCGCGTGGCGGCTGCATCGGTCTGGTCCAGCTGAGCAGAAGCGTGTCCGTTCCGGTGATGGCGCGGTGACAGTGGCCGGGGACGGGAGATCGGGGAGTGCCGCGGCCGGTGTGTTCACCCGCGAGGCGGTACGGCCAGCCGTGATCGCGTTCGGGGGCACAGTCATTCTGGTTGGGACTGGTCTCGGGACGCATCTCGCCGGCATAGGAGCGGTGCTTTCGCATCCTCTGGCGGCATGGGGCGAAAGCATCCTCGCGGCCGGACCGCGCCCGACGTGGCTCTTCCCGGCGCTGCTCGTGGGCTATGAGCCGGCCGCGCTCTTCCTCGGGGGAGCCGGTGCGGTCGTGGGCCTGCGCCGTCGTTCGGCGCTGGCTCTCTTCCTGACTGCCTGGGCGGTCTGTGGGATCGTTCTCCTTCTGCTGACCGATGCGCGTGATCCACGCTGGATCGGTGCGGCCATTCCACCGTTGGGGTATCTGGCTGGCATCGGCGTGCAGGCGCTCGTGGCCTTGCTTCGGAGCCCATCGGCGCGGCGCGAGCTGGGTGTCCTGACTGTCACCTGCCTCCCGCTCGCCGTGACAACCCTGATCGCCTTGGGGCACGTCACCCTTCCCGATCCGGTTGTCCCGCGGGCGGTGGCGATTCTTCCGCCGCTTGCCCTGGCGGCTATTGCCGTTTCCCTTGCCTACGCGTTCGGCTGGATCAGCGTCCTCCGTGGAGGGGCAGTGTTGCTGACCGTCGGCTTGCTTGCATTCGGCGTTCACGCGACCACCCTGCTGAATCCGGGAGGCCCCCTTGATCCCGGAGAGCTGTTCGTGACTGAGGTCACTTCGCCGGATGTCCGGACTATGGTTCGCGATATTGGCGACATTCTCGATGAACTCCAGATCGCGCGCCAGATCGAGGGGCGGCCGGTGACCAGCACGGTGGAGATCCCAACATCCCTGCGAGATCCCCTTCAGTGGTACCTGCGCGACATCCCGACGCTTCGGGTAGTCGATCAGGTCAGCGACGCGCCAGCTATCGCTATTGTCCCGTCAAAAGCCACGGCGCCGCGCGGGTCGTATGTTGGTCAGACTTACCAGCTCTTCCTGCGGGGGTCGCCGCCAGAGCTCGATCCACTCGCGCTCTGGCGGTGGTGGATGTATCACGAGACGTCAGAGCGCGAGACCGTCAGCGTGACGGTCTACGTTAAGACCCAGCTCGCCCAGCGCTGAGCGAGGAGGAAGCCCAATGGCAGTGATTGAGCGCCAGTACGAGCGGCAGATCGAGCAACAGTTCTGGACCAGGCCGCTGAGTGCGGTCATCCCACTGGACCGCGAGGTGGTCGCCTTCCTCGCTCTCACATTGTTCGCGGGCCTGCTCCGGTTCTGGGATCTCGGGAGCCGGATGCTCCACCACGATGAGAGCCTCCATGCCGTCTACTCCTATTACCTGTACATCGGCAAGGGCTACGTGCACGATCCGATGATGCACGGACCATTTCTCTTCGAGCTGAATGCCCTTGTCTATTTCCTTTTGGGCGTGACCGACGCGACCGCCCGCGTTGCCCCGGCCTTCTTCGGCACGCTTCTGGTCGGCTTACCCTACTTTCTGCGCGACCGCCTCGGCCGGACCGGCGCAGTCATTGCGGCCGCTCTTATCGCGGTATCACCAACGATTCTGTACTACTCGCGCTTTATCCGCCACGATATCTACCAGATCTTCTTCATGCTCGTTCTGGTTATCGCGACCTTTCGCTATCTCTCGAAGCGGACAACTGGTTACCTTTATCTTGCCGTCGCGACGACGAGCCTGGCGTTCTCGAACAAAGAAGATACCTACTTCTTGATGGCGATTCTCCTGTCCTTCTTGCTCGCGCTTAGTCGAGACGACCTGCTTGCTGTCATCATCCAGGGGCGGGCATCAACCCGGCCGGCGACAGATCTCCTCGTTCTCATTGGAACGCTAATCCTTCCGCTGTTCGCGGCATTGCCGTACTTTTTCCTGCGGGGAGCCGCTGAGACAACAATCAGCATCGTCTTTGCGGTGAGCTTTATCGTGCTGTTCGGGGCCGGATTGATCGTGGGGATGCGCTGGAACCGCCCGATCTGGATCCGATCGGCGATCATCTTCTGGGGGATTTTCCTCGTCCTTTACACAACCTTTTTCAGCAACCCCTACGGGTTCAGCTCAGGGGTCTTCGGCGCGCTCCGGTACTGGATCGATCAGCAGGGCGTGGCCCGCGGTAATCAGCCGTGGTTCTACTATCTGGTTCTCCTACCCCTCTATGAGTTCCTGGCCGTGGGGGTTGGGATCGGAGGGGCGGTGTACTGGCTTCGGCACCGGACGCTCTTTACCGACTTCCTGATGTACTGGTGCGTGGCAAGTCTGGTGTTGTGGGGCTGGGCCTCCGAGAAGATGCCGTGGATGGTCATCGAAATGGCCCTGCCGTTCTGCCTGCTTGCAGCCGTGACGCTTGGCCGCCTGATCGATCTGACACCGTGGCGGCAGGTCGTGCACGAGGGAGGCCTTCTCCTTGCCCTGTGCCTGGTCCTGGCGGTCCTGCTTGCTGCAACCCTGATTGGTGCTGGATCGCCGTTTGCCGGGCAGACGCCGATTGCCGTGCAGCGTCAGCTCTTTCCGTGGATCGCCATGGTGGCCATCCTGATTGGCCTGATCTACGCCGTCTGGCACTACTGGGATCGCCTGGGCGCGCGAACGGGATGGAAGGTTGCTGCACTCACATCTGTGGTGGTGGTGCTACCGTTCTCCCTACGGACAGCCTGGCAGGTAACATACTATCACGGTGATATTCCAGTCGAGATGCTCGTCTACACCCAGACGGCGCCGGATGTTGGACGGGTGATGCGCCAGATCAATGAGATTGCCTATCGAACCGGCGAGGGCGTGGATAAGCTCAAGGTGGCCTACGATGCTGAGGTATCGTGGCCATTCGAGTGGTATCTGCGCGACTACACTGCGCGGGTTTACTTTGGCGAGGGCAATCCGCCGCCAGATGCTCCGGTGATCCTGGTCGGCTACGATAACGGGCGGGCGGATCAGGTGCGCCAGCTGCTCGGTAACCGCTATGTGAGTCAGCGTTATCGTCTCCGCTGGTGGTTCCCGGAGGACTACCGGAGCCTCAGCCCCAGCACGATTGTGGCAGGCCTGCTGAGCCCTGAGAACCGGGCCAAGCTCTGGCGCTTCCTGCTTTACCGTGAGCCGCCAGATCCGCTGGGCTCGACAGATTTTGTCCTGTTTGTCCGCCGCGACCTCGCGTACGGCGCCTGGACCGCACTCCAGGCTACTACCGCGACCGCGCCCGCGGCAACCCTGGCCCAGCATCTGCGGACCATCCCGGCTGTGGCAAGCTTCGGCTCAACCGGATCGGGGGCACTGCAGTTCAACGCGCCGAAGGGAATTGCGATTGGCCCGGACGGCAATCTGTATATCGCAGATAGCCAGAACCACCGGGTCGAGGTCGTGTCCCCGAACGGGACCTTCATTCGGGCGTGGGGCTCTCAAGGGACCGGCGCCGGTCAGTTCAATGAGCCGTGGGGGATTGCCGTCGCGCCAGATGGCCACGTCTATGTCGCAGATACCTGGAATCACCGCATCCAGGAGTTCGATGCGACCGGCCACTTTATTCGCGCATTCGGGAGCACACCGGTAGGCCAGCCCGGCCTGAACCCGGGCCAGTTCTACGGCCCGCGTGCCATTGCCATTGACTCCCAAGGGAACCTTTACATCACCGATACGGGAAACAAGCGCGTGGAAAAGTTCAGTTCCACCGGAACCTTCCTCGCATCGTTCGGAGCGCCAGGCTCGGACCTTGGATCGTTCAACGAGCCGGTGGGGATTGCAATTGACAGCCAGGGCAACTTCTACGTTGCCGATACGTGGAATCAGCGGATCGAGAAGTTCGGTCCTGATTTCACTCCGCTCCTCAGCTGGCCGGTTGAGGGGTGGGACAGCCAATCAGTCACCGATAAGCCCTACCTCGCTGTAGATCGGGCCGGGCATGTCTACGTGACCGATCCCGATGGGAACCACGTGCTCGAGTACTCGTCGACCGGTCAGCTCATTTCCGCCTGGGGAAGCGCCGGCTCGGACCTCTCATCTTTTCAGATGCCCACGGGTATCGCAGTCGATGACCAGGGCAACATCTACGTGACCGACAGCGGCAACAATCGCGTGATGAAGTTTGCCCCGGTCTCGTGATCACTGGTGTCACGCCGCTTCGTCCTGATCGCCGCGCTCAACCTGGTCTGGCTGGCTGCGTGGATCTGGGCTAACACCGAGCGGATCCACCTGACCATCGAAGTGAGCGGGGACACGGCGACCGCTACCGTGGCCTCAACACGGGTGACTGCCGTCCTGCCGGGGGCAGCCGGGCACGCGGTTGGGCTTTTCCTGCAGGGAGCTGATCGGCATGCCCCGGTTACCTGGCCAGCCCCGCTGGCTCCTGCCCCAGCCGAGCCGTCGTTGCTCTCCGACCTCTATCGCCTGGGCGCTGAGAGCGCCTGGGGGGACCTGCAGGTTACCGATGTACGGACCGGACGGGTGATGAGGATCTCCCCTGGATCGGCCGGGTGGATCAGTCGGATGGGGGACTGGTTTCTTCACCCGTTCGGCGGTATCACCACGGCCCGCCCTGGCCTGTTGACCCGCGATCTCGCAGTCGGCACGACGTATCGCCTCGATATCGATCTTCTGCGGCCGCGGAACGCTGCGGGTGTCCTTGTCCTATCGCCTGATGGGGTTGACGGCTTGCTGTTCCTGTTTCGCCCCGAGGACCGTGATGCGGTCTGGTACCGCGTGGCCGACGGTCAGTGGCAGGGCCCGCTCGCGGCGGCGCCTTTCCATGCCTTTCGCCTGGATGCGATATCCGGCCTTCAGGACGTGGTCCGCCTGCTCGTCAGTGGTTACCCGTTCGCCCTGATCCTTATGGGCGGCGTGGCGGTTGCGTCCCGGCTTGGGGAGCGTACCGGGCGAAAGCGGCTGGCCGCGGTGTCCGGAACAGCGAGCGTTGGACTGCCGTGCTTGATTCGTCTTGCCCGGGCTGCTATTCCCGGTCCGGTGAGGAAAAACCTTCCTGGCGGGGAGATACGACAGCGCACAATGGCAGCACGCCTGCCACTATCTCCCGCGGATCAGTCCGAGCCGTCTCGATTGAGCGACCGCCGTTCGGCTACGCCGTGGAGCGTTGCTCTGCCCGCGTGGAGCGCTCCGGCTGTGGCGGCCGGCGCTGTCAGTGCCATCGGGCTGGCGGTCACGCTCTACATTGCTGATGTCGTGCTCGAGGGGATGCCGCACGTCCAGGACTCGGTGGCCTATCTCTTTCAGGCGAAGATCTTCGCCCTGGGGCGGCTCTGGGCACCCCTGCCGCCCCACCCGGAGTTTTTCGCCCACGAGTTCATCGTCATGCGCGATGGCCGGTGGTTCGGCAAGTATCCACCGGGCTGGCCCCTGCTTCTGGCGCTCGGCGTCCTGGCTGGAGTGCCGTGGGTGGTCAATCCTATCTGCGCCGCGCTGAGCCTGCTGGTCCTTTACCGCCTCGGGCGCGAGATCTACCGTCCACGGGTCGGCCTGCTGGCTAGCGTACTTGGTGTCACGTCTCCGTTTCTGCTTTTCCTCTCCGGCTCCATGATGGCTCACCCGAGCGGTCTCCTCTTCATTCTGCTATTCGCCTGGATGTACTGGCGTGCGACCGGGCCGTGCCGCTCGCATTATGCATCCGCCCTGGCCGGTGCGGCGATCGGGATGGCGTGTCTGATTCGCCCCTACAGCGCCCTGGTTGCCGCCTTTCCGTTCGCGGTCGATATGTTCCTGCGGGGCAGGAACGATCCGGGCGATGCCCTGCGGCGCTTCGTTCCTATGGCGGTAGCGGCGGTCCCGTTTGTCGGGGCTTTCCTTGCCTACAATGCCGTGTTCACTGGCAACCCGTTCTATCCGACCCAGCAGCTCTGGTGGCCGTTTGATCGAGTGGGGTTTGGGCCGGATCACGGCCCGTGGGGGTATACCCCGATCGATGCCCTGAATAATGTGAGCCGGAATTTCCACGAGCTTCTCGAGCACGCCTTCGGCTGGCCGCAGTTTACGACCCTCTCTCTGGCCGCACTTCCATTTCTCTCCGGCCGTGCCCGCCGCTGGGATGTCCTGTGGGCAGCAGGCTTCCTCGCGGTCGCAGCGGGCTACGCGCTCTGGTGGGCCGATGGGATCATGTACGGCCCGCGCTTCTACTACGAGGGGTTCGGCTTCCTGATCCTCCTGACCGCCCGTGGAGTAGACGTGCTTCTTGATATCGCCAGTCCGCTTGCTTCTCCGGTCCGAACACCGGCGCAGTGGATGCCGACGGGACTGGTTTACCTCATTGTAGCGGGCCTGGTGGCGTTCAATGCCGCGTTTTACTTCCCCGGTCAGTGGGCGCTCTATCATGGCTACAACTATGTAAATCACTCGAAGCTTGACGCCGTTGCGCGGGCTGGTATCCACCACGCGGTCGTGTTCGCGGATGTCGGTCAGTGGTACGAGTGGTGGGAGTACGGCATGGTCTTCTCAGCGAATGATCCTCTGCTCACGGGGGACGTTATTTACGCGCGCGACCTGGGCGATGCTCGGGACCGCGAGCTTATGGCCAACTTTCCGGGGCGGTCGTTCTATCGTCTGGAGGGGACCCATCTCATCCCCTTCCCGTCCGCGGCTCACGGCTCGGACACAGGGGATTGACAGGGAATTGACACGCGATACGATACACGGAAAGTGAGAGGAGCGACACATGCAGATCGTCAGGAACGGTGGAGAGAAAACCGCGGTCGGATCAAGTGAATGGTTTACCGGCGTGGTCTACCTTGACCCGGTCGCGGTGCCATCGAACGGATCGCGGCTCAGCGCGAGCATGGTCCACTTTACGCCCGGTGCGCGCACCGCCTGGCATCGCCATCCGCACGGCCAGACGATCTACGTGGTCGAGGGGGTCGGTCTCTGTCAGCGACGGGGTGGGCCGATCGAGGTCATCCGTCCGGGTGATCGGGTGTTCTTTGAGCCGGGCGAGGAGCACTGGCATGGGGCCGCGCCAACGCGCTTCATGATTCACCTTGCTATGCACGACGTTGATGAAGAGGGTCGCAGTGCCACCTGGGGCCCGCACGTCACCGACGCGGAATACGGCGCGGCACCGCCGATCGATGCGTGAGCTGTTCCCTGGCCACTGGCAGTCGGCGGCCCGGAGATGACGGTGGGATGGCGCGCCCGTCATCGGGCTGGTTCTTTCCCCTGATCAGGATGAGTCCATAGAATACAGACGGTTAGATGCTCGGGGCACGTGAGTGCATGGTATGCCCGAGAAGGAGCCGAGAAGGACGGCGTGTCAGCCAGGCCACGTGTTGTAGTGGTCATGCCCGCGTACAATGCGGCGAAGACCCTGGAGCGAACCTACGCCGACATCCCGGCCGGAGTGGTAGACCAGATCATTCTGGTCGATGACGTGAGCCAGGATGAGACGGTGGAGATCGCGTGCCGGCTCGGCCTGCGGGTTATCATTCACGTTCAGAATCGAGGATACGGAGGGAACCAGAAGACCTGCTACCTCGAGGCGCTGAAGGACGGCGCGGATGTCATCGTCATGCTGCATCCAGACTACCAGTATGATTCGCGGCGGATTCCGGAACTGATCGCGCCGATTCTCCGTGGTGAGGCAGATCTGGTTCTGGGGTCGCGACTGGCGGGCGGGGATCCTCTGGCTGGCGGCATGCCGCGCTATAAATACCTGGCGAACCGCTTCCTGACCGCAGTTGAGAATCTTGTCTTTGGGCAGCATCTCTCGGAGTGCCACACCGGTTTCCGCGCTTACAGCCGTCGATTTCTGCTGACGATCCCATTCATTCTCAACTCTGATCGGTTCGTCTTCGACAGCGAGGTGATCGCTCAGGCCGCGGCCTTCGGTTTTCGCATCGCCGAAGTGCCGGTCCCGACCCGCTACTTTGCCGAGGCGTCGTCGGTGGACTTCAAGAATGGTCTCATTTACGGGTTGGCCACACTTGGGGTTGTTATTCAGTATGTGCTTGACCGAGCCGGGCTGATTCCGCATCCCCGCTTTCGAAAGACGCTGCCAGAGGTTATCAGTCGATACCATCTCGCGCAAATTCACGGCTGGAAAACAGACGGCGGCGACGCAGCGGCTTCGTCCCCGGATGGTCTCGCGTGAGCGCATCCAGGCCGGGAGGAGAGAACCTGCTCCGCGCCGTGGTGGTCGCATGCTCTGCACCCGCTGGCTCACCCATCTCGCCCGAGCGGATGAACACGCCGTACCGAGCCCGGGCGCATACGTCTGGAGAGACGACTAGTTTGCTGACCCAGAGGGCGAATAGGTGATACCGCGCGAGTACTACCGCCGGGCTCACGCCGCGCTCCGCGCGGTACTGGCGATAATTGCGGCCTACTCTGCTCAGAGCGATCTCGTGCGGTCGGGGCACCCGGTCGCTGGTGCGCTCCTGCTGGTGATCGCGGGAGGGGTTTTGCTCACCGCGCTCCGCGGGACAGATAAGGATGTCGAGCCCTCTATCGCCCGGGGGCGGATGCTTGCCGTGATGACCGGTGCATTGCTGGTGGGAGCGGCGCTCCGTCTCTGGGATCTCGCCTCAGTCCCGGAGGGGGTCTGGTTTGACGAGGCACAGAATGGTCTTGTTGCCACGCGCATCCTCATGGACTGGTCGTACAAGCCGGTCTATATTGGCGGCCTTACCCAGCTGCCGACGCTGTTCTTCTATAGCATGGCCGCCTGGATTGGACTGGTAGGGCCGAATGTCCTGGCGGTTCGTCTCACCGCGGCTTCCGTCGGCCTGCTGACCATTCCCGGGCTATACCTGCTCGGTCGAGAGCTGTACGGCGAGCGGGTTGGCCTGGTCGCGGCATTTCTTCTCGCCGTCAGCCGCTGGCATGTCAACTTCAGTCGGTTCGGAATGAACGGCATCACCACGCCGTTCTGCCTGGTCTACGCCCTGTACTTCTTTGCCCGCGGGGCGCGGACGGGCCGACGGCGAGACTTCGTGCTGGGCGGGCTTTTTGTTGGAATCGGGCTGAATACCTACCTTGCCTTCGGGGTGGTGCCGGTTTTGCTCGTGCTCTGGCTTTTCCACGCTCTGCTGGTCGGACACGCCCGGCTACTGCGGCTGTACTGGCAGTCAGTCTTCGCGGCGGCGGCCGTGCTGGCACTCACGCTGCTGCCGCTCGCTATCTTCACGCTTGATCACGGGCCCGTCTTCCTTGAACGTGCGCGGACGGTCTCGCTCTTCACCGATAAGACGCCTGACCAGGCCTGGACGGCCTTTCTCTCGAATGTGGTCAAGCACGCAGAGATGTTCAATTACCGGGGTGACAGCAACGGCAGACATAATCTCGCCGGGGCGCCGGAGCTCGATGACGGGACGGCTGCTCTGTTCGTCCTGGGCATCATCATCGCACTTGCTCGGGCGCGGCAGCCGCGCTATTCGATCCTTCTGCTCTGGCTCGTCCTGCTTCTGCTGCCTGCCGTCCTGTCGCTCGATTTCGAGGCGCCGCAATCCTATCGGGCGATCGGGGTGATACCGGCGGTGTGCCTTCTCGCGTCCCTACCGATCGCCGGGATCTGGACAGTGCTTCGGGGATGGCTCGGCTGGAAAGCGGATGGCGCGCTCGGACTTCTGGCGTCTCTGGGGCTTCTCGTCATCGGCTATGGAAACAGCCGGGTTTACTGGATCGAGCAGATTCACGATCCGGCCTCATGGGCGGCGTTCTCGACACAGGAGACCATTGTCGCCCGCGAGATAACGCGGCTGGGGCACGGCTACGACGTCTTTCTCGATCCGATCTTCCTCGATCAGCCGACAATCGCTTTCCTTGCCCCCGGGTTCACTGATCAGAAGCCTTTCCAGCCTTCTCGCGATCTTCCTTTCCACGGTGATGCGGGGGCAGTCGTATTCGCAAGCGATCTCAACCGAAGCTGGATGGACGCGGTCCATCGGCTCTACCCGAATGCGCGCATAACTGCGTTCCGCGCGTCGGCGACCGCGCCCGCGATCCTGTACGAGGCCGTGATTCCTGCTGATGCGGTCGCGGCCCTGCACGGTCTCGTTGGCAGTTACAGTGAAGGGGAAGGCACAGAAGTTCGCCCCCTGTACCGGCGCGTGGATCCGACGATTGACATGGCGTGGTCGCACGAGCCGCCGCTCAGCATCCCGTTTACGGTAGACTGGACCGGAACCCTGTCCGCCCCGACATTTGGCTCCTACCGGTTCCGGCTGGATGGACCGGCCAGTGCTCGTCTGGAGCTGGATCGCTTCCCGGTGCTTCGGGGGGCTGGAGAGACAACAGTCGTTCTGGCGCGCGGGAGCCATGCCCTGGAGGTAACGGTGACCCTCGATCAGCCGTCGGATGTGCGCCTGAGCTGGCAGCCTCCTGGCGGCCCAATGCAGATCATCCCGCCCGCAATGCTTGCGCTGCCCCCGGCGGATAATCGAGGGCTGCTCGCGAGCTACTACCGGGGGGCAGCGTGGACAGGACCGCCCGCGTTCCAGGAGATTGATCCGGCGATCTCCACCTACTTTCACCTGCTTCCCTTGCCCCAGCCGTTCACTGTCGAGTGGACAGGAAAGATCAGTATCCCACGAGCAGGAATCTACCGGTTCGGGACCCAGTCGATCGATTTCTCCTGGCTTTTCATCGATAACCGGCTGATCGTAGATAACAGCCGTGCCCTGGACCAGTATGTAGAGGGGGCGGTCACTCTTGGCGAGGGACTGCACGACATTCGCATCCGGTTTCTTGATCGATCTCCGCACAGCTTCATCGACGTATACTGGACGCCCCCCGGCGGGGAGCGCGCGTTGCTGCCGTCGGATGTACTCTTCCCGCCACAGGGAAGTTACCCAAATCAGGTGATCACCGCGGCGGCAGGAGCGACGGAGACCGTGGGGCCTCCGCCGCCACCGCCGATACGCACGCAGGCGTCCGGTGCCGTGCCGCCGTCGCCGCTCGTGCTCCGCCGTGTCATCGGGCAGCCCGGAGCCGGACCGGGGCAGCTCACGGACCCGCGTGGTGTAGCTGTCGATCGCGACGGTAACGTGTTCATCGCGAGCGCCGGGACGCGGCGTGTGGACGAGTTCGATGCCGCTGGACGCTATGTCCGCTCATTTGGCGGATCCTTGAGTGAACCGGACGCTGTGGCAGTGGACAGGAGCGGTGCGGTGATGGTCCTCGATGCGACGGAGGGATGGATCTACCGCTTTGCCGGGAATGGTGATCCTCTAGGGCGCTTTGGTGGACCAGCGGTAGGTTTCTACCACCCACGCGGGCTCGCGGTCGATCAGTCCGGGCGGGTGCTGGTCGCTGATACAGGGACCGGCCACATCACGGTCTTCGATCCGTCCGGGGTGGTACTCCGTCAGGTCGATGTGCGGTCGCCATCTATGGCCCATGTTGCCCAGCCGGTGGGAATCGCGGTGGGGACCGATGGAACGATTTATATGACCGATGCGGCTAACTTCCAGGTCATGCGGTTTGCTGCGACGTTTCAGCCGCAGGCCCGCTGGCCGATTGCCGCATTCGGTAGTGTTCACGGGGCCCAGCTGGCAGTGGCCCCCGATGGGACCCTCTACGCGAGTGATCCGGCCAATCACCGCGTGATCCATTATGACCGGGATGGCCATCCGCTTGATCAGATCGAGGGGGCGGAGCTGGGCCAGCCGGTGGGCGTGGCCGTTGACACGGCAGGTGATCTTTATGTGGCTGATGCCGCGGGGGGACGCGTGCTTGTCTTCGGTCAACCGTGAGGAATGCGGGAGTGAGTACCAGCAGTAGACCGAAGCCAGCGCAGGGGAAGCCGTCTGCTCTACCGGTATGTTCACGTGCTCTTCTTCGCCCGCGTCTGGGATTCGGTCTTGCTCTGCTGCTCGGTCTGGGTATCCGCCTCGGGGTCGCTGCGATCGGTGTCGAGGTGGCGGATGTCCAGCGGATGCACGAGGTTGCCGAGGCCGTTCTGGCCGGCCAGAATCCCTATCTCCGTCCTGATTTCTACATCTACCCGCCACCGTGGATGTTCGTGGAAGCAGGATCCCTCCTGCTGTCGCGGTGGATGGGGGTTCCGTTTTCGCTCCTGATCAAGAGCTGGCCAACTCTCGCCGATCTGGGGATTGCAGCCCTCGTGCGCACCTTGCTGATGCGCCGCGGCCTTGGATCAGCGCGGGCAACGGCATGGGCACTGGCCTACCTCCTTAATCCGGTCTCGATCACGATCACGGCGGCACACGGGCAGTTTGATGCTCTCCCGTCTCTCCTCTCATTGCTTGCGCTCGCCTGGCTGACGCCACCGGCGGGGCCACGCCACTGGCGGAGTGCCCTGGCCCTGGGTGCGGCGATCGCCCTGAAGCCGTTCCCTGTCCTGCTTGTCCCCTGGTATGCGAGCACAGCTGGCCCCGGCATCCGCCGTCTGCAGTACCTGCTTCTGGCGGGACTTCCAGTCGCGGTGAGCCTGGTCCCGTTCCTGGGGCCTGGTCGCGATGCGATGCTCCAAAGCATTCTGGGGTACTCGGGCGTCTATGACCTGGGATACGGTGCAGTGCTGCGGGCCGCATGGCTGGTCAAGACCGGGAGCTACTGGCTCCCCGGCACGGTCGGGCAGGATCTTGTCCAGATGACCAAGCTCGCGTTTGGCGCAAGCTATCTCCTCCTGTTTCTCCTCTTCGCTCGACGGCCCGGGACCCTCGAACAGCGAGCGGTATCGACCTACCTCCTCTTCCTGACGGTATTCACTGGCCTATCTGCCCAGTATCTCTCCTGGCTTCTGCCCTTTGCTGTCCTGGCCCGTGACCGCTGGATATTCCCGTACTCGCTCGGGGCAACCGCGGCACTGATCGGGTTCTACCTGGTGTTCTGGCCGGCGATCCTGTTGGGGCGCTGGAATCATTTCGATGGGATTCAGCGGCAATTCGGTGCCCTCTACCTGGGAGGAACAACTCTGGCCTGGCTGGCCGCGGCCATATGGCTCTACGGCATGGTCATCTCTCTGACCCGTGCTGTCACGCAAGCCGGGTCAGGGCCGGGAATGCCTGCTCTTGCCCTGGTGTACCACTCCAGGGGTGCGGTGGTTCTGGGGCTTGCGATTCTTGGGGCAGGTCCGGCCGTGCCGCTGATCATTGCGATGGTGAGAGCCCTGGTCCAGTGAGGCGTGTACCTGCTGGTCTCCTCGGTGAGTGCTGTAGGGGCGCAGCGCTCGCAGCCCAGGACCTGGAACCCTGGAACCTTCGTTCGTGACGATATCGGCCGTGCGTGCTATAATCCTACACGTCTTGCCGCAGTGGGGAACGGTGAGACCACGAGCGCGCCCAGTTTGGGCCGCGCTCCCTTTCTGGTCCGCGCGCTTGACGGTGTTGAGCACCCGCCGTCATCGACCGGGCCAAACCCGAGGAAAGGAGCCCGCACGGTGCGTGACTACGAACTCGCGTTTATCCTGAAGCCAACCCTGGATGAGGCAACAATCAAGGGAACGACCGAGCGCATTCAGTCGTGGATCTCCGAACGCGGTGGTGAGGTGGTGAGCGTGACCCCGGTCGGGCATAAGCGCCTGGCCTACCCCATTGCTCACCAGCGTGATGGGTACTATGTGATCGTGCAGTTTAAAGCGCGCCCGGATACGGTAAACGAGGTGGAGCGCGAGCTGCGGCTCACCGAGGATGTCATGCGCTACCTGATCGTCCGACGGTGACGGGACCGCTCCGCGGGACGTATCGGGTCGAAGGCAGGGAGAGAAGAGATGGCCGGGCTCAACAAAGTCATGATCATTGGGAATCTCGGTCGCGATCCGGAGATGCGGTACACTCCCAACGGGACGCCGGTGACCACGTTCTCGGTGGCGGTGAATCGCCGCTGGACGACGCCCGACGGCCAGCAGCAGGACGAGACAGAATGGTTCAACGTCGTCACCTGGAATAAGCTCGCGGAGACGTGCAATCAGGTACTCTCGAAAGGCCGGATGGTCTACGTCGAGGGGCGACTGCGCACCCGCTCCTGGGACGGTCAGGATGGGCAGAAGCACTATCGGACAGAGGTCATCGCCTCGACGGTGCAGTTCCTGGATAGCGCCCGGTCCCGTGCGGCGGAAGCGCCGCCTGCTCCCGGTGACGACGAGCTCGCGGGTGATGTCGAGCCGGATGATCTGCCATTCTGAGCCGCTCATCCCGGGGTGTAGGGCCGGACGGGGCCCAGCACCTCTGGCCCATCGGGTCATCCGGCGCTGTTGATTTGGAGAGTCGGGAGACGCTGCTATTCTCTCTGCGGCGCTCGCGCGCGTCGTGGGCTCCCAGTGTGAAGTAAGGAGGAAATCTTGGCAACTGATCCTGCTCAGACCGCACCATCTGCCGATGCGGCGGCTACCCCGGCCCAGGCCGCAACGCCAGCCCGGAAGAGCCGCGGCCGCGGCCGATATGTGCCGCGCCGGAAGGTGTGCCAGTTCTGTGCTGAGAAGATCGATCTCATTGACTATAAGGATGTGGTCCGTCTGCGGCGCTACATCTCCGAGCACGGTAAGATCGAGCCGCGTCGGAAAACGGGTGTCTGTGCGAAGCATCAGCGACGCCTGGCGAAGGCGATCAAGGAGGCTCGGCATCTCGCCCTTCTGCCATTTGCGGCGAAGCATATCTTGATGATGGGCGCTAGCTGGTACCAGATGCAGCCTTTCATGCCGACCCCCGGTCCCGCACCCGGTAGTACGACAGCGCCAGAGGCCGAGGCACCCGCTGCGTCCCCGGCGTCCCCAGAGGCGGCCGAGGCCGCTCCTTCCGGCTCCTGAACGATCTGACCGATCAATGGCGCCGCGGCTCCTTTCCCGACCCTGGCCGGGCGGGGAGAACCGTACCGTTCCGGAGATGTGATCAGGCCCATGGAGACCAACGGCCACCGGCCCAAGAAGAGTGTTCGGCGAGCGCTCGCGCTTGCCCAGCGTCCGCCTCGTCCGGTGCCCCAGCACGTGCATATCCGGCAGGTCCGGGAGCGTCGGATCCAACAGCTAATCATCGCCGGAGCGGTGTTCGTCCTGCTCCTGGTCTTTCTGATTCCAGGATACGGATACTGGCGGAACGTTCTTCATCTCGGGGCGGAACCGATCGTCACCGTCGAGGGGGAGACGATCACGACTGAGGAGTACGCACGCTATCTCGGGACACGCCAGGAGCTCTTGAATCGTCAGATTACCCAGCTTCAGGCCGCACTGCCAACCGCGACGCCAACCCGTCCTGTGCCGACCTCCCAGCCAGGTGCGGCACAGCCTGCCGCTTCGGTCACACCGGGTGGAAGCCCGACCCCCGGCGCTGTGACGACCCCTTCACCGGCCGAGCAGACGCTCCAGTCGCTTCTGTCCGAGCAGAGTTCCCTCTCCACGACTGCGCTGACCGATCTGATCGAGGCGCGGATCGTCGTGCATGAGGCGAGAGCGCGCGGCCTGACGGCAAGCCCATCCGAGCTTGACGATGCCCTCCGCTGGCTGATGAGTCCACCGGCCACAAGCACTCCGTCCAGCTATGGACTCACGCCGGCGCCGGAGCATTTGAGTAGAACCGGCGTTCTGAGTCTTGCGCAGGCACAGGACGCCTTGAACCGCATCGTGGGAAGCGGCCGGTTTCTCTCTGCCGATCAGATCCGGCAAGAGATTCTGGAGCCGGCGGTCTTGAAGCGCAAGCTCCTTGATGCCTTCGCCAGTAGTGTGCCGCGGGAGACCGAGCAGGTGCACGCGCGCCACATCCTGGTGAACACCGAAGCCGAGGCAAAGGCGATCCGGCAGCAACTCCTGGCCGGGGCCGATTTCGCCGCCCTCGCAAAGAAGAGCTCGATCGATCCTGGAACCAAAGATAAAGGGGGTGACTTGGGCTGGTTCGGTCGCGGCGTTATGGACCCGGCTTTCGAGAAGGCGGCCTTCAGCCTGAAGGTCGGCGAGATCTCCGAGCCCGTGAAGACATCGTTCGGCTATCACATTATCCAGGTGCTGGCGAGGGATCCGCATCGGCCGCTTACCCCTGACCAGATCCGCCAGCAGCGTGATCGCGCGTATGAGGCCTGGCTGGGGAAGGTGCAGGCAGATCCGAAACAGGTTTCCTACGCGCTCGATCAGAACAAGATGACCTGGGTCGCGAACTACGTGATAAAGGGAAACTGATGGGTCATCCTCATGCTAGAAGTTCCTATTCCGCGCACAGGGGTCCTCCACGCACGCGGTCGTGACCTGCCGTATGGCGAGCGGACCCTGGTGATGGGGATTATCAATGTGACCCCGGATTCCTTCTCTGGTGACGGTGTTGGCCGGCGGATTGACGCTGTACTCGCGCGTGCCCGCGACATGGTGGCCGAAGGGGCCGATCTGATTGATGTGGGGGGCGAAAGTACCCGGCCGGGTGCCCAGCCAGTGGACGAGGAGGAGGAACTCGCGCGGGTCGTGCCGGCAGTCCGCGCGCTGGCCGAGGCGGTACCGGTGCCGATCTCGGTCGATACGCGGAAGCCGCGGGTGGCCGAGGCGGCCCTGCGCGCGGGGGCGCATCTCATTAATGATGTCACCGGACTTCAGCGAGACCCGGGCATGGCCGAGGTGGCGGCGTCCTTCGGCGCGCCGGTGATCGTGATGCACTCGCCGGGCGAGCCCTGGGCAGTTCCCTGGCCAGCCGTGTACCGCGACGTCGTGGACGACGTCAAGGCCTATCTCGCGCGGTCGCTCGAGATCGCAGTCCGGGCCGGGCTTCCAGTTGATCAGGTCGTCATTGATCCGGGGTTTGGGTTTGGAAAGTCCGTAACAGACAACCTGGAGTTGCTTCGCCGCCTCGGTGAGTTCCGCAAGCTGGGCTCGCCCCTCTTGATCGGGACCTCCCGCAAGAGTACGATCGGGGCGATTCTGGGCCGGCCGGCCGATGACCGTCTGGAAGGCAGCCTGGCGACGATTGCCCTCGCGATCGCCGAGGGCGTGGATATTGTCCGGGTCCACGATGTTCGTGCATCGGTTCGCGTCGCCCGGATGGCCGACGCGATTGTCCGGGGGCACCGCGTCCCAGGAGTAGCAGGATGACCGCGGAACTTGTCGAGAGTTACATTGGGCTTGGCAGTAACCTGGGGGACCGGGAGGCGATGATCTATCGTGCCGTAGATCGAATTGTCACGACGCCGGGTGTGCGGGGGGTTGTGCTGTCATCCCTGTACCATACCGAGCCGTGGGGGTTCACTCGACAGCCCAGCTTTGTGAATGCAGTGGCGCGGGTCACGACGACGCTGGGGCCGGTCCAGCTCCTCCTGATCCTGAAGGGCATCGAGCGCGACCTCGGACGGACCCGCACTTTTCGCTGGGGGCCGCGCGAGATTGACCTCGATCTGCTTCTCTACGGAAACCAGCAGATCGTGCGCCCTGGCCTGATCGTGCCGCATCCTTCGATGCACGAGCGCGCGTTTGTTCTCCTGCCCCTGCGCGAGCTGTGGCCGGACTACCGATGCCCTTCCGGGTGCTCCATCGACGAGGCCCTGGCGGCGCTCGAGGGGCCGCGTGGTGTAGGCTCTCCTGCCTCGATCGAGGCAGTGCCGCTTCGTTGACATCACTGATCTCGTACACTACACTTCCTCGCAGGAAGTCTGGAACCCGGGTGATCCATGAAGACCATCGAAGCAAAACAGAACGTGCTGGGTGGCCGCTGGGAACGCATTGGGCCGCGGGTTGGGGGAACAGTTTCTGTGCTCGCGGTCTCACCGCGGTTTGAGAAGGACCAGACTGTCTTCGCCGGTACACTCGCCGGCCTGTATCGCTCGACTGATGGGGGCCGTCTCTGGCAACCTTCGGGAACGGGTTTGAACAGTCCATTCATTGATGCGATCGTGTTCTCTCCGAACTTCGAGAAGGATCGTGCGCTCTTCGTCGGTACCCGCCAGGGCGGGCTTTTCCGCTCGACCGATGGGGGAGAGAGCTGGTTTCCGGTCGAGTTCTGGAGCCAGGGGGCATCGGTCACGGCGCTTGCCCTGTCGCCGACCTTTTCGAGTGATGGGATCGGCCTGGCCGGGACCGAAGGTTCTGGCGTCCTGCGCTCGACGAACGGCGGTCGAACCTGGAATCCAAGTAACTTCGGCCTCCTCGATCTCTCGGTTCTTGCGCTGGCTATCTCGCCAAACTTCAAGGAGGATCAGACCGCCTTTGCGGCGACGGCTGGCGGCCTCTACCGCAGTCCGAATGCCGGGCGTGCCTGGCGGAGTGTGGAGCTGGGCGACGAGGAGTATGTGGTCCAATCAATCGCCTTCTCCCCGTCCTTTGCTGAAGATCGGGTGGTGTTTGTGGGCACCGAAGCTCACGGGGTCTTTCGCTCGACGAACGGCGGCCTGTCCTGGCACGCGGTAAACGAAGGGCTGGCGGACCTCAGCGTGAACTGGCTTGCGGTCTCGCCCTCTTTTGCCACAGATCGTACGGTGCTGGCTGGGACCAGCGATGGAGTTTTTCGGTCAGTCGACGGCGGCGAGCACTGGGAACGAGTTGCTCCTGGGGCGGCAATGACCATAACCGCTGCACGGTCTCCGGATGGTCGCCTGACCGTGCTGGCCGGTCTCGCCCAGGCCGGGGTGATCCGCTCGGATGACGGTGGGCTGACCTGGGAGGCGGCAAATGATGGCCTTGCCGGCCGCCTGATCGTCGGGTTGTGGACGTCGCCTGCCTACCCGACAGATCGGACACTGTTCACCGCTAGCCTCGATCAGGGGGTGGAGCGCTCGACTGATGGGGGCGAGAGCTGGCAAACAGTCAACGAGGGACTTCCGACCATTCAGGTGCCCGCGCTTGCTCTCTCGCCGTCCTTCCCATCCGATCGGACCGTCTTCGCTGGTTGTGCGGATGGTCTCTTCTGGAGCCGCAACGCAGGAGACACCTGGACGCCGGTGAGTGATGAGCTGCGAGGGACGGATATCCGATCGATTGCGATCTCTCCGTCTTATCCGACGGATGGCACCCTGTTTGTGGCAACGGGGGACAACCGGATTCTGCGGTCCGTCGACGGAGGCCTGCACTGGCAGCCGTTGAAGCAGCAGCTCACCGAGGAGGTCGTTGCCCTGGCCGTCTCACCGGGTTATGCCCAGGATCGTGTTCTCTTTGTGGGAACATTCAGTGTGGATCCGAAACAGGGCATCGGCATCGCCGGCGTCTGGCGAGGCGACGATGCGGGCGACCGTCTTACCTGCCAGACGACCTACCGAAGCGGGAATCGCTGGGTATCATTCGGCATCCCTTCGACCTTCGTGGGCACCGGCATGATGTTTGCGGGCGTTCACAATGCTGTACTGCGGCCGATGCTCCCCAGTACATCGGCTGAGGGCTTCTCCCGCCGGCGTGTCTGGAAGGCTGAGCCGGTCGCGCCGATCACCGGCTCGGTGGTGGCACTGGCCGTCTCGCCGGCCTATGCCGAGGATCGAACCCTCTTTGCTGCGACCAGTCACGGCGTGTACAAGTCATCGACGGGCGGGCTCAGCTGGAAGCCGATAAGCGATGGACTCACCCAGAAGTCGGTTGTCGCTATCTGTGTCTCTCCGGGGTTCGCCGAAGACCGGGAGGTACTGGCGGTGACCCTGGGAGGCGAGCTGTGGCGCTACATCGATGTCTGATGTGGGTCGCTAGCGCCTGATGCGGACCCTTTCCCTCCGCCCGGCGCGATTCGCCTGGCCCGGTCGAGCGTTCGTCGTACTCGGCGGCCTTGGATTGGTCGTTCTTCTTCTTGTACTCGCGCTGGCAGTCTACCGTCTGGCTTATCGCGAGCGCATCTTCCCCGGTGTCGTGGTCGCAGGGGTTGCGCTGGGCGGGGCGACCCCTGAAGACGCGGCTGCGATGCTCCAGCAGAGCCTGAGCAGCCGGATCCAGAAGCCTCTGGTCGTCGAGGCGGATGGCCATCGCTGGGAGCTTTCGCGCGCACGCCTGGGAGCACGGTACAATGCGGACGATCTGACACGTTCGGCCTACGCGATCGGTCGCTCGGGAGGGCTCCTTGAGCGCTGGGTGACCCCGGTCTTGCTTCGCCTCAGGGCTCGAGAGCTTGCGGTGCAGGCTGAGCTTGTACCGGTGGATTGGAATGCATTCCTCATACCGATCGCCCGGCAGGTTGATCAGGCCCCAGTTGATGCGCGGCTGGTGATCGGGCCAGATCATCGGGTGAGCATCGCCCCCGAGCGTGATGGTCGTCGT
>JADGGD010000250.1 GCA_019690095.1 Chloroflexota bacterium
CTCCCGCTCGTACCAGGTCGCGACGGCCCGGTGGAGCGCGCGCCGCTGGGCGAACAGCAGGAGCTCGTAGGCCGCATCGCGGGTGAGCGCGTGCTTGAAGCGGTACATTGGCTCGCCGGCCCGCGGCTCCCGGTGAATCAGATCGAGCCGCTCCAGGAGCTCCAGCGCCTCCGGCAGATAGATGCTCTCCCCCGGCACCGGATAGATATCGCGCAGGGTGCGCAGGGCGAACTCGCGCCCGATAACGCTCGCCACCTTCAGTGCGAGCTGGGCCCGGGGCGGCAGATGGTCGATCCGGCTCGTCACAATCCCCTGGATCGTCGGGGGCAGGTCCACCATCCGCGGGTCGGTCACCCCAGAGCCAGGGCGGCAGAGCCCCTGCTCGACCACGATCAGACCGGCATCGCGCAGGGCGAGCGCCAGCTCCTCGGCGTACAGCGGATGCCCCTCGGCCCGCGCGGTGATCAGCGCTGCAGCCGGCTCCGGCAGGCTGGCCGCCCCCAGCCGGCGCGCGGCCACCGCCGCGATCTCCTCATCCGCCATACCGCCGAGCGCCAGATGGGTCGTCTCCCGTGCCTGCCGGAGCTGGTGGTACTCCGCGGGTGCATCGTCGCCGGGCGGCCGTGCCGTCACCACGACCAGGGCCGGGCGCACCAGGTCCACCACCAGCCGGAGCAGGGCCCAGGAGGCCGAGTCCAGCCAGTGGGCATCCTCGATCACCAGCAGGAGCGGCATCTCGGCCGCCGCGCCCACGAGGAGGCGCGCGAGCAGCCAGCGCACGGTGTCCGCACGCGCCTCCGCCGACATGCGCGCAGTGGCCTCGGTCTCCGGCCAGTCGAGCGGCAGGACTGTCCCGAGGAGGGGCGCCAGCTGTTCCAGCGGCTCCGCCTCCTCCGGCGCCGCGCGGCGCGCACGCTCTGCCAGCGCGGCGATCCGCTCCGCGGCACGCGCCCGCCGCGCGGCCGGGTCGTCCGCCGGGCCGTCTACCGAAAGCAGGCGCGCGAGCACCGGGCGCCAGGCCTGATAGGGCATCGCCTGATCCGTCGGATCGGCCGCGGACTCGAGTACCCGGACCGGTGCCCGGGCGGCGCGTGCGCGGAGATCCTCCACCAGGCACGATTTCCCGATACCGGCCTCGCCCTCGATGAGCACCACCCCGGCGTGCTCGCCCCGGACAAGCATCTCCAGCCGCTCCCCGAGCAGTGCTCGTTCGCCCCGACGCCCGATCAGCACCGGCGCGCGCCGCCGCGCCGCCGGTGCCGCCGTCAGCACCCGGTACACCGGCACCGGCGTCGGCGCTCCGCGGACGGCGAGCGCCCCCGCTCGCTCGCAGATGATCTCCCCACGCGCCGCCTGGACAGTGGCCTCGTCGGTGAGGATCCCCACCCCCACCGTCTCCATCAGCCGCGCCGCCAGGTGGACGGCCTGGCCGATCGCCGTGTAGGTGCGCCGCCGGGCGCCACCGAGCTCGCCGCAGAAGACCCGCCCGGTCGTCACGCCGAAGCCGCCGCGCCGCTCCGTCTGCCGCAGGAGCGCGTGCATCTCCAGGGCGGCGCGCAGGGCCCGGGCCGGGTCATCCGGATGGGTGAAGGGCGGCACGCCGAACGCGGCCAGCAGGGTCGTCCCCTTGTCATCGACGCCGATCCGAAGCACACACCCGTCGTGGCGGGCGATGACCTCCCGCAGGGCATCGATCACGCGCACGCCCGCGTCGTGCGCCGCGGCCAGATCAAGGTCTGCCAGGCCCACAAAGACGATCGTCGCCCGCCGCAGCTCGTCCAGCCAGCCGGTGTGCCCGGCCGCCAGCCGATCGCGCGCCGGGAGCGGCACCCAGGCCCGGAGCGCCGCCGCGGCCCCCGCCGGCACCTCCACGGGCGGCAGGGGAGCCCGCGGCACCGCGCCGTCAATCCGCTCCAGACGGACAAAGCCGTCGGCGAGCACCACACCCGCACCGCGTCCGCGGATCAGCTCCCACGCCTCCGGCGCGAGCACCACCTCACCACCCTCGGCGCGCTCGTGGGCACTCGCGCTCTGGCGCACGCACGCCCCGGCCACGACGCACTCGCAGTGGCCGGCGGTGCCTTCCAGCACCCACACCGCCGCCGGACCCGCCCCGATCCCGATGTGCAGGGCCAGGCGAATCCCGTCCGCCAGCTCAAGCCCGGCGACCCGTCCCTGCACCTCCAGCGCGCACACTGCGGCCTGGGCCGCCACCGCGGCCAGGTCGTTCGGCGGCTCGGCCGGCCAGAAGGCCAGCAGGGCATCGCCGGCGAAGCTCACCACGTCCCCCCCGTGGGCCGCGATGACCTCGATCAGCTGGTCGAACGCGCCGCTCAGGATCGCGCCCAGCCGCTCTGCTCCACCCGCCCCCCGCTCGGCGACGCGGGCGGCCAGGGCGGTCGACCCCACCACGTCGGCGAACAGCGCCGCCCCGGCCAGGTGCACGACCATCCCCGCGGGCGCCGCCTCACCCGCCGCGATCCAGCGGCGCACCGCAAGGGCCGGCAGGTAGGGCACCAGCACCTCCGCCGACAGGCTCACCGTGCGCCTCCCGGCGCGCGCCGTCCGCATCTGCCCTGCTGCTGCCCTGCCGCACCCCGCCGACCAGGAGACGATAGACTCGCTCTCACGCCTGCTCCTTTCAGAAACATGATCGTAGCATGGGGCAGGCGCGGTTGCTGACAGGCTGCTGGCCACCTTCCCGGGTGCCCGCTGGCCTGGCGGAAGCGACCGCCCGCCGAGGCCGCGGCCGTCCCGCGGCGAGCGGCGCCGCCTCAGGGCTGGTGGTGGTCCACCCGGGGGAGAATCTCGCGCTCCCGGAGCTCCCGGATCAGGCCGACCAGGTTCTCGACCACCGCCTCAACGATCACGCGCCCCTTCTCCGCGCTCGCCAGGGTCGGATCCCCCTGGATGCCGGTCCGCGAGAAGCGGCTCCACTGCTCGTTGAAGACGAGCGGCGAGCTGACCCGCAGATCCCGCCACATGTAGCGGCCCGGCCGGAAGCCGGTCTCCTTCACCGCCTTGCTCATATCCACCAGGTCCGGCCGCAGGTAGAGGAGCACCGACGTCTCCAGCTCGCAGGCGTGGGAGACCCCGCCCGGCATCTCCGAGGTCAGGGTTCGCTCCATGACCTCGCGGGGAATCAGCGACCACCACGAGACGAGCCCGGCGAAGGCGTCAGTCCGATTGCACACCTCCCGCGCGGCGATCTCGAGGAATGGGCGGTTCGAGCCGTGGCCGTTCACGTACAGGATCTTGTCGAAGCCGTGCCGGGCCAGGCTCAGCCCGACGTGCGCGGCGTAGTCGATGTAGGTCGGGCCGGGGATAGCCACCGTTCCCGGGAAGTCCATGTGGTGCTCGTTGAAGCCGTAGTAGATTGTCGGGAGAAGAAGCGCATCCGGGGCCACCTGCTTCACGGCCAGCTCGCTGATCATGCCGGCCGTGATGAAGTCGGTCGAGAGGGGCAGATGGGGCCCGTGCTGCTCGACGGTTCCGCACGGAATCACGCAGACCGGCTTGCGCGCAGCCGCCTCGCGGATCTGGGGCCAGCTGTGCTCGTGGTAGAGATAGGTCATCGGGTCATCCTCCGAAAGAAGAATGCGGCACCCGCCCCGATCGTCCGCTCAGGCAAACCGCAGCGGGCTGAACGGCTCCGGCGGGATCGGCGGCGGCTCCCCAAGCATCAGCGCGGTGAGCAGGGCCAGCGTTCCGGGCAGCGGGCCGATGCCGGACGGCCCGTGGCCGGTGCAGAAGAAGAGCCCCGCAACCGCGCCCGGGCCAATGATCGGCCGCCCGTCGCCGGAGAGCGGGCGGAAGCCGGTCCAGATCTCGTGGATCGGGCAGTCGCGTAAGGCGGGAACGATCTCCAGCGCCGCGCTGAGCAGCCAGGCGATCCCGCCGGCCGTCGGCAGGGGATCCCAGCCGGCGCGCTCGCGGGTCGC
>JADGGD010000251.1 GCA_019690095.1 Chloroflexota bacterium
GCGTCCTGACTCGATCCGGGCGAGCTCGAGGAGCTCCTCGACCATCTGGCCGAGGCTGTCCACCTCGGCGTGCATGCGGCCGAGGAACTCGCGGGCGGCCGGCGGATCCTCCAGGGCACCGTTCTCGAGCGTCTCGACGAGGGCGCGCAGGGAGGCCAGCGGTGTGCGTAGCTCGTGGCTCACGTTGGCCACGAAGTCGCGCCGCATCGCCTCTGCCTGCCGCAGTGCAGTGACATCCTGCAGGAGGATGATCCGTCGGGTGGTATGGCCGACGTGGACCGGCGTCACCACGATCTGGACCTGCCGGCGATCTGGGCCGAGCGCGATGAGCGGCGGCGAGGCTGGCGGAGCGGGCTGATCAAGGAGCGCGCTGAGCTCGCGCTGGCGTACGACCTCGCCGAGCGGCCGGCCCCGGGCGGCCGCCTCGGTCGTTTCAAGCATGCGTTCGGCCGCCCGGTTGAGCGCGACGATCTGGTCGTGCTCGTCCACGATGATGACCCCATCGGCCATGCCGCCCAGGATCGCCGCCATCTCTGAGCGCTGCTCCTCGATCGCCTCGATCTTCTCCTGGAGCTCGGCCGCCATCTGGTTGAAGGCCTCGGCGACCTGGCCGACCTCATCGGGACGTGCGACGGCGATGCGCTGGTCCAGCCGGCCGGCTGCCAGCGCCCGAGCGAGCCGGGCCAGCCGCTCCAGCGGGCCGGTGGTCGTGCGGGCGATCACCACCGCCACGGCGATTGCCAGGGCTGCGGTGACCGCCGTGGCGACCCCGATGGCGATGACCGCCTGGTTGAGGAGGTCATCCACCCGGCTCACCGGGAGGGCCACCCGGGCGACCCCCACTGTCTGGCCCTGGTCGCGCATGGGGACAGCGACGTAGAGGAGGTCTCGATCGAGCGTCGCGCTGTGCCGCTCACTCTGGCCCTGACCGAACGCCAGGGCCTGGATGACCTCCGGGCGGCTGGCGTGGTTCTCCATCGTGCGAGGATCGTGGTCGGAGTCGCCGAGCACAGTGCCGTCGCGGGCGATCAGGGTGACCCGGGTACCGCTGGCCTGTCCGAGGGATTTGGCCAGCGCGTCGAGATCGGTTGGGCTGGCCTGGTGGACGAGCCGGAAGGTCGCATCATCAGCGACGAGGCGGGCCTCTCGGGTGAGCTGGTCTTCGAGCAGGCCAAGCTGGCGTGCCCGGATGAGGGCGGTCAGGGCGAGGCCGAGCGCGAGCATGGCCGTAACGATCAGGGCCACGTAGGCTGCGGCGATGCGCCATTGGATCCGGCGGAACATCGTTCAGTCGGCCATGCGGTATCCGACCCCGCGCACTGTCTCGATCAGGGTGGGGTTTGACGGATCGTCCTCCAGCTTTTCGCGGAGCGAGCGGATGTGCACGCGGACGGTGCCGGTCTCGCCCAGGGCGTCGTATCCCCAGACGACCTCGATCAGTTGCTCGGGGGAAAAGACCTGGCCGGGGTGGCGTGCCAGGTGGAGGAGGAGATCGAACTCCTTGGGCTTGAGGGCGATCTCGCGGTCGCCGCGGAAGACGCGCCGGCGGGCGGGCTCGATGCGGAGGGGGCCGCGGAGGATCGGGGCGCTCTCGGTGGCGCTCTGGCGCCCCAGCTCTTCCTGGAGGAGCGCCCGGCGGCGGAGGATCGCCTTGACCCGGGCGAGCAGCTCGCGCATGCTGAACGGCTTGGTCACGTAGTCATCGGCGCCGACCTCCAGGCCGACGACCCGGTCGATCTCGTCGGTGCGGGCGGTCAGCATTACGATGGGCACGCCGCTCTGCTGGCGCAGGCGGCGGCAGACCTCCAGGCCGTCCAGGCGCGGGAGCATGAGATCGAGCAGGACGACATCGGCGGGGCTCCGCGCCCAGAGGGCGAGGGCCTGCTCGCCGTCCTCAGCGAGCACCACCTCGTGGCCCTCGCGCCGCAGGTTATAGGCGATCGTACTGCGCAGGCTTGCCTCGTCCTCGACAACCAGGATGCGCGCCACGTCGTGGCTTCCCCTTCGAATGGTGCCCCTGGCAGAATTATACCGTGTCCTCCTTCCGGTGGGGATGGCGGTGCACCATCCGGAGTTGTCAGAAAGCAGGGTGCTGGTTGCGCCGCCGTGTCCTCGCACTCCCCCGGTGTGCGCGCCGCCTCAGCGGTCCGTGTCACTGCCGTCGCACCGGGGACAGTAATACCAGATAGACCAGGGGGCATCCCATTCCGCTGCCAGCAGCGGGTCGAACACCGCGTGCATCTTCCCATGGCACTGTGGGCAGCGCAGGTCTCGGACACTGTCCGCAGACCACATGCGGCCCAGCAGGTCGCGCAGGCCGGACAGCCATCGCTCCAGCGGCATCGGCATCACCGTTACCTTTCCACGCATTCCTGTCCATACATCCCTGCGCGCCTCCTGCCTGATGGACCCCGCGGATCTCCAGCGAGGAGGCGGTTCTGGCGCCGTCCTCGACACTCCTCGCCGCGCACGGGATCGTCCAGCGGATCCGCCGCTGGCCCGCCAGATCAGGAGGTCGCGGAGGAAGTCGAACGTTATCCCTCTTGATCGGCGAACTCGACGCGCCCTGGGCTCGCGGAATACTGTCTGGGGGAAGCGTAGCGCGCTGGTGTTAACCGGCGGTGAGCCCGGTGTGAGGGCTCGATGAACGCCCGGTGAAAATCGACCCGGGCCGGCGGCTCTCTTCGCGACGGCCGGTGCAGCGCCGGACGCGCCGCACAATTATACGTTTCGCGTTTCATTTCCCCAGTCTGTAGAGGGTGGTCATCGATCTCCCATACACTACCAGCGCAGGTGTGACCCGTTGGCCCCTGGCGCCCGCGGGCGCGTCTGAGTGTGATGAAATGACAGTGGTATGAGGAGATACTCGATGGATGCGTTCGACCCCGTTGACCGATGCAAAGGCGGCGCCGCGGCGCCGATCAGCCGGCGGGGACTGTTGCGATCCGCGTCGATTCTGGCCGCGGCCGCTGTCGCTAGCGGCCTGCTGAGCGCGTGCGGCGCGTCGGAACTCCCGGGCCCCGGGTCGGCTCCGGCGACCGCTGTCCCCTCACCTCCCCGTCCGACTGGAGCAGCCAGCGCGGCCGGGCCGACCGCGGCGGCGAGCGCGATGCCGACAGCCCGGGCGGCCGCCGCCCCGGCCGGGGCGGGGGGAACGATTCCGGTGGGGATTCTCCATTCCCTCAGCGGCACGATGGCCATCAGTGAGGTGGCAGTCAAGAACGCCGAACTCATGGCGATCGACGAGATCAATGCGAAGGGCGGGGTACTCGGGAAGAAGATCGAGCCGATCGTTGAGGACGGCGCCTCGGACTGGCCGACCTTCGCCGAGAAGGCAAAGCTACTCCTCCAGGACAAGAAGGTGGCCGCCATCTTCGGCTGCTGGACCTCAGCCAGCCGCAAGGCGGTCCTGCCGGTCGTCCAGCAGCTTAACGGTCTTCTCTACTACCCGGTGCAGTACGAAGGACTGGAGCAGTCGCCGAACATCTTCTATATCTGTGCACCGCCCAACCAGCAGATCATCCCGGCGGTCAGCTATCTTCTCGCCCAGAAGCGCACGCGCTTCTACCTGCTTGGTTCTGACTACGTCTTCCCGCGCACCGCCAACAAGATCATTAAGGCGCAGCTGGCCGCCGAACACGGGACGGTCGTGGGTGAAGACTACACCCCGCTTGGTCACACTGACTACACTGCGACGATCAGCAAAATCAAGGCAGCGAATCCAGACGTCGTCTTCAACACGCTGAATGGTGACAGCAATGTCGCCTTCTTCAAGCAACTCGCCGATGCCGGCATCACCGCCGAGCAGCTTCCCACCCTGTCGGTCAGTATCGCCGAGGTCGAAGTGAAAGGCATCGGCGCCAAGAATATGGTCGGCCATCTGACCGCCTGGAATTACTTCCAGTCGCTCGATACCCCGGCGAATGCCGCGTTTGTCGCCA
>JADGGD010000252.1 GCA_019690095.1 Chloroflexota bacterium
GAGAGGAGGAAGAATCGTTCGGTTGGGGACGGGGCGGGTCAGGTCACTGAAGACAACGACGACGCGATCGGTAGGGCGCACCAGGTCCCGGAGCGGGGGCGTGCCGATCGGGTGACGCAGTGCCTCGGTAATCGCCCCCCGCTCGTCAGGCAGACCCGGGCGATAGCGCGGTGCGACCACCGTCAGATTCTGCTCGGGCAGTCGGACAGTCAGACCGGTTTCGCCATACAGAAGAGAGATCTCCACGTTCTGCCCCCGGCGTGTTCAAGCGGCGCGGCCTTGGTTGACACGCCCCATGGGTTCCTGGTATCGTCCGAGAGCGATTGTACCACGCTCGATGCCCCACGATTCAGGAGGACAGGGTGAATTCAGACCTGCATACCGCGATGAAGGTCGGGATTGTCCAGTTCATGGCATATCCAGAAACCATGAGCGGGACCGGGCCGGTGCTGGAGACGATTAGCAAAATCGTCGAGGACGAGTTCTTCGGCGCCATTGAGATCACCACGATCGCCGACGCGGCAGTGCGCACGGACGTCGCGCGCCTGCTGGCGAGCGCGCAGATGGTCATCGGATACGGTGCTCAGCCGATCCAGCTGAGTGGGAAGCTCGATCTCAATGCGCTCGATCGCGAGCAGCGTCAGAAGGCGATCAACCGCCTCAAGGTGGCGATCGACGAGGCCTATGAGCTGGGAGCCCAGCGCTTCGGTGTGCTGAGTGGACCGTACCCGGGGCCGGAGCACGAGCAGGAAGCAGTGAGCCTCCTGGTTGATTCGCTCAATCAGCTCTGTGCGTACGCCGCCAGCAAAGGGGCGATGAGCATTGTCCTCGAGACATTTGACCGCACGATTGATAAGAAAGCGCTGATCGGGCCGAATGCCCTGGCGGTTGAGGTTTCCCGACAGGTCCGCCGGGAGCATCCGAGCTTTGGCCTGATGCTGGATCTCAGCCACCTGCCTCTCCAGTTCGAGACGGCCCAGCAGGCGCTGACGGTGGCGAAGGACCACCTGGTGCACGCACACATTGGCAACTGCGTCCTGAATGATCGGAACCACCCCCTCTACGGCGACCTTCACCCGCGGTTTGGCATCGAGGGAGGCGAGAACGACGTACCTGAGCTCGTCGAGTATCTTCGGGTCCTGCAGGAGATCGGCTATATTGGGGAGGGGAAGCAGAATGTGGTGGCGTTCGAGGTTCGTCCACACCGGGGCGAGACCTCGGCCGCGGTGATCGCTAACGCCAAGCGCACCCTCATCGAAGCCTGGGCTCGCCTGTAACGCGATGGCGCGACCGGCAGTCCACCTTATCGTCTCAACCGGTCTGGCCACCCTGCAGTGGATCCGGACCGGCCGGCTCCTGCCAGCGCTCGCTCCATTCCTGACCGGCTTTCTCATCGATGCCGATCATCTTGTTGACCTGGCGCGCTACCAGCTTGGCGGACGCCGGACCGAGCGGCGGATTGTTCTCCCGCTCCACGGTTGGGAGTACGTTCCGGTGCTCGTGCTGTTGGAGCGAATCCTCGGGATGCGCTGTGCTGGTGGTCTGCTCCTTGGCTACCTGGGCCACCTCAGCCTTGACCAGGTGACGAATACGATTACGCACCCGCTCGCCTACTTCGTCAGCTTTCGCTGGCAGCGTGGCTTTGCTTCCTCGCTCTTCAATCATCCGGATGAATCAGCCGTTGACTGGATGTCCGGGTCGATCTTTGATCTCTGGAAGCAGTTCTGATGCCGGGCCAGGGTGGCTGCCCTGGCCCGGCTCATCCGCCTCCGCTCCCTTCTGGGCGGATCACGCCCGCATCGTGCGCCCAGTCCCCGAAGCGAAACGTCCGCATGCTCTCGAAGAACATCGGGAGCCAGTAGTGGAACTGCTCGACCGTTGCTCCCTGGGCGACCAGACGGACCTGTGTCGAGCCCCGGTAGAGCAGACGAACCCAGCGCTTGCGCCGAATCTTCCCGTCGCGGTAGGTATGGCGCGCTTCCATCGTGATCAGGTCGCCGATGGCCTCGGCCTCACGCTCCTCGATGATCGCCCCGGGTAGTCGGCGGAGACCGCTCAGAAAGCCGGCCCGCAGGGCGGGTAGATCCCCAGGCTCGACGGGTATTCCGAGGTCGCGCCCCTCAGACGAGAAGCCGGTGAAGGGGTCACCCGGATCTGGCAGATAGATGACACCGGTCCCCTCAGGGCTGGCGATCGGCTGCCGGTACCAGCCATCAGGGACGAAATATGAGAAGTTAAAGACGGGATCATAGTGGACGAGCAGGCCAGTAAAGCTTGGCCGTGCGGGTGCGTCAGACATCCCTCCTCCTGAGAGACCGTCGCATTGGTCGTTTGTGCTCCGGTGACCTCAATCGATTGCATTCACGCTGCACATGTGCTATATGTGTACGCGTTCAGCGCATCTATCCTTTCGAGAGATTGAGCCCATTACTGCTTCTGGCGCGTATCGTACGGGATCTCGCGTTCGCGGTCACGCCCCCGGTCGTGGAACGGTGAGAACGCGTCGTCGAGAAAGGAGTTGAAGAGAAAGGGATGGGCGTTAGCTCGATTATCGAACGGCGTCGCTTCCTCAAACTCGCCGCGCTGACTGCCGCAAGCACTGTAGTGAGCGCCTGCGGTGGCGGGGGTACCGCGCCGCCAGCAACCCAGGCGCCCGCTGGCCAGGCAGCCGGCCAGGCTCCGACCCCGACAGCTGCACCGGCTGCCGCGCCGACACCGACGACGGCACCGATCACGGTGTCCCAGGCGCAACCGACCGCTGCGCCGACTGCCACGGTGACCAAGTATAACGAGGCGCCGATGCTGGCAGATCTCGTGAAGCAGGGTAAGCTGCCGCCGGTTGAGCAACGGTTGCCGACGAATCCACGGGTCATCACCCCGCTCGAGGAGGTTGGCCAGTACGGGGGGACATGGCACCGGGCGTACCGCGGCCTCTCTGACCGCTGGGGTCCGACGAAGCTCCTGGAGGAACAGCTCATCGAGTGGGATGCGCCGGACCCGAATACCATTCGCCTGGTCCCCAATTTCGTCGAGAAGTGGGAGCAGAGCGATGACGCGACTGAGTTCACGTTCCACTTCCGGAAAGGCGTGAAGTGGTCTGACGGCACGCCGGTCTCGATGGATGATGTGAAGTTCTGGCTCGAGGATGTCCAGCTCAACAAGGATCTGGTACCCGAGCCATCGTTCTTGATTCGGCAGAAGGTCGGGGACGAGTACAAGATCGCGACTGTGTCGATCGTCGATGATACAACGGTCACGATCAAGTATCCGGCGCCGAACCCGCTTTTACCGATCCAGATCGCCAAGAATGGCGGGGGTATGCCCGGTGGGCCCGGACTGCTTGCCCCATCGCATTACCTTAAGAAGTTCCATCCAAAGTACGCGGATAAAGCGACCCTGGACCAGGAGGTAAGCAAGCGGAAGCTGTCGAGCTGGACCGACCTGTGGGGCAAGGCGGGCGACATGCAAGGGCCGATTGCCTTCTGGTTTCTCAACCCGGAGCTTCCGGTCCTGTACGCCTGGAAGATCGACAAGCCTACCCCAGCGGATCCGGTCGTCATGGTCCGGAACCCTTACTACTGGCAGGTAGATACCAGGGCAATCAGCTTCCGTACATAGACCGGATCGAACACGCCTTCTTCGATAACTTCGAGGTTCTCAAGCTCTGGGTCGCGAGCGGAAAAATTGATGCCCAGATGCGGCACATGGATCCGGGCTCGTACACTTTCTTCAAAGAGAACGAGAAGAAAGGCGGGTACCGGGTGTTTAACTGGCGACAGGCGAGTACCGACTGTTACTATCTCAACATCAACTGTCCGGATCCGGTGCTGGCGAAGCTCTTCGATACACCGGAGTTCCGTCAGGCCCTTAATATCGCCGTCAATCGCAAGGAGATCAACGAACTCGTCTGGAACGGCCTCGGT
>JADGGD010000253.1 GCA_019690095.1 Chloroflexota bacterium
GTATCACTGATCAGAATGTCTATACGGTTATATTCCAGTACAGGCTACCCACACGGATAGGGATGAAAGACATTCACCGGACAACAGTCCTCTGGATCGGATGGTCGCCTCTTTATCCCTGAGAACGACAGCAGCTCCCGGACGACGGGTACACCCCGAACCCGGCTTCTTCACGGGGAGCATCAGCCGGATACCTCCTGCTTCCCTGTCGAATGCAGGCTCGTCTCGAATTCCTTCTCGCCCGATCCCCCAGCGCCTCACCACAGCAATATGCCCCGCGGAACCAGGCCTCCACTGCGTGCCTCCCTTGACCTGCCAACCGTGCACCGGTACAATCAACGAGCATTCCGACCGTATAATCGTACTTGCATCGATTGGAGGTAATGCCCGCGTGGCCCGCGTCATCGCAGTCGCCAATCAGAAAGGGGGTTCCGGCAAGACCACGACGACGCGCTCCCTCGCAGCGGCCCTCGCCGAGCGCGGCCGCCAGGTCCTCATGATCGATCTCGATCCCCAGGCGAGCCTGTCCGAGGGCTGCGGCCTCGAGCTCCACGCCCTCGCTACCACGACCTATCACGTCCTCATCGGCAGCGCCCGGCTCCCGGATATCCTTGTCCCCGTTGAAGACCGCGTGATGCTCGCCCCGGCCAACATCCACCTGTCGGCAGCCGAGCTTCAGCTCGTCAACATGAACCGACGAGAGGACAAGCTCCGCAATGCCCTCAAGCCCCTTCGCGATCACTACGACTACGTCCTGATCGACTGCCCCCCCTCGTTCGGCCTCCTCACGGTCAACGCCCTCAGCGCGGCCGATAGCGTGCTGATCCCGATGACCTGCGACTACTACACCCTCCTTGGGGTCGGGCTTCTCCTCCAGACTGTCCGGGAGATCCAGCAAGAGGTCAACCCTTCCCTACAGGTCGAGGGCATCCTCGCCACCCGCTTCGACTCGCGGACCCTTCACTCGCGGGAAATCCTCCAGCGAGCGCGATCCGAGCTTGGAGGGCAGTTCCGTATCTTCGAAACGGTCGTCCGGGAAAGCGTTCGCTTCAAGGAGAGCCCCATCGTGGGCCAGTCGATCCTCACCTACGCGCGCACCAGCGACGGAGCCCGCGCGTATCGATCCCTAGCCGAGGAGATTGAGAACCATGCCTCGTCGAGCTAGTCTTCCCGAGGGAAAGTCACTCTTCTTCCGCCAGACCGTCCCGGCCGGTGACGGCTCTTCCGAAAACCAGGACAGCGAGGGCCGCCCCGAGTCGTCCGGGGAGACCTATACCCGCCAGTCGGCGATCTTCCTCGAGGAACGTCAGATCGACTGGCTCGAGGATAAGTGCCGGGAGGCGCGGCGGCGGGGTGGGCGCGCCATCCGCAAGGCCACGATCATCCGCGCCCTTCTCGATGTGGCCATGGAGTCACCGATCGATCTGACCGCCCTGCGCCGCGAGGAGGATCTCGTCGAACGCATCCGGCGGGGTCTGCGGGGCGGCTAGCCGCCCCGTAGACCCTCTCGCCGCAGAATCTGGCAGACCCGCCCGACATCGCATACCCGGCCGACCAGCTGGTCGGCCGCACGTGTCATCAGCCCCTGAGTGCCGTCAGCTTTCCTCGCCCAGCTTGACCGTCCGGTACAGCTTCATGCGGGCAATCATCACCGCCGTCGAAGCCAGCCCCACTGCCAGCATCAGACCGAGGATAATGTAGATGCGGGTGATATCCCCCCAGGCCGTTTCCACAATGAACGGCGGAATCGCATTCTGAAAGCCGGTGCTGATCTCGAAGAACGGGATAAACAGCTTGCCGGCGTAGACCCCCAGGCCGGTCCCTACGATGATGCCAAGCACGATCAGGTACACCTGCTCGAACATCAAGAGGCCGAAGAGCTGGCGCACCGTCAGCCCCATTGCCCGCAGGATCCCCATCTGCAGCAGGCGCCGCTCGAACGACAGGAATGAGTAGAGGAAGAAGCCCAGCACTGTCAGCACCGCGGCGACGATGAAACCAATCGAGAGCACGCCGAAGAGGCCTGTCCGCTGTGGATCCAGACGATCCGCGTTCACGGCAACCCGACTATTCTCAATATTCACGATCTTGATGCCGTTATTCCGCATCGCGTTGATCACATCCACGCTCCGTGCATCCGGAGCAAGCTTCACCCACACGCGGTACGGGGTCGTCCCGATCTGGTCATAGATGTAGTTCAGGTTTGCCACGAAGATGTAGCCCTGATCCGGGTAGAGGGTTGGGAACTCGCGAATCGTCTCAGTAATGTAGAAGTCAACCGGCGTGTTATCAAACAACAACGTCACCGTATCGCCGAGGTGGAGCTGGTACCGGTCGAGAAACTCCTGCTGCACCAGGATGGCCTGATCGCTCACCGCGAGCGCGTTCATGAGCGCACCGAGCGGCTTATCGGCGAAGTCGCTCCGCCACCAGCAGACCTTGGGGAAGGTCAGGCGGTCGATCGCCAGGAGCTGGGCTTTTTCTCCGCTTCGCGACTGCTGCGGGACCACCGTGTATTCATTGTAGGTAGAAATCTCTTCCACGCCCTTGACGTAGTGAGCACTCAAGGGCGGGGCGTTGAACACGCCGGTTGTCTGGTCGTAATCCCAGGCCTCCCAGATCGAGAGGTCAGCAGGAATCTGGTAATAGGTCTTCTCGGCAAAGTTGCGATCAATCGTATGCGCTGCCGAGGCGCTAAATGCCCCGAGGGCGAGCGTCACGGTCAACAGCAGGACCAGCGAGCTGTAGTGGCGCGGCATGCGCGCGATCTGGCGCAGGGCAAGTACGATCGGGGCTCCAGCCACCAGGTTCGCGATTCGCGACACCAGGGCCGAGAGCAGGGGAAAGATCCGCAAGAAGAACAACGCCGCCCCGAAGATTGCCACCGACGGCACCAGCAGGGTCAGCGGGTCGATGAAGAGCTTTTGCTCAACGGCACCCCCCTGGCTTCCCTGGCCAATCATGAGGATCGAGTGGTTCTGGCTCAGAAGCCGGTAGCCGTAGCCCGCCATCGCCAGCAAGAGAATATCAATGAAGAACCGCTGCCAGAGCGGCGCGCGCGTCGTTCGCGCCAGCTCTTGCTTATAGCTGATGATCGTATGGCGGGCCGCCCCGACCGCCGGGAGCAGACTGGCGAGAATCGCCAGCACGACCGCGCCGGCCGCGTACTGGAGGGTTTCCTGATCGAGCCAGAGCGGGAGCGGCGGTCGCTGGGCGAACAGCAGAAATCCATAGGAGTCGCCGATCAGCTCCGCCACTCCCATACCGATGAGCGGTCCCACGATCATCGCGAGCACCCCCATCAGGATGCCCTCGGTCAGGTAGATCCCGATCACCTGGAGTGTCGATGCCCCCCGGCTCTTGAGCAGGGCGATCTCATTACGCTGGCGATCGATGATCATCCCCAGGCTGGTCGCGATGTAGTACAGCACCACCACGACCATCGGCACACTCAGGACGAAGAGCAACAGGTTGAGGAGAAAAGCCCGGGTCTGGAACTCCTGGAGCGTTGTCATCAAGGCCGGATACTCGGTGACCGAGGGCATCATGATGTTCGCCCGGGTGTTCAGGAACTGCAGGCCGGACAACACCCGACTCTCGTTCACCGTATGAATCGCGTTGGCATCGAAGATGGCGTACCAGGAAAACTCGTGTGGTGCATTGGGGAGCTGGGGAAACACGCGGTTGAACAGATCGGCCTTGTTGCTGAAGAGGACATTGTTGAAGAGAAATGGGTCGTAGAGCCAGTAGGTATCGTTCGGATCGATCGGCTCCCACATGCCCACGATCTTCACGACCACGCCCTTGGGGTTGTACTGCTCGACGTCGCTGTAGATGTAGCGTTCGCCCACCTTCAGATGCAGCTCATCAGCAGTGGCCTGGTTCATAATCACCGGGATATCCTGGCCCGCAGGCGTCGGTG
>JADGGD010000254.1 GCA_019690095.1 Chloroflexota bacterium
GTGTTACCGTGCTCGTCACCACAAGGCCGCGGGCAGTCCCCCTCCTGCCATCACCCCGACCGATACCCCCCGGCCCACCCGGCCAGTTCCACCACGTCAGCCTGCCGGCTTGAGCCAGGGCATCATCGCCCGCAGCTTCTTGCCGACGACCTCAAGCTCGTGCTCGGCCTCACGCCGCCGCATGGCATAGAAGTTCGGCCGACCGGCCTGGTTCTCCAGGATCCAGTTCCGGGCCCAGGTTCCATTCTGAATATCCCGGAGAATCGCCCGCATCGACTCGCGCACGTGCGCGTCGATCACCTTTGGCCCCGAGGTATAGTCCCCGTATTCGGCGGTATCACTCACCGAGTAACGCATATAGCTCAGCCCACCCTGGTAGATCAGATCCACAATGAGCTTGAGCTCGTGACAGCACTCGAAGTACGCCAGTTCCGGTGGATACCCCGCCTCGACCAGGGTCTCGAACGCTGTTTTCACCAGCGCACTTACCCCGCCGCAGAGCACCGTCTGTTCACCGAACAGATCGGTCTCGGTCTCCGCGGCGAATGTCGTTTCGATGACCCCCGCACTGGTCGCCCCGATCCCTTTCGCATACGCGAGCGCGTCCTCACGCGCGTGACCGGAGGGATTCTGCTGAACCGCGATGAGCGCGGGCGTTCCGACGCCCTCGGTGAAGAGCCGACGGACGATATGACCGGGGCCCTTTGGGGCGACCATGCTCACATCGACATCCGGCGGCGGGATGATCTGATTAAAATGGATGTTGAAGCCGTGGGCAAACATCAGCGTCTTGCCGGAGCGGAGCGCCGGTCGGATCGCCTGCTCGTAGAGCTCCTTCTGGGTCTGATCGGGGACCAGCAGCATAATCAGATCGGCCGCCGCCGCGGCCTCCTCGACAGTCATGACCGGCAGTCCGGCCTGCTGCGCCCGCTCCCAGGATCGACTGCCCCGGTAGAGGCCAACGATCACCTCAAGCCCGCTATCCTTGAGATTCAGCGCATGGGCGTGCCCCTGGCTTCCGTACCCGATAATGGCGATCTTCCGTCCGGCCAGGCGTCCCAGATCTGCATCTGCGTCATAGTAGATCGTTACCGCCACGCGATTCTCCTACCGGTTCCCAAATGTTTCCCAATCCATCTCCGTGCCGGCGCGCCCATCCGGCGCGCGGCAGGATCACGGACCGACCGCCTGCTTTACCCCGCGCCCGGTCGATCGGACCCGCCCATCAACCGGCTCCTCCTCTGGCGCTCGGGTGGCGCTTGGCCCGCGCACGAGCGCCACCCGACCGGTCCGGACAACCTCCTTGATCCCGAAGCCGCGGAGGAGACTGATGAGGGAATCGATCTTCTCCTCCGGCCCGGTTACCTCGATCATCAGCGACTCGGGAGATACATCGACGATCTTCGCCCGATAGATATCGACGATCTGCATGATCTCTGACCGGGTCTGGCTCTGGGCCGTTACCTTGATAAGCGCCAGCTCCCGCACGACCATTTTCTCGTCGCTGATATCCGATACCTTGATCACATCGATGATCTTGTACAGCTGCTTGACGACCTGTTCGATGACCTCATCGTTGCCCTCGACCGTGATCGTCATGCGCGACACGCCGGGCTGGTCGGTATGCCCGACCGCCAGGCTGTCGATATTAAAGCTTCGACGACGCAGGACGCTGACCACCCGGTTGAGCACCCCCGGGTGATCTTCCATCAGTGCGACGACCGTTCGCTTCACCGCCAGCCTTCCTTCCTGGATCGATCAGAGGTTCGTGTCGAGAATGATGTCGGAGAGCGCACCACCCGGCGGGATCATGGGGTAGACGTTCTCCTCCTCCTCGACGACGAAGTCGATCATGAACGGCCCCTCGGTCGCGATGGCCTGGCGAATCGCCGGTGCCACCTCCTCACGACGGGTAACCCGGAGCGCCGGGATGCCGTAGGCCTCGCCGAGCTTGACGAAGTCCGGCCCGGAGAGGGGCGACGCCGAGTAGCGGCGGTTGTAAAAGAGCTGCTGCCACTGACGCACCATACCCAGGTAGCCGTTGTTAATGATGGCGATCTTCACGGCGATATTATCCTGGACGATCGTCGCCAGCTCTTGCATCGTTACCTGGAAGCCGCCGTCGCCAACCACCGCCCAGACCATCTCATCGGGACGCCCCAGCTTGACCCCCATTGAGGCCGGCAGGCAGTACCCCATCGCACCGAGGCCGCCGGAGCTGAAAAAGCTGTTGGGCACGTCGTACCAGTAGTGCTGGGCCGCCCACATCTGGTGCTGTCCCACGTCACAGACGATCAGCGCACGGCCACCGGTCTCCTCGTAGAGTGCGCGGATCACGTGCTGCGGGAGCAGGCGGTCGGTCTCTCGAATGCGGGTCATCGGCATCTCCTCCCGCCAGGCACACAGCTGGGCCAGCCACTCCTCGTGACGCGCCTCCTTGACCTCTCGAACGAGCGCCGCCAGGACGTTCCGACAGTCGCCGACAATCGGAACGGTCACCCGGACGTTCTTCCCGATCTCGGCAGGATCAATATCGATGTGGATGATCTTGGCCTTGGGGGCAAAACCGGAGACCTTGCCCGTCACCCGGTCGTCGAAGCGCATGCCGATCCCGATCAGGAGATCGCACTCACAGATCGCCTTATTCGCGTAGGCGGCCCCGTGCATGCCGGTCATGCCGAAGCTCAGCTCGTGCGACTCGGGGAAACAGCTCACCCCGTGGAGGGTCGTGATCACCGGTATCTGCGCCTTCTCCGCGAGCGCCCGCAGCTCGGCGTATGCCTGAGAAATAATCACCCCGTGGCCAGCCAGGATCAGCGGCCGCTCGCTCTGGGCGATCAGCTCGGCGGCCTGTCGAATCTGCCGCGCGTGACCGTGCAGGGTGGGACGAAAGCCGCGCAGCCGGACCTCGGTTGGCCAGACAAACTCGGCCTCCTGCTGCTGGACATCCTTCGGCACATCGATCAGCACCGGGCCCGGCCGCCCGTTCCGGGCAATGTAGAACGCCTCCCGAACAATGATCGGCAGATCCTCCGCCCGTTCAACGAGATAATTGTGCTTGGTGATCGGGAGGGTAATGCCCGTCGTGTCGATCTCCTGGAAGGCATCGCGGCCGATGAGCGAGGTCGCCACCTGGCCGGTGATCGCGACGATCGGCACCGAGTCCATCATCGCGTCGGCGATGCCGGTCACCATGTTGGTCGCGCCTGGCCCCGAGGTTGCCAGGCAGACCCCAACTCGTCCGGTCGCACGGGCGTAGCCACTCGCGGCGAATACCGCCCCCTGCTCGTGGCGTACGAGGATATGACGGAATGGGAACTCTGGCAGGGTATGGTAGAGGGGAAGGACCGCTCCTCCGGGGTACCCGAAGATCAGCTCCACCCCTTCCCGGCGGAGGCTCTCGCAGAGAATCTCCGCGCCGGTCATCCGCCGGGGCGCGGTATCGGTCGGCATCACGGATTGCGGACGCGGTGTTGTCATTGCCATGAGTTCCTCCTCCCATCACTGGCCCGTTGGCCGCACGCATTGGTTTATGAAAAAGGCTCTCACCCCAAAGGGACGAGAGCCTTCCTCGTGGTACCACCCTTCTCGACAGCGCACGGCACCGGCATGGCCCCGGATACCAAAATTCCCGCCCTCTTAAAGGGGCGGGAACTATCCCGCGGTACCACCCTTGGCAGCACCGTGACACTGCCGTCCGGATCACCGTCCGACCCCGCCGTACCATCCTGGGACGTCCAACCGGGGTCGTACTGTGAGACCCGCTCGGGCACGCTATCGGATGCCCTGCCCGGCACCGATCTACCTGATTCGCCCTTGAACCGTCGATCGGGCTGCTCCGGGGCGAGTTCGGCTCCACTGTCGCTTCCGGGCTTCCACCATCCCCGGATCGCTGGTA
>JADGGD010000255.1 GCA_019690095.1 Chloroflexota bacterium
ACTGACGGGAAACTTGTCACGCTGGATCAGGGGCGAGAGTTCAAGGAGATACGGACTATAGGCCGGGATGTATGGTTCATCGCTTGTTGTAAGATCATACTCGCCGGTTCGACCGGAGAGTGAGACGATCTGCTTATCGGCGAGGCTGTTGCTCTCGACAAGGTCGAATACGATCTTCCCGCCGACCTCTTGCTCGAACTTCGGCACCCAGGTCTTCATCCCGTCAGATTTATAGCTGTTCCACGCCAGGAGATGAAGCTCGACCCCCTTCGCCGCCCCAGGATTCATCGCTGCTTCCGTGCCGGCGGCGCTGGTTACTGTCCCTGTGCTCGCCGGTGCAGGGGCAGTTGACGGCGCTGCTCCGCTTGGTGCCGGCGTGGGAGACGGAGCCGTCGCTGCGGTCGGTGAAACAGATGGTGCCGACGAACAGGCCACCAACGCTGTAAGGGCCGCAGTCGCTGCTGCTCCTCGAAGAAGAAGTCGACGCGAGAACACGCGATGAATTCTGGGCCGATCGATGTTCTGCCTTGTCTCCATCCCTGTAAACCTGCTTTCCCTTGCTGTAGTCTCCAGTTAACGCAAGCTACATATCGACGTGCCAGTCCCCTGAGGACAGGAGGAGAGCATTAGAACACCCCGCGCCTCCTATCCGGTTGCGCACCATCATACCATGAAATACTGCACCTGCCAGTAAACTGGCGAATGGGCCATCTCGTCGTATGCTCTAGCCTTTCAGGCCGGTCAGCGCGACGCCCTGGATGAACAGCCGCTGGGCCACGAAGAAGACGAGCACTGTCGGAAGCATCACCAGCGTTGCGGCGGCCATCAAGAGGTTCCACGGCGTCGCCCGCTGGGCTACCTGGAACGTCGCCAGGAAGAGGGAGAGGGTGAAGTGCTCCTGCTTCGAGATCACTACCAGCGGCCAGAGGAAATCATTCCAGTAGTAGACAAAGGCGAACACGGTGACGGTCGCCAGGGCGGGCCGGGAGAGCGGCACGATGATCCGCCAGAGGATTGTCCAGCTCCCGGCTCCATCGATGCGCGCCGCCTCGTCGTATTCGCGAGGAATGCCGAGGAAGAACTGGCGCAAGAGGAAGATGTTGAAGGCACCTCCGCCAAACCAGGCCGGGATGATCAGTGGCTTGAAACTGTCCAGCCAGCCCAGCGCGTGAAACAGGATGAACATCGGCACCATGGTCACCGCAAACGGGAGCATCAGGGTGCTCAGGACAAGGGTGAACAGGGCATCACGCCCCGGAAAATCAAGACGGGCGAAGCCAAAGGCGACGATGGTACTGCTGATGACTGTCCCCAGCACTGCGAGAACGCTGATCTGCACGGTGTTCCAGGCGTAGAGGTAAACGGGTTGCCCCTCGTACTGCAGCGAGGCCGGAAAGTTGCTCCAGACGAGCGGCCAGGGAATCCAGACCGGCGGAATCTTGAAGACGAGATAATCCGGTCGGAGGGCCGTGGAGACCATCCAGAACATCGGCAGGAGCATCACCCCGGCGATGATGATCAGAATGAGGTGGAGAATTACCTGCTGCAGCGCGCCGGGGTGGAAGCGTGTTCCCAGGAGAAAGCGCCGCATCGCGCCCGGGCGCGCGATCGACATTGACGGGGACGCCCCGACCCTCGTCATCGGTCCCAACTCCCGGCCTCGTAGTAGACCCATGTCCGCGCCAGGCGGAACTGAATCAGGGTGATCACAAGGATAATGATGAACATGAACCACGCCAATGCCGCAGCATACCCCATCTTCAGAAAGGCGAACGCGTTCTGGTAGAGGTACAGGGCATACAGGAGGGTCGCGTTGAGCGGACCCCCCTGGGTCATGACGAACGCCTGGGTGAATGTCTGGACTCCTCCGATGACAGCCAGGACGAGGTTGAAGAAGGTCACCGGCGAGAGGAGGGGAAGGGTCACGTAGCGGAAGCGCGTCAGCCCCTCCGCTCCATCGAGCTCGGCCGCCTCGATCAGCTCGCTTGGAATGCCCTGGAGCCCGGCCAGGAAGATGACCATTGCCCCGCCAACATTCCAGAGGCTGATGCCGATCAGGGCTGGCAGGGCGTATCGCTCTGAGGTCAGCCAATCTGGACCGGTGATTCCAAAGAAGCTCAGGATGTCGTTGACCAGTCCGTACTCCGGGTTCAGCAGCCATACCCAGAGCACTGAGACCGCAACACCGCTCACGACCGAGGGCATATAGAAGATCGTCCGCCAGACGCCGACGAGGCGGACCTTCTGGTTGACCAGTACCGCCAGGGCGAGCGCGAAGGCGATCTGGAGCGGGACCGAGACTACAACGTAGTTCACCGTGACGACGAGCGACTTGGTGAAGAGGGGATCGGCCGTAATCATGGTGACGTAGTTCTCCAGCCCGACCCAGCGCGGCGGCTCGATCATCCGCCATTCGAAGAAGCTGAGCACGAATGAGGCGACCACCGGCCCCCCGGTGAAGAGAATGAAGCCGAGAATCCACGGCGAGATGTACAGATATCCTTCGATGGCCTGCGCCAGACGACGCCGGCGCCGGCCGGTCAGCCACGCGATCTGTCTGCCGTCTCCCCTCATCCGTGCACCACCCTTCCCGGGTCCCGATCTGCCCGGGCGTTATATCCCCCGCCTCCCGGTGAGGCGCTGCTCGTCGTTCCACGGCGATGCCCACCCGACGCCCCGAGCGCTCTGCTGGCCTGAGGATTCAGCGTCCGGCGGCAGTTCCCCCGTGTGCCACCGCCCGGCCCGACCCTGCCGGGTCCGGGCGCTGGTCCGCTGGCCCGATCCCCTGCCGCGCCCGGTCCGATGCCGCGGCAGGGGATCGGCGTAGTCGGGCGATTCAGGATAGCCGAATAACCTCGGTGACCTTCGGAGCAATCTCCTTGAATGCGTCTGCTGCCTTCCGCTTGCCGAGATAGACAGCCTGCAGGGCATCGCCGATCAGCTTCAGGGCCTGCTGCTCGTTGTGCGGTCCTGGCAGGACCCGCCCGTACGTTCCGGCCTCGGGAATCAGATCCCAGTTCGCCTTGACATTCGGATCGAGGATCCACGGCTTGCGCAAGTTGGCCGACTTACGGACGCTCGGGAAGGCCGCATAGTGGGCGTAGTTGTATGTGCCATCCGTTCCGACCACGGCATTCAGCCACTTCCAGGCCGCGTCCTGGTGCTTGGTATCGCGGGTAATCGTATTGAACGCCGTATGGAGGATCGTCGCGCGCTGGACTTTTTTCGGCTCCGGCACGAAGTCCCAGTGGAAATTGCCCTTGACCAGGTCAGCAGCGATCCAGATGCCCCAGCGTTCGAGCGCGATGTTGCCGCTCTCGAACAGGGGAACACCCTGACCATTCGCGGTTGCCTGGGCCTGATCAGGATTCGGCATGCTCTGCCGCTTCAGAAGCAGATCGGCCCAGTACTGGGTCGCCTCAATGTTCGGCTCCTGATCGATGAGGCACTTCTGGTAATCGGGAGTATACCAGTCGCCGCCGTTCTGCCAGCAGAGCTTGAGTGTCCAGTACTGCCAGCCGATTGGAATCGTATCTGAGCCCCAGATCTTCTTGTCCGGCTGGCTGAGCTTCTGGGCAGTTGTGGCATAGGCGTCCCAGGTCCACTCCTCAGTCGTTGGGGGGTAGGGAACACCGGCCTTATCGAAGATATCCTTGTTGTAGAAGTTGAAGTGTGGGGCGAATACATCGGCAAGGCCGTACCGCTTGCCGTTGACCACCGGATAGTTCCAGAAGACCTCGATGAAATCATCCGGGTTGAAGTCCGGCTGGCCCTTGATCAGGTCGTCCAGGGGAATCACCTGGCCCGCGCGGGCCATATCCAGCACCATCGCCTCCCACAGTCTCTTATACACAACTGACGCTGCCGACGAATTA
>JADGGD010000256.1 GCA_019690095.1 Chloroflexota bacterium
CCCCCCCCCCCCCCCCCCCCCCCCCCCCCCGATATTTTTTTTCAAGCAGAAGACGGCATACGATATTAGCGAGTGTCTCGTGGGCTCGGTGATGACCCCGAACCCGGCGACAGTGCCGGCCGATACAACGATCCTCGACTTCGTCGAGACGTATATTCTCGGGCGGAACCTGCGCGTGGTGCCGGTGGTCAACGACCGCGATCACATCGTGGGACTGATTTCGCTCCGTGAGATTCGCACGGTACCGCGCGATGCGTGGTCGCGAACGCCGGTCTCCGCGGTGATGCTCCCGTTGAGCCGCCTTGCAGTGGCCACGCCGGATGAGCCGCTCACGCGTGCGCTCGAGGACCTCTCACGCCAGGACCTGAACCAGCTACCGGTTGTAACGGATGGGCACCTCGTCGGCCTCCTTACCCGGGGGAACATCGTTCGCTACATTCGGGTCCGTGAGGAGCTGAAGAGGGCGGCCTGAGCCTCTATTGCCCGTTGCCTGAGGCTGATCGGGAAAGCCACAGCCAGCCCGCGGGCACAGATGCTCGCTCGCGCCGTGCTATACTCGTCGCTGGAGATCCCTGGTAGGAGGAGAGATGGCGGAGCGGATGTCGCCGCGCGAGCGGCTTCAGGCGACCCTGCGCGGGGAGCCAACCGACCGACCGGCGTGGAGCATGTGGCGTCACTTCTACGATACCGAGGCAACGCCAGAAGGGCTGGCCGAGAGTATGCTCGGCTTCCAGAATACGTACCAGTTCGACTTCATGAAGGTGAACCCCCGGGCCTCCTACCATGTGGAGGACTGGGGCGTCACGATTCAGTACAGCGGTGATCCGCACCGCGGGCCAACGATTGTCGATGTCCCAGTAAAATCCCCGGCGGACTGGCGTAAGATCGAGCCGCGGCCGGTGGACCGCGGAGTGCTGGGGGACCATCTCCGGGCACTGCGCCTGATCCGGGACGGGCTCGGGGGACGGATCCCCTTCATTATGACTATCTTCAATCCGCTTTCGCTCGCAGGCGATCTCGTGCCGTCAGATCAAGATCTCCTGCGGCACATGCAGGAGGCGCCGGACCTGGTGCATCAGGGCCTGCGCGCGATTACCGAGACGTTCGTGAACTATACGCGGGCAGTGCTCGAGCTGGGCGCGAGCGGCATCTTTTTCGCGACAACCTCCTGGGCAAGCAAAGATACGATCTCGCCAGAGCAGTATCGGATCTTCGGCCGACCGTACGATCTCCAGGTGCTGGAGGCCGCCCGAGGAGCCGAGTTCAACCTGCTCCACGTGTGCGGCGAGAACAATATGCTCTTTGAGCTTGGTGATTACCCGGTCCACGCAGTCAACTGGGCGTCCACCTCGCCCTCTAATCCATCGATCGCAGCCGCTGCAGCTCGCCTGAAGCCAGCCCTCGTAGCGGGCATCTCCCGCGAGGCGCTTGTCGCCCCGACACCGGACCAGGCTCTGGCTGAGGCCCGTCGGGCGCGGGAGGAGAGCGGTGGGGTCCACTGGGCGCTCGGGCCGGTCTGCTCGATCCCGACCCGGTCGCGCCCGGAGACGCTTGCGGCGCTTCGGTCCTTCATCACTGGCAGCGCCTGATCAGCTGATCTCTCGCTGGCGCCATCGGTGAGGGACCGGACAGGCGGACCGTTCGATGGGAGGCACTGAGGCGAGATGGGCGCGCATGGATTACAGCTGGATTGCATGGGGTGATCCAGCGCAGAAAGCGGTGTGATCAGCTCAGAAAGTGAGAGGAGGCTCTAGGAGATGGCAGGAGAGTTGGGGAATCGGCACGTAGCGCTCCTGGCGGAGAGTGACTATGAAGATCTGGAACTCTGGTATCCGCTTCTTCGCCTGAAGGAGGCGGGTGCGCGAGTTACGGTCGTCGGAACCGGCTCCGCTGATACCTACGCAAGCAAGCACGGCTATCCGGTCAGGGTTGACGTGAGCGCCGAGGCGGTTGATCCCCGGTCGCTGGATGCAATCGTTATCCCGGGTGGCTGGGCACCCGATCGCCTGCGGCGGTATCCTGCAGTTCTCCAGCTTGTTCGGGAGGCGAATGCCCAGGGCAAGATCATCGGTGCGATCTGCCACGCTGGCTGGGTCCTGTGCTCAGCCGGGATCGTGCGTGGGCGGACGGTTACCTCGGTGCCGGCTATCAAAGACGATATGATCAACGCCGGTGCAAACTGGGTGGACCGGGAAGTGGTCCGCGACGGGAACCTCGTCACGTCGCGCGTCCCAGCCGATCTGCCAGCGTTCTGTCGAACCCTGATCGAGGCGCTGGCGAGCGTCGAGCAGCCTGCGCTCGCGCGCGGCTGACCAGATGCAGGGGACACAGGGGATTGGTTTGGGGGAGTTAGGAGGATTTCTCCTGTTCTGTTGCGTCAGAGGTCGGTCGGGAGCAGGCTATCGAGCATCTCAAGGGTGTGACGCAGATTGATGCGGGGGAGCTGAAGCGAGGAGACCGGCACGCCAAGGTTGAAATCGTCGATGCGGCGGTTGAGTTCCTCAATGGAGACGCGGTAGCGCTGGACAAATCGGTCGTGCTCACGACGGAGGGCAGCCCGCCGCGTCGGCCGGAGGTAGGGGGGAACACGGGACAGGCGCGCGACGCCAGCCTGGATCCGGGCGGTGTGCCGCGCCAGGTCAGAACGGAGGCGCTCGCTCGCCGCTTCGATGTCGTGGCGGGCCTCGATCCACGGTGGGGCAAAGCCCGCATTGCGGAGGATCCGGTATGCCAGGCGCATGTCATCTGGGATGAAGGGGTTGTCCTCGTCGGAGAGGTCGAGTGGTTGGCCCGCACCTGACAGGTTGTCGAAGAGGCCGCGCTCGATCGCTTCCTGGATCACCTCTTCCACGTGAAGCAGGAAGGGTGCTTCCGAGTCCGTCTCGTGCGTCTGCGGGTCTCCGCCCCGGTCGTGCGCTCTGAGTGCCCGCCTGTCGCGGGCATCGGCGGTGTCATCCATAGCATCTCTGACTCTACCATAGCCCCAGGCGGTTGCGCTCGGCTTGACGACAGGATCGCGAGGGAGTAGAGTTCCACCTGGATGCCGCGTTGCGCGGTGAAGGTGCTGTTTTTTGCCGTGCGGCGCCGGTACCGATCTCGCCGGCGCGCCTGGCCCGGGAGACGGAGAAAGGAGAGACACTGGTGGGCGGACGACAGCTTGCTCGCATTGCGAGCCGTCCCATCACCCGGCGATGTCGGCCGACCGTGCCCACCAGGCGTCGTCCATAAGAGACGCCGGATCGTCCGGAAGCGATCGCCGTGGGATGGTTCGCCGCCCGCGGCGATTTTGTTTTGTCCTTTTGTTTTGTTTTGTCCTATCGGTCTATCGACGCGTCGAGCCGGCAAGATCGAGGAGGAGCACAATTGATGTTTGATCGGTCGATATCCCGCGCTCTGGAAGTCGATGCCGTGAGTAAGAGGTTTCTCGATCGTCTGTTTCCCCTGCCGTTTGGCCGTGATCGGGCGGCGAAGCGGGAGATCATCGCGGTCGACTCGGTGTCGCTGGTGGTCGAGCGCGGGCAGATCTACGGGATCCTCGGCGCCAATGGCTCCGGCAAGTCCACCTTGATCCGGCTTATCTCAACCCTGCTCATCCCTGACGCCGGGCGCATTCGGGTCTTTGGCCACGATGTGGTCCGGGAAGAGATGGCGGTAAAGCGCCTGATCAACCGGGTGAGCGTCGAGGCGGCCTTCTTCCGCGTGCTCAGCCCGATGGAGAACCTCCTCTACGCGGCGCGGCTATACGGCCTGGATGCGCGCCGGGCCAGGAAGCAGATCATAGAGATCCTCGAACGGCTCGGGCTTGACCGCGACCGCGTGCACGAACCGCTTCAGAAAATGTCGCG
>JADGGD010000257.1 GCA_019690095.1 Chloroflexota bacterium
TGACGCAGCGCCGGCACGCCGTCGGAGGGACAGGTGCGAGCTCCCCGCCGGGATGGTGGATGGGGACGAACCGCCGCAGGAGGCTGCGGCTCGGGAATTACGGGAGGAGGCGGGCCTGGACGCGGGTCACATCGAGATCGTGGCCACGTGGGACGTGTCACCGGGAAGCACGACGGAACAGGTGCATCTCGCGTTGGCAAGAAACTGTCGTCGGGTTGGCGACGCCCGGCTTCGCACGGAGTTCCTGACGCTTGAGGAGCTTCTGGGCCGCGTTCGGGACGGTCGCATCCGCCATGCCACGTCGGTCGCGGCGGTCTTGTGGTGTCATGCGTTGGGCTTGTTGGCGGGGATCCCGTCGTGAAGGAACGGGGTGGGCGGATGCTGCGCCTCGCGGACGCGCAATTCGTCGCCGTGCTGACCGGAAACGCCCTGGACAAGCGGGTCTTCAACGACGCGGTGCTGGGTTCCGTGGCGCCCGCGTACGAGCGGCTTCACGCTGCAGGGTGGTCGTACTACCCGGGCCACCCGTCCGACACGATGCTTGTGCTCCAGTTGCAACGGGAGCTCTTTCAGGCGCGCAGGCGCTTCTTCCATCGCTTCTCTCGGGCCGGCGCCGTCTCCGCGTCCCCGTTGCGCTACCTTTTTGTGGACCGCCCGTATTTCGACCGCCCGTTTGTCACGCGGGTGGGGTTGCACGGGGAGCGGGCGCGGTTGGCGCGGGCCCTGCAGAGGGCGACGGCGTACTGCCAGGCTGCCGGGCGCAGCCCCAGCGGCATGACTGTGTTGAGCGCGGTGATGTACTACTTGGCCATCGACCTCGGGCGCCCGGTCCACGTGGGACTCCGGTCCGGCCACGGTCAAGCGGGTGAGGACGCGAGGCTTCGGCGGGCGGCGCGTGAGATGGTGACCATGGCTGGCGACCCTGCCAACACCGAGTGGACCGATGACGCGGCGGACCTTTGGCTGGAACCCGCGATGGCGGGGATGGAGACCGGCGCGCACGAGGCCGTCGTGTGGCTCGACGTGTTCCGCCACATTCCCCTGGCGGAGGAGCCTTTTATGGAGACTCTCCAGCATGCCCGCGACACGCGCCACGGCCAGGACCCGCCGGTCGTCGTGACCATCGGAGGAGCGGAACAGAACGATGGCTTGCAGTGGTTCATCGCGCGCCACCGGTGGACATGGGGAAGCAGCCGGAAATTGTTCGACCCGGCCAACGGCTTTGACCGCGAACTGCTTCACCTGAATCCGCCCGATCGCCACGTATTGCTGGCGGGCCTTGCCGACCTGGGGTTCGACTCCGAATCCTACGTCTCGGCTGGCCTGGCCCGGGGGATCGGCCGCGACGCTCCGATGGCCGTCCTGACCACGTTTGAGCTCGATCCGGACGCGGGGGTCGGCCGGGAGCCCGGCGATCACCGGGTCCGCGTGGTCGCCTTCTTCGGCATGAGCGCGTTCTTGACGCGGTTGATCGGTACCGCCGTCATGCCCGCCATCGTGCGGGGCGCACGGTGGGTGGATTCGCTGACGCTGCAGCACGGTTCGGCGCATCGCGTGCTCACGGTGCGCAGTCTGCTTGAGGCGTGGCAGGCCGGCGACGATCGATACCGTCAGGCCCTGGCGGAACTGATGCGGCGTTGCGACGCCGATGACGTGTTCAACACGCACCCCCGTTGGTTTCGCGCCTGGCTCAAGGAGAACATCGCGCCCTTTGAGGGCGTCATGGAGTGGGCAGAGCGCCTGCCGGAGGAGTGGGTCCGGATCCAGGCGGCGGTGCGCGCCGCCGTTCCGGTGGACAACGCGGCGGCGGCGAAGGACGTAAAGGGATGAACGGGGCATGAAGCTCGGCACCTGGGTTCACGCGGCGCTTTCGTCCGCCTACCTGACCGCGGTGCTGACGGCCGCGTTCCTGATTGTCGAGAGCTTGATCTCCTGGGCCGAGGACCGCCGGCGCGACCGCCTCATGCACTACCTGAGCGAGATCGGCTCCGTCGTAAGCGCGCACCGCACGCAATGCCTTGTCCTGGTCGTCCGGCGCGTTCTGTGGCCCGATGTGGAACCGAGCGGTGGACCGCATCCTGCCGATCCGTGGACGGTTCTCGTTGAAAGCGTGGAGCGGGCGAAGCGCAGCTTCCATGGAGACATGGCCCAGGTCGAACGATGGGTTCGCCGCCTGGCGGGGTTGAACGTCGCCCTGATCATGGTTCAGGCGGCGGCCACCTTCGTGCTCGGGTACGACATGGTCCGGTCGGCGCCTTTCCTGGCCGGTGCCGCGTCGGCAAGCTCGGCGACGCGGGTTCTCCTGTCCGCCCCGGCCGCCCAAATGTTGTCGCTGCTGGTGACGGCGGCGGACACGCTCCTGAAGGCCTACTACCGTAGGACGGCGGGGCTCCGCTGGCAGGCTGAGCGCAGGCTGTTGGAGGAGGGTTTTGCCCGCGTGCTGGGCCTGCCGGCCGAGGCGGCCCTGGCCTCACCCGTTCCCAGAGCCGCCCGCGCTGCGCTTGCGATGAGCGGTCTTCTGCTCCTCGCGCTGGTACGCGCCGCGTCGGGGTGGTGACACGAGAGATGCGCCTGGCGGGCATCGTGAAACGCAGCGAGTGTCACGAGCGCCGCCATGGGCTGCGGATCGCCGCGAGGACCGCGGTCGGGTTCCAACGTGGGCCACAAGACGTCAGCTCGTCGCTCTCTTGATGAGCTCGACGATCCGCGCCTCTTCGGCGGCGGTCAATTCCTTCAGCGCGAAGGCGGTCGGCCACATCGCGCCTTCGTCGAGGTTCGCCTTGTCGCTGAAGCCCAACGTCGCGTACCTCGTCTTGAACTTGTGCGCGCCTTGGAAGAAGCAGACGACTTGGCCGTCCTTGGCGTACGCGGGCATCCCGTACCAGGTTCTCGGCGAGAGGTCCGGCGCGGTGGCTTTGATGAGCGCATGCAGCCGCTCGGCCATGGTGCGGTCCGGTTCCGGCATCTCGGCGATCTTCGCAAGCACGTCGCTTTCCCCGTCTTCCTTGCCCGCGCGCGGGCCGCGACGCGCCGCCTTCAGCTCTTGCGCGCGCTCCCTCATCGCGGCCCGTTCTTCGTCCGTGAATCCGTGGGTCGCCGGATCGGCGGCGTCCTTGGCGGGCTGCCGCGTGCCCGTCGTGCGTTTCCTGTCAGCCATCTGAATGCCCCTTCCTTGTAGGCCGGCCGTCTACCTGGCCGGCGAAGACGCGAGAAGGCTGTGCAATTGGTTCAGCATCTGCGTCCAGCCGTACTTGGCGCCGCCGATCGCCTGCTTCGCCTCGGGGTCGAACCCGCTCTGCTCCAAATGAAGCCGGGTTACCCCATCGTCGGTCTCGGTCAGGGTCCAGGTCACCTTCGTGTGGACGATGTTGTTCGCCGGCCCGCCCACCCAGGTGTAGGAGAGCCGATGAGGCTTGTCGACCTCGAGCACCTCGCAATGGATGATGATCGCGTCCCCGCCATACGCCGGCTTGGCACGAAACTGAAACTTGTGACCGACAACGGGTTGGAAGTCGTCCGTGTCAAAGAACGTCCACTTGGAGAGCATGGCGGAGTCCGTCAGGGCGTGCCACACGCGCTCGATCGGGCTCTTCAACTCAAAGTCCAATGAAACCGTCTCGCTCACTCGTTCTCCTCCTCCAGCAGGTCCTTCAAACGATCGACCTGTTCGGTCCAGAACTGCTCGTAGAACGAAACCCAGCTCTGAATTTCCCGCAGTGGGGCGGCGTTTAAACGGTAGCGGGTTTCCCGGCCCACCTTGCGACCCCGTACCAGACCGGCCTCCTTAAGGACCGCCAGGTGCTTGGCCACCCCGGTGCGACCCATCGGAAACCTGGCCGCCATCT
>JADGGD010000258.1 GCA_019690095.1 Chloroflexota bacterium
ACACCGCCCGTTACCGGGCATATGCGGTAAACACGCGCCCCGGAACACGGCGCACCCGGTGATCGGCGTCGCAAGGTCAGGAGGGAAGGCCGCTGACGTGGATTAACCCGTCTGGGTAGGGGTAGATGTCGGAGATGACGCAGGAGTAGGCGTCCTGGCCGCGGGCGGGGTAAAGCTCCGATTGATCATCTGCTCGATCCGCGGCTTCAGCGCGTTAATGATCGCGGTTTCCACATCGCCCGCGCTCTTGCCGTGCTCCTGGGCAATCTGGGCCAGGGACTTACCACTGCGGAGCTCGTTGCGCAGATCCGTCACGTTCATCCCCAGAAGCTGGGCCACGGGAGTCAGGACATCCCCAACGGGGAAATGACCGAATCCAGGAGCGCCGCGCGGCTTGCCGATCTGCGAGAGGTTCGCGTTGATCAGCTGATCAAAGCGGGCATCGGCATTATTCAGGAGGGCATTCTCACGGTCAGCCGTGATCCGTCCCGCTGCAACCTCTTGGTCCAGCCGCGCCTTCAGCTGATCGTGCAGGTATGTTTTCAGATCCGAGGCGGACTTCCCGTGCGCCTGGGCAACTTGCGCCAGGGTCTGCCCGCCGGAGAGCGCACTGCGCAGATCAGTGACATTCATCCCCAGATATGTCGCGATCGACTGGAGGTTGATTCCTCCAAAGCGAGCGATCATCGGCCTCCGGCCGCCCCAGCGCGGGTGCGCGGTCGGGCTGGCAGACGGCGTGCTGGTGGCGGTTGGTGTGGGCGAGGCATCAAGCGCAGGCATGGGCGCGGGCGCCGCGAATGCACCGCCAACCGCAGCGGCACCGATTCCCCCGCAGAGGATTCCCGCAGCCGCGAGGACTTTCAAGCGAGTCGGAATAGCAATCATGGGAAACCATCCCTCTCTTTTTTGGCACGGTCGTTCACCGTTCAGTGTCCGGCAGCTGATCCGTCGGGACCAGCCGCACCGTCCACGATCTATGGTAAGGGGGAATTCCCAAGCGTCTACTAATCGGATGTAAACTGAGTGTTAAAGCAAGAAGGAGGACGAGCAGGCGAGAGCCCCAGTCCCCCGTGGGCGAGGAGGGAAGGCCATCAGCTACGCGCCGCGGACGTAGATCACGCCGTTGGTGATGCGCACGTCCAGGGAAGGAAGGGGCGGAAGCGCGAAGACATCGTAGTCCGGGTCAACGCGGCCAGCCAGGTCGAAGGCCGCTCCGTGGCAGGGGCACCGCAGTTCCCGCTCTACTGGATCGAACCGAAGCAGGCATCCCATATGGGTGCAGACGCGCGACAGGGCGCGGATCGTTTCGCCATCCCGCACCAGAAATGCCGGCACCGCCCCGGCATCGACGGCCTTCACCGCGCCAGGGGAGAGATCCGTCAGGAAGGCGACGGGATACCACTGCCCAACGGCAATTCCCATGCCCTGCTGGCCCACCGGACCCGGGCGCGGCCTCGATCGCTGGATCGTCAGCCAGACGCGATCGATCCCGATCCCGCCGAGGAGGCCTGCGATCAGCACACCCGCCGCGCGCAGGAGCCCGGAGCGGCGCAGCCGCGCGGACGGCGCCGTCGTAGTGATGGCCAGTCGATCGCGCAGGCGAGCGAGGAAAACCGGATCGGGCTCCGCGAACCCCGGCCGCAGGCCCGCAATGCGACTGGCCAAACGCAGCTCCTCCAGCTCCTCCGGTGACCGTGCGAGACCCCGCTCCGGCTGCTTCCCCTCTCGCAGGGCCTCGATGAACCGGTTGAGTCGCTCGGGCCAGTCGGACATTCAGCGATCTCCTGCCTCCAGCTCTGCAGCGCGCCGCAACGCCCGATGCTGAAGGACCTTGACGTGATTCTCGGTGATCCCGAGCTCGCGCGCCGTCTCGGCGATCGTCCTCCCCTCGAGGAAACGCAGCTCGAGCACCCGCCGCTGGAGTGCACTCAGGCGCGCGAGCAGGCGCTGCACCCGCGCGGCGGCGTCGGCATCGCTCTCATCCGGGGGAAGGGACGGCTCCTCGGTATACCACTCGAGCGGTACCACTGGCGAGTCACCATAGCTGCGCCAGATATCGATGATCGCCGTCCGCGCAGCCCGGAACAGCCATGCACGGCGGCGTGCCTCATCGAAAGAGGGATCCATCCCCCGCGCGGCCTTCAGGAAAACCTGGGCTGTGACATCTTCGGCACTCTCACGGTTGCCGAGCCGTCGGTAGGCGAACCGGTAGATCGCCGCAGCGTACCTCTCGAACGCATCGGCGAGCGCCGCTTGCATCGACGGATCACGCGACCGCGGGGATACTGCCTCCTCGGCAGGCTGGCCAGGACGCCCGGTCGACTTCGCACCCGGCGGATCCAGTATGGAGCCTCCCGATCGCGCACCCGTATCGTGCGGCGCCGGCCCGGGAATCGCTCGGCCCAGCTCGCACGGGGCTTGCACGACCTCTCTTATCATCGCTCATCGGTCAATACGTCCGCGGGTTACACCCCTGGAAGACCCCGGCCTCCTGCCCACCTCGCTCGCTTGACAGGAATCGAGGCGCTCCGTAGAATCAAGGCGAGGTCGCGGGCGCGGCCTCGCCAAATAGCGGGCGTACCTGGATGAAGTTCTGCCCCAACTGCGCGACCCCCCTGGTGACACGCTTCCTGCATGGCCATGATCGTCCGGCGTGCCCGTCGTGCGGCTTCGTCCATTATGCCGGCCCCAAGCTCGCAGTGGGCGTCATGGTCACCATGGATGGGAAGCTCCTGCTCAGCCGTCGCGCCATTGACCCCGGCAAAGGGCTCTGGAGTTTCCCCTCGGGGTATGTCGACCTCGGTGAAGCGCCAACTACGGCTGCTATCCGCGAGGTCAAGGAAGAAACCGGGCTCGACATCGCCCTCCGGGGACTGGTGGGGGTCTATGCGAGCGCGCAACGGCCGGTCGTGTTAGTGGTGTACGGTGCCGATGTGGTGGGAGGTACGCTGTCCGGTAGCGATGAGGTGGAGGAGATCGGGCTCTTCGAGCCACAGGATCCACCGGCCCTCGCCTTCGAGCACGATCAGCAGATCATCGCGGACTGGCTGAGCTGGAAGCAGGACGGCATCACCGTCGGCGGCCTCACGCCGTGATCGCCGGGGCATCCCAGGACGCCACGCCCCGAATCTGAACCGACCAGACTTAGTGAGTGGACTTAGTGAGTGAAGGAGGAAGAACCTATGGAAGCCATCCGACACCGTCTCAATAGCCTGCGCGCCCGAGTATCCCAGCTCCAGGTGCGTCTTTGACATCGCTGGCAAAGAGCAGCGGCTAACTGAACTCGAACGGGTAGCGGCCGAGCCCGACTTCTGGAATGATCCGACTGCCGCCCAGGCGACGATGCGTGAGCTGGCCGAGCTCCGCGAGACAGTCTCTCTCTGGCGCGGTCTGGAGCGGCGTATTGATGAGGAAATGGATCTCCTGGCTCTGGCGATCGAGGAGCACGATACCGACCTGATCGACCAGATCGGCCAGTCAGCCGAGGAGATCGCCCGGCGCCTTGATGCGCTGGAGTTCGAGCTCATCCTGAGTGGTCCCTATGATCGCCGCCCGGCGATCCTGGCGATTCACGCTGGAGCAGGCGGCACCGAGGCACAGGACTGGGCCCAGATGCTCCTGCGCATGTATCTGCGGTGGGCCGAGCGCCGGGGCTATCGCACCGAGATCCTCGACGAGACCCCCGGTGAGGAAGCCGGTATCAAGAGCGTCACCGTGGAGGTCCGCGGTCCCTATGCGTACGGCTACCTGCGCTCGGAAAAGGGGGTCCATCGCCTGGTTCGCCTCTCTCCCTTTGATGCCGCGCACCGCCGGCACACGTCATTCGCCCTGGT
>JADGGD010000259.1 GCA_019690095.1 Chloroflexota bacterium
ACGCCTTAATACATTTGTGAGTGTGTCGGGGGCTCGGAGATGTGTATACTAGCGCTGGGGTTCCTGGGGCTGGGGGTTCAGCCGCCTGAGGCTGACTGGGGACTGATGATCAGCGAGGCGCGCGATTTCATCCTGATCGCTCCCTGGATGGTTCTGTTCCCCGCGGCCGCGATCTCCTCGCTCGTGATCGCGGCGAATCTCTTCGCCGACGGCCTTGGGCAACTGCTTGCAGTGGACGCTGCAGTGAGCGGCAGGACGTCTGCGTGATGTGCCCTGCTGGGTGATTCCCGCAGTGGAGGAATGCTAATGCGTGACGCCATCGTCTGGAGTGAGGCGGGTGCCCCGTCTAGCCGGGGAAGCGATGGACGGCCGGTCCTCGAGGTCCGGAACCTTTCGGTCGAGTATGCGACACCTGCGGGGCCGGTGGTCGCGGTCCGGAATGCATCGCTGGTGATCGGGCGCGGCGAGGTCGTCGGCATCGTCGGCGAGTCCGGGTGCGGCAAGAGCAGTCTCGCCTTCGCGATCATGGGCTACCTCGGCCCGGCCGGGCGGGCAACCGGCGCGGTGTTCCTGGATGGGCGCGACCTGCTCCGCATGAGCGCGGCGGAGCTCCAGGAGATCCGCGGTGCGCGGCTGGCGATGGTCTATCAGGACCCCCTTGGCACGCTGAATCCATCACTCACTGTCGGTGAGCAGATCGCCGAAGTTATCCGCTGTCACCGTCTGGCGTCACGCGAGGAAGCCTGGAGGCAAGCCGTGAGCATGCTCGCCCGCGTTGGCCTGGCCGATCCGGTGGAGACCGCCCGGCGGTATCCGCACCAGCTGTCCGGCGGCATGCAACAGCGCGTGGTAATCGCCATGGCGCTCTGCTGTGATCCGGCCGTGCTGATCATGGATGAGCCAACGACGGCCCTCGATGTCACGACGGAAGCGCGAATCCTGGACCTGGTGAATACCCTCCGACGGGAGTTCGACTCGGCAATCCTCTACATCAGCCACAACCTGGGGGTTATTGCTCAGGTCTGTGATCGCCTTGCGGTGATGTATGCAGGCGAGATCGTGGAGGAAGGAACGGCGCAGCAGATCTTCCGTTCCCCTCGCCATCCCTACACGATCGGCCTCCTGGGGTGCGTGCCCCGGATCGATGTCGGCAAGGAGGATGCGCCGTTGCGCCCAATTCCCGGTCGGGTCCCGTCGCGGAACCGTCCGTCTCGGGGCTGTGCCTTTGCCGGGCGCTGTTCGATCGCCCGCGGCCTCTGCGCCGTACGGGTCCCTGAGCTGGTCGAGGTCGCCGTGGGCCACCGTACCCGCTGCCACTTCTGGCAGGAGACGCGCTCTGCAGAGGACCGGACTGTCGCGGCTGATACCCGGTCTGCACAGGTACGTTCGCTGGCAGACGAGCTGACCGCGCACGGGATCGCTGAATGGAGCGGCCGCGTGGTCGGGAGGACCGTGGATGTGCGGCACACCGGCCGGAACCATTCCGATCCCGTTCTCCGGGTCCGTGACCTGCGCTGTTACTACGATGCGAGTGACGGCCTGGCCCGCATCTTCGCCCGCCTGTCAGGTCGAATGGATCATCCAGTTCGGGCGGTCGATGGCATCAGCCTGTCCGTTCCCCCGGGGCAGACCCTGGCCCTGGTTGGGGAAAGCGGCTCGGGGAAGACGACCCTGGCGCGGGCCATCGTCGGGCTGGTGGACATCCGGAGCGGGCAGATCACCTTCGAGGGAGCCGATATCTCCCAACCGGTCGAGCGGCGCTCCCCGGAGGTGCGGCGGCACATTCAGATGGTCTTTCAGAATCCAGAGGCTTCTCTGAATCCGCGCCAGACGGTAGGGACTGCGCTCGAGCGTCCGCTCCGGCGCTTCCTCGGTCTCGCCCCCGGCGCGGCGCGGCAGTACGCGGCCCGCCTTCTTCAGGCGCTCGGCCTCGATGCGAGCTACCTCGATCGTTATCCGCGCCAGCTCTCTGGCGGTGAGAAGCAGCGCGTGGCGATCGCGCGGGCGTTTGCCTCCCTGCCACGACTGGTCGTGCTGGATGAACCAGTTTCCGCGCTCGATGTCTCGGTCCAGGCATCGGTGCTCAACCTGCTGGTCGATCTCCAGCGCGCCCTCGGCACGTCCTATGTCTTCATCAGCCATGACCTGGGCGTCGTGCGCTACGTTGCCGACCAGATCGCGGTCGTCTACCTCGGTCAACTCTGCGAACTGGGACCGGCGCGAACGCTCCGAGAACCGCCACATCACCCGTATACCGAAGCGCTCCTTGCGGCGGTTCCGATCCCCGATCCGGACCGTCGATCGGACTATGGACGGATTCGCCTTGAGGGGGCCGTTCCGAGCCCCCGCCATCCCCCGCGAGGCTGTCCATTCCACGCGCGCTGTCCGCGTAAGCTGGGGGAGATCTGCGAGATGGTCCCTCCGCCCGTGCGCACCGGACCGGATGGGCGCCACGTTCGCTGTCACATCCCGCTGGAGGATCTGCGGGCGATGCAGGGCGCCTGACCCGCTCGCATCGGTGATGCCAGCCGCTTCGCCCCATGGCATATAATGCGGGCTGAATGGATCTGCTGGACAGGGAGGCCTTGCACAGTGACCGATTCTACCTCTTCGCCGATCGATACCTCGGAGCTGATTGTCCTGGCGTCCGAGCCGCTGGTCGCCGAGACCCCGCTGGAGCGCCAGGACGAGCCGCTCACGCCCACTGAGCGATTCTTCATTCGCAACCACTTCGGCATCCCGCGTATTGATCGTGAGGCGTGGCGACTGGCGCTGACCGGCACGGTTGCTCGACCGCGCACCATCACCTTCGCCGATCTGTTGCGTCTCCCCGCGCGCACCCTTGATGCCGTGGTCGAGTGCGCGGGCAATGGCCGTTCGTTCTTTCCTCCCCCGACCGAGGGGAACCAGTTCGGCTATGGGGCGGTGAGCACCGCGTCCTGGACCGGCGTCCCACTTCGCGAGGTGCTCGGGCCGGATCCTTTCACACCCGGAACCTGCGAGGTTCTTTTCATTGGTGCGGATCGCGGCTTCGAGGCGAACGTCGGCGCGGAGATCGCTTTCGAGCGGAGCCTGCCGGTTGACGTGGCCCTGCATCCGGATACACTGCTGGTCTACGCAATGAACGGCGCGCCCCTGCCCGCCGCGCACGGGGCGCCGGTCCGCCTGCTCGTCCCCGGCTGGTATGGAGTGGCCTCGGTGAAATGGCTGGTCGAGATTCGCGGCCTGACCACAACGTTCGATGGCTACTTCCAGAAGGATCGCTATATCATCCCGACCCCTGAGGGGGGCATCGAACCCCTGCGTGAGCGGCTGGTGCGGTCGCTCATCATTCATCCGGTCGATCGTGCGGTTCTCCCCGATGGGGAGATCGAGATTCGCGGCCTGGCATGGGCGGGGAATCAGGGTGTGTCTGTGGTTGAGGTCAGTGTCGATGGGGGAGAGAGCTGGCAGCAAGCCGAGCTCGATTCGGCCGCCTCGCCGTATGCCTGGCGGCGCTGGCGCCTGGCCTGGCGGCCGAGCCGACCGGGCAAGTACATTCTGAAATCCCGGGCGACAGACGCGACCGGACGTACCCAACCAGAGGTGGCGCCGTGGAACTACCTCGGGTATGCGAATAATGGCATTCAGAGTGTTACCGTCGAGGTTCGAGGCTGAGCGCGGATTCCACGCCGGGCGCACGGGAGGAAGGATATGGAGTCGGCTCGCGGTTCGAGCGATATCCGCGTGGGTGATGCGGAGCGCGACCGCGCGATCGCGGTCCTGCGCGATGCGTGCGTCGAGGGCCGGCTGACGCTGGATGAGTTCTCGGCGCCGGGGGGGGGGGGGGC
>JADGGD010000045.1 GCA_019690095.1 Chloroflexota bacterium
AACTCTGCTTACAGATTCTGCTCCCCTCCAGCACCCCCAGAGCCTCCCCCAGGACTGCCAGAGGGCCCTTCCTACCACTCTTCACTTGGTAACGTGCCCCTTGCGGCCCGTTGTCCCGAGATTGCATCCCGGTCGGGCACGCACTTGTTAAGTATAGCGGCCTCTGCCGTCTGCGTCAAGAGGAACTGCACACTGACGATGTCCTCGAGCCCAAGGCCTGCCGGCACTTCGATCAATCAGTATAGACAAGCAGATCGAATCACACGTATCCACCCTGGAGCAGGTCATGGAGCATCCGACGGCAGATCTAAGTCTACTCGCTCCAGGACGCTCCCCGCCGTGCCCCCGGGCCTCCGTGGCTGTCCGATATCCGAATGGTCCCACCAGCTCATGCGTGGAAGGCCGGCGTACTGTTGCTACTCCCTTGTACTGTTGCTACTCCCTTCCGGGCACCGGTATAATGCTTCTGAATTATCCACCGCACCGCGGACGCCGGAGCGGCCGTTGCGGTCAGGTTGATGCTGCTGGCTGATCGCACCGCTGCATCCCAAGTGAGCAGTCGCCGGCCCGCCGGGTGTCCCGGGAAAGCAGCCTTTGAAATAGAGGCAGCCATTCACACACGAGGAACGTCTGAAGTGGCACTGGTGAACGATCGGCTTTCTGCCATCCAGTGCCGGATTGTCTTTGACGGGCCGGCCGCGAGTGGTAAGAGCACGAACCTCCGGGTGATCCACGCGCGTGCGCCGCGTGAGGCCCGCGGAGAATTGACCACGATCAACGGTAGCCCGGGCTGGTCCGGTGACTTCGAGTTCCTGGCCCTCCAGGTCGGGGAGGTTGAGGGATATCGCCTGTTCTACCACCTTTACGCCGCGCCGGGAGGGCCGGGGGCAGAGCGCTGCCGGGTGGCCCTGCTGTGGGCCGCCGATGGGGTCGTATTCGTGGCAGACTCGCACCGCGCCTGTTTCCACGCCAATCTCCAGCGCTCCGCAGAGCTCCGCCAGGTTCTGGCGGCGCGCCGCACAAATGGCGCGGGCGTCCCTCTGGTGTTCCAGTACAACAAGCGCGACCTTCCCGAGGCAGTGCCAGTGCCGCTTCTCGAGGCGCGGCTCAACCCTGATCGACTCCCGTCCTTCGAGGCAGTCGCCGTGTCCGGCGAAGGGGTCTTCCCGACCCTCCAGGCGCTGAGCGACCTGCTCATTCGACAGGTGCGCATGCTACGAGAGGAATCGATACGTGCGAGCAATCCTTAGTCCCTGGGATAAGCAGGGCCTCGAACCATTCGCGCGCGCGCTGACTGAACTCGGGTTCGATCTCTATGCGAGCACCGGCACCGCGCGCCTCCTGCGCCAGGCCGGCCTGGCGGTGCACGACGTCAGCGAGCTCACCGCTCACCCGGAGATGCTGGGCGGGCGCGTCAAAACCCTTCATCCGGCGATCTACGCCGGCCTCCTTGCCGATCCGACAAACCCGGACCATCAGGCCGAGCTCGCCCACCACGGATACCAGCCGATTGGTCTGGTCGCGGTTAATCTCTATCCATTTCGGCAGACTGTCGAGGCACCCGGCGTTCCCCTTGCACTCGCATTGGAGAATATCGATATCGGCGGCGTCTCCCTCCTGCGGGCCGCGGCTAAGAACTTTCCTCACGTCATCCCAGTCGTCGATCCAGCCGATTACCCACTTGTCATCGAGCGGCTCCAGCACCATACCGACGATGCGATCTGGCGTCGGGCGATGGCGGCGAAAGCCCTTCGCCACGTCGCCGCGTACGATGCCCAGATTGCCGCCTACCTTGGTGGCACGGAAGACACCCTGCCAGAGATACTGCCGCTTGCCCTGACCAAGCTTCGTGACCTCCGGTATGGCGAGAACCCGCACCAGCAGGCAGCTCTCTACGCCGATACGCCCAATCCCCACCTCGCCGCGACAGTCGCTGGCGTGCGCCAGCACCACGGTCGTGAGCTCTCATTTAACAACATCCTGGACGTGGATGCCGCCCTCGCCTGCGTCCGTGATTTCGCAGCACCCTGCGTGGCGATCATCAAGCACGGAAACCCGTGCGGTCTGGCCTGTGCTGACGAGCTGGCGGAGGCATATCGGAAGGCTCACGCTGGGGATCCCGTCTCCGCGTTTGGTGGTGCCGTTGGTCTAAACCGGATCGTCGACCCGACCACGGCACGGTTGATCGCCGAGAGCCACTACGACGATATCATTGCCCCCGGATATGCTGACGAGGCGCTGGCGATCCTCCGCAAGAAGCGGAACCTGCGCATCCTTGAGGTTGCCCCGCCCCCAGAGGATCAGACAGAGCCGGCCGTCAACCCGTTCCTCGAACTCGACCTGCGCCGGATCAGTGGGGGCTTCCTGGTTCAGACCCGTGACGCTATCCCGGAGAACGCCGTCAGCCTGAAGACGGTCACAGCACGGGAGCCAACGTCTGAGGAGCTGGTGGACCTCCTGTTCGCCTGGCGTGCGGTCAAGCACGTTCGCTCGAACGCGATCGTCCTGGCCCGAGAACGAGCCCTTGTCGGCGTGGGCGCCGGCCAGATGAGCCGGGTCGACGCGGTCGACATCGCTGTCCGCAAGGCTGGTGACCGTGCGGCCGGTAGCGTGCTCGCGTCGGATGCGTTCTTCTCGCACCCGGATGGACCGGAGCTCGCCGCCCGGGCCGGCGTCACGGCGATTATCCAGCCGGGCGGAGCCCTTCACGACCAGGAGATCATCGACGTCGCAAACCGCTTCCACCTGGCCATGGTCTTCACCGGCTTCCGCCACTTCCGCCACTGAACATCTGGAGCTACCCTGGTGATGGTCTATCGACGGCTGGCGGTTCTCCAGCCCGTCACTGCCTTACAGTCAGTCAAGGAGTCCGGGAGGCTACCGAATGCCACTCTACGAATATGCCTGCACCCGCTGTCGTGCCCACTTCGAGGTGCGTCAGCGCATCACTGATGATCCGGTGACGGTATGCCCGACCTGCGGCGGGCCGACCCGCCGCGTCCTTCATCCGGTCGGGATCATCTTCAAGGGATCAGGCTTTTACATCACCGATAGCCGTCGGAGCGAGTCGAGGGCCAGTGCTAGCACCGACTCCGGGGAGAGTACATCGGCAAGCGCCAAGGGAACAGATCAACCGTCGGGGTCGAGTGCAGCCGACGCATCGTCCGAACCGTCCTAAGGATGCACGCAGCCGGCCGCGAGGCTGCGCATCCCCCGCCTAACCCGTGAGAGGGAGGATTGATGCGCGCATTGATCCAGCGAGTAAGCGGCGGTGCGGTATCGGTCAATGGTGAGGAGGTCGGGCGGATCGGGCGTGGAATCGTCGTCCTGGTCGGCGTGGGGCGGGACGACACAAGCGAGACCGCCCGCCGACTCGCCGAGCGGACCGCGAACCTGCGCATCTTCCCGGGTCCGGGCGGCGAGTTTGACCGGTCCCTCCTCGACGAGCAGCTTGCGGCGCTGGTCATCTCCCAGTTCACTCTTTACGCCGACACGCGACGAGGACGCCGCCCCAGCTTCATTGATGCGGCCCCGGCCGAGGCCGCCGCCCCGCTCGTGGATGCCTTTGCCGATCGGCTCCGCCAGCTCGGGATCGCAGTGGCCGCCGGTCGGTTCGGGGCTCACATGCTTGTCGAGATCTGGAACGATGGACCGGTCACCGTCCTGCTCGAGGAGCCGACCAGGCCGCCGTCCCCCGATCGGCCGTCGTGACCGGATGGATCTCGAAGCGCACGATCAACTCCCGAAAATAGGCACCGGCTGACTGCTCCGCATCCCCAAAGGCAGCATCCACTACGGTGACCGTGGCCTTCAGGTGATCGGTGACCAGCTCTGCCACCGCACCACGCTCGACCGGCAGCAGGACATCCACCTGACCGTGCCGCATCCATTCATCGATCGAGGTCGCTGCGGCACGGGCCGCCCACGGCGTCACCAGGCCAGCCGCACGGAGGAACTGCTCGCCGCCGGTATAGTCCTGAAGCCAGGCGGTGAAGGCGTAATACCGCCCCGGGCTGGAGGCAGCCAGGGATAGGGCCGAACTCAGACCACAGGCGGCCATCAGGGCCCCAGTTGTTGGATCGGTGATCGGGTGAATCTCATCGTAGGGATCATCCCCAAGACGGTAGCACGACTCGAAACGGGCGATGCGCGATGGGTGCAGTCCGGCATCGCGGGAGCGGGAAACGCCGGCTGGATTCACCGCGCGCGGCAGGATAGGGGAAACACCTGCCGTGCTATTCCTGATCTCTTCTTCCTCTCGACTAACCTCCCCATCGCTCCGCGTATCCACCTCATCAGCCGGCCGCGGCCGTTCGAAGGATGGGCCGGTCCGCAGTGTCGCCGACGGCCGATGGAAACCGCGATTGCTGTCCAGCGGCTCCCGACGGAGGCCGGGCACCGGTCCCGAGCTCCGGAGCGAGACGCCCGCCGTGCGCAGCAGGACGATCGCGCCCAGCGCGAAGGCGAAGAGGAATACGGCAATCGGCCCTACGAGCGAGACTCCTGCACCGCTCGCACGCGCCGCTGTGGCAGGGCGGCCGGCCGTTGAGGTACTGGCCGTGGGGACAACTGTCGGCAGGAGAGCACGGGCAAGGGCCTCAATCGCCGTGCGATCCGACGGATTCCTGAGCCGCCCTGCCCGCGCTTCGTCCAGCGCCTGCTGGACAAGTGCCGACGGCGAACCAAGCAAGGCCAGCCGCTCCCGGGCAACCTCCTGGTTATGGTCGATCTGAAAGAGGAGAGCGACGACCGCCACGTAGTCGCGATCGGTCACCCGCCCGGAGCCCCCCGCAAACGGGCGGCTGATCATCCAGCCAATCCCTGCTCCGACGACGAATGCCAGGCATAACAGGATAACGGGACGCGCGCTCGACCACGGCGCGGTCATCGACTGCCGCATGCGCTTACCCTCCTACCTGGACCAGTTTGACGTAAAGGTACCCCTGATGTCCGTTGTACACCACGTGGTACCAGCGCGACTCGCCCGGCTCAAGGGCCTCTCCGTATGCGAATCCGTATACCGACACCTTCGCACCATTCGGGATGGTTGCCACCGCGGTTGATTTCGTCGTCGGCCCGCTTCGGAGCACTGCCGCCTGGCCGCCGCTGGTCTTCACGACACCTGCCTTCTCCGGCGCAGGCGTCGCCCGGGGACGCGGCGGGCTGGTTGGCGACGGAGACGGCGGCGCGGTTGGGGTCAGGGTCGGGACGACATCCGGCTCGATCGGAGTGGTCACGACCGGAACGCTCGTTGGAGTTACAGTAGGAACGGCGGTAGGAGTGCTCGTCGGAGGGACCGCCGCGGGGACGATGGTCGCCGTGGGCGATGGCACCCCCGTTACGGTCGGGGCAACTGACGTCGGCACCGTGCTCGCCGTCTCCGGCGCATTCACGAGGGCCTCAGCGAACTGGTGAAGCTGCTCGGCCTCCTGTTTGCTCACATCATCCCGAGCGCGTGCGAGCTCATCGGCAACGGCCAGCACCGCGGCAGCCGGATTCGAATAGCCCAGCGAGATCAGTCGATCGCGAACAGCCGACAGCGGAACCCCCTGGGCATAGAGGTCGCTTACCAGGAGCATGTAGTGCTGCTGAAGGGTATCGGCCTGGCCAAACAGACGGCCGCCCAATCCAATGAGCAGGCCGGCAAGCATCCCGACGATCAGCACGATCGCGGCCGGCGGGGGAGCCCAACGCTGCACCCCATAGTGGGCGGATCGCAATCGGGCTCGTCGGCGCGTCGTTCTCATCGAGGCCATACTCCTTGATCGGCCCCCTGCGCCTGATTCGTGCGCCTCTTCCAGCAGCGAGGCGCATACCACGCGGGAGCAGTCGATCGGCCGTGATCGTGAGGATCGCTCTGTCCCGGTCTGCGGCGCTCGGCGGCGCGGCGGAGACCGAGGAGGCGAGCGATGAAACGGGACTTATTGTAGTACGGCACGTCAGCGAAACCCATGGGACAGACGTTAAAATTCCCCTGCTATCACGCGACTCCAACGGTACCATTCCGGCCGCCTGGCCCACGTGATACAATCGCACCGCCGAGAAGCGCCGAGGCTTCTGCCCGCGCTACCCGGCTGGCAGAAGCCTCAGCACCGCGCTCCGCCCGCCCCCACGGCGGATAAACCCGCTCCGGAGATGCGCGATCAATGATCAGGGACTACGAGACGCCAACCGTTCCGACTGAATGGCAGACCTATGCTCGTTCCTGGGCCGATCGCCTGGGCCTGGGCGACCGGCAGATCGTCCTGAGCTGCTCGCCCGACCGCTACGGCATCGCCGTTGTCCTGCGCCTTCTGGGACCGGACGGCCAGGAGTACGTCTTCACGCGGCGCTCGTCAGAAGCGGATGATGCCGCTGAGCGCCGTCAGGCCTTCCTGACAGCCCTGCGCGAGGGGTCCTATCAGACCGTCGAGATCGATGTGGCCGGCTACTATGTGAGCGAGGGAACCGTACCGTGTTCCATCTGCACGGCTGGACCCTCCCACGCAGAGTGGCAGCACGTCATTCTCCGCGAGCTCCTGCGCGTTGCCGATCCTCCGCCGGAGCCCGCCGATGCCCTCACGCCGGAGGAGGCTGACGATGCTGAGCTCGCCGCCCTGGATAGGCAGGTCGCTCACCTCTTGAGTCAGCCCGCCCAGGCCTGATCGAAGGGGGAGTTAGGTTATGAGGAGGGGAAGGGAGGGCTGATACCGGCCAGTATGCCGCTGCGGTTCGTCTCTGAAGCATCAGCCTGCCGAGCCCGGGCCGCGGTACCCGGCAGGCCGAAGGTTCGCCGCGTTCAGGGCACTGGACGCGGCCCAACGAACAGGTTGTAAAGCAGGATAAGAAGCGCCACCACCAGGAGAACGTTGATCGCCGGACCGACACCACCGACCAGGAGGCCCCAGAGCCAGATAATCAGGACGATCGCGAGGATGATCCAGAGGATCTGCGACACAGTCATGACTTGTCCTCCTTACCGATGCACCTCTCCGTCGGATAAACCCGCCGGGTAGCGATCGCCCCCGGGCTCCGACCGGCGCCCTGTCCCCGCCCCGGCGGTGGGAACAGGGTTCTCACCACTTACCGACCGGCCGTGTGAAAGGCCTCGCGGATGCGCTCCGGCACCTCCTCGCCACTCGGTCGAAGGAGCTTGTAGAACAGACCGGTGAGCAAGATCGTCGGTACCCACTCACCAACGAAGAGAGCCGCATGGCGTTTTCCAGTAACGTAGAGGAGTGCCGACAGGAGCACGCTCCCGAGCATGGCATACAGGTACGCCGCGCTCGGAAGGGTGGCGAAGAAGTCGAACATTGCGCGCCGCGGCATCTCGGTCGCGGGAGGCTGCATTGCCTTTTCCTCCTTCCAACCGTCGCCAGGACGGTCGTATCGCAAACCTCATTTCTCACGGCTCGGCTCTCGCGGCCGGGTCGGACCGTCAACCCGAGCAAGGGCCGTGCCATCGGCAGTGCCATAATGGCCACAATGATGGGGCCGCCTTCGTTCGATAAGAACGCCGTCCGTGCTGATCAGGAGAGGCAATCACGACTGCACGTGCTCGATCGGGATACGGACTGGACCGCCGCGCCGCACCACCTCCTCACCACCGGGAGGACCGGCAGTTGCGAGTATGACCAGCAGAGCCCCGGAGATCCCTTCCCAGAGCGCCAGGAAGCGACGGGTCGTCGGGGACAGACAGGCCACATCCGCGATGATCCCTCGCCCCGGAAAGCGCCAGGACCGCCCCGGGCCGGTCGTGAAGAAGTCAACTGCCGCCCGGGGAAAGACGAAATCCACGATCGCGTTCCCGATCATCAGCAGACCGAGCCCGCATGCGAGCTGACGAAGCACCGCGCCTCCTCCTTGTCCGCGACTATGGCCAGGGGCCGCCGAATACGGAGAGCGGACAATCCGCGAGAATCGTGCCACTCTCCTGGCGATGCCCTATAATGGCGGCGATCGCGCCACCGACCATCGGATGGGCGATAAGCAGCACCAGGCCTCGCCCGCGCGTGGCGGCCAACGGGCGAGAAAATCTGCGGAGATCGGGAGACCAGGGAGATGAAGCTTGCCGAGCGGATGGGACGCCTCGGAACCGAGACTGCCTTCGAAGTCCTCGCCAGGGCACGCGCCCTCGAGGAACGCGGGGTCAATGTCATTCACCTGGAGATTGGCGAGCCAGACTTCGACACGCCCGCCCACATCGTCGAGGCCGGGGTCGCGGCACTCCGCTCTGGCGAAACTCATTACTCGCCATCGGCGGGCATCAGCGAGCTGCGGGAGAGCATCGCACACTTCGCCGGCCGCAAGCGCGGCCTGACCTTCAGCCCGGAGCAGGTTGTGGTAACACCGGGTGGGAAGCCCATCATGTTCTTCACCATCCTGGCCCTGGCTGAGAAGGGCGATGAGGTGATCTATCCTGATCCGGGCTTCCCGATCTATGAGTCGATGATCCGCTTCGTCGGCGCGACACCGGTTCCGCTCCCCCTCCGGGAACAGAACGGCTTTCGCCTCGACGTTGATGAGCTTGCCAGCAAGATCACGCCCCGCACCCGGCTCCTGATCCTGAACTCGCCCCAGAACCCGACCGGCAGTGTCCTCCAGCATTCAGAACTTGCCGGGATCGCCGAGCTCGCAGTCCGACACGACCTGGTTGTCCTCTCGGACGAGATCTACAGCGAGATCCTTTACGAGGGAACCCACATCAGCATCGCCACGTTTCCGGGCATGGCCGAGCGGACCATCATCCTGGATGGCTTCTCCAAGACCTACGCGATGACCGGCTGGCGTCTCGGCTACGGTATTATGCCGGTCGAGCTAGCGCCGCACATCACGCGCCTGGTCACGAACTCGGTCTCCTGCACGGCGACAGCAGTCCAGCGCGCGGGCATCGCCGCCCTCGAGGGCCCCCAGGATGATGTTCGCCGCATGGTCGAGGAGTTCCGACGGCGACGTCAAGTTATTGTGGACGGCCTCAACCGGATCCCGCGTCTGCGCTGTGCCACCCCGGCCGGCGCGTTCTATGCATTCCCTTACGTGGGAGATGTCGGAATGGACTGCCGTGCCTTCGCGGATTACCTCCTTACCGAGGCCGGTGTCGCGACCCTGGCCGGGACATCCTTCGGCGCCCACGGCGAAGGCTACCTCCGCCTGTCCTACGCCAACTCTATCCCCAACCTTCAGACCGCGCTCGAGCGGATCGAATGGGCGATCAAGCGCCTCCGGTGATGCCGCAGACACCGCTGACGGTCGCCGATATCGGTGAGTTCGGGCTGATCGACCGTCTCCGCCGGCGCTTCGAGCAGGGCGGAGAGGGTGTCCTGCGCGGGATCGGTGATGATACAGCAGCGCTCCAGGTCCGACCGGGCTACCTCCTGCTGGCCACGACCGATGCCCTGGTCGAGGGGGTTCATTTCCAGCGGGCGACCATCCCGGCCAGGCTACTCGGCCGCCGGGCACTGGCAGTGAACGTGAGCGATATCGCGGCAATGGGGGGGATTCCACGCTGGGCGCTCGTCGCACTCGGCCTGCCCGCGGAAACCCCCCTGTCATTCATTGATGATCTTGTCGAGGGACTGGCCGAGCAGGCAGATCTGCACCGGATCCGGATCGTCGGCGGGAACCTGACGCGCTCGCCAGAACGCCTCGTCCTGGACCTGACCCTGCTCGGCGAGGTCGAGATGGATCGTGCGATCTACCGCACCGGTGCCCGGCCCGGTGATCGGATCCTGGTCACCGGCACCATAGGCGATTCCGCGGCGGGCCTGGCTATTCTGCTCGGGCAGGTACCCCGAACTGTTCCGGGGGCCGAAGAATTGATCGCCCGTCATCAGCTCCCCTCGCCGCGCGTCGAGGCCGGCCGGGCGATTGCCCTGTCCGGGCTGGCGACAGCGATGATCGATGTGAGCGACGGCCTGGCTGGCGATCTTGGCCATCTCGTCGTAGATAACGGCCTGGGTGGTGTCGTTGATCTGGCCCACATGCCGCTCTCACCCGCCCTGCAAGCGGCAGCAGCGGCAAGCGGCCGCGATCCCCTGCCCTGGGCACTCTACGGCGGGGAGGATTACGAACTCCTCCTGACCGCTCCCACCCACCGTGTGGACGAACTCACCCGCGCAGTCGAGGCCACCGGCGTGTCGCTGACCGCTATCGGCGAGGTCACGGCCGAGCCCGGCCTCTGGCTCCGGCACCCCGACGGACAGCGCGTGCCGCTCACGCCCGCGGCATGGCAGCACTTCCGCTCCACCGATCAGACGGTCGTGCGCGCTCCCACGCCGCCGGGGTCTGCGCGCGAGGAGAGACAAGGAGAGGAAGGATGGCCGTGAGCGTCGGTTCGCTTGCCCCCCTCGAGCAGATCGCCGAGCGTGCCCGGTCCTACTTCGAGGCGGAAAACGACGCGCGAGAGCGAGCCCTGGCCAGGACCCGCGAGGTGATTCGTGCCTCGGCAAACGCCGTTCGGGCGGTGCATCGCCGTGAATTCGATCGAGCCGGGGCACTGCTCGCCACTGCCCGATCAGCCCTCGCGGAAGCCGTCTCGATCACCACGCCGTACGGTGCCGTGCTCTATGCCGGTTTTATCCACGATGCGCAGAAGGAGTTCGTTGAGGCCAGCGTCGTCCTGGCCATCCTCAGCGGCCAGCCCCTCCCCGGCCCGGAGGAGCTTCAGGTCGAGTGGGCAGCTTACCTCAATGGCCTTGGCGAGGCCGTCGGTGAGCTCCGGCGCTTTCTCCTCGACCAGCTTCGCCGGGGCGAGACCAACGCCGGTGAAGCGCTTCTCCAGGCCATGGAGGATATCTACGATCTCCTCGTGACGATTGATTACCCCGATGCAATCACCGGTGGGCTCCGGCGCACGACCGACGCAGCGCGCGGCATCCTCGAGAAGACCCGGGGGGATCTCACGGTGTCAGTGCGCCAGGCCGATCTCGCCGCACGCCTCCACCAGATCGATGACCGCCTTCGCCGCCTTGACCCTCCCGCGAGGACGTGATAAAGTTCGTTCGAGTATGTCCATGTCACGGCGTGGCGCGGCGCGGAATCGACGTGGACTGGTCGACGGCGCCCAGGTCGGCCCGAGCGCGCGGACGCCGAAAGATGCCTGCGTGCCTACCTCGGGAACCGTCGGCAATCCCGGTCGGATGTGATCACGGTGGACTCTACGTGTGATAAGACGCGGGCCCGAGACCCGCGAGAAAGAGGAGCACAGCAGATTCCATGAGTGCCATCGCGTTGGTCTTCTTGATCGGCCTGGTCACGGTCGCGTTTGCCGTCTACCTGGCATGGGATGTCCTTCGGCGTGACCGCGGCACTGATAAGATGCAAGAGATCGCCGAGATGATCCACGAGGGGGCCATGGCGTATCTCCGACGCCAGTACCTGACGATCGCCCAGCTTGCGGTGGTCACGGCAGTCTTGATCGGCATCCTGATTGGCCTCGTCGAGCAGAACGCCAATCTTGGCCTCCTGACCGGCATCGCATTCCTGGTCGGCGCCTTCGCCTCGGGGCTCTCCGGCTTCATCGGCATGTACGTGGCGGTCAGCTCCAATATCCGCACTGCGAGCGCGGCACGCCGGAGCCTTGATGAGGCCATCACCACCGCCCTGCGCGGCGGCGCTGTCTCCGGCTTCCTGGTTGTTTCCCTCAGCCTGCTCGGGGTCGCGACGATCTTCACGATCTACGGCGGCCTGCAGCATCCGGAGATCGCCCCCTTTGATATTGTCGGGTTTGGCTTCGGTGCCAGCTTCGTTGCGCTGTTCGCCCAGCTGGGCGGCGGTATCTATACCAAGGCGGCAGATGTCGGGGCGGATCTGGTCGGTAAAGTCGAGGCGGGAATCCCGGAGGATGACCCTCGGAACGCGGCAGTGATCGCTGACCTGGTAGGCGACAACGTCGGTGATTGCGCGGGCCGCGGCGCTGACCTGTTTGAGTCGACCGCTGCCGAAAACATCGGGGCGATGATCCTGGGCGTCGCGATCTTCGCCGCTACCGGCTCGAAGGATCCGGCCTGGATCTTCTTCCCACTCGTGGTCCGGGCTGTCGGCCTGGTGGCCTGCGGCATCGGCCTGCTCCTCGCTGGTGGGGGCGATATCCGCGATCCGATGCGCGCACTGAACCGCGGCTATTACGTCGCGGCGGCCCTCTCGGCGATCGGCATGTACGTGGTCACGACCACGATGCTTCACAGCACCTGGCTCTTTCTCGCCGGGCTGGTCGGGATCCTGACCAGCATCGCCTTCGTCTTCATCACCCAGTACTACACCTCCGGCTCTGGTCGACCGGTGCAGGAGATCGCCCGGGCTTCGCTGACCGGACCGGCCACCAACGCGATCGCCGGCATGGCAGTGGGTTTTGAGACAACCGGGAGCACGGCAATCACCATCGCGATCGCCCTGTTCCTCTCTTTCCTCTTCGGTGAGAACTTCGCCCGGGAGACCGGTCTCCAGACAGCCGGGATCGGTGGCATCTACGGCACGGCGATCGCGACGATGGGCATGCTGATGACCGCCGCCTACATCCTGGCGATGGATACCTTTGGGCCGATTACCGATAACGCAGGCGGCATCGTCGAGATGTCCGGCCAACCCGAGACGATTCGGGAGATCACCGACGCACTCGACGCCGTCGGCAATACGACCAAAGCCCTGACGAAGGGCTACGCGGTCGCGTCGGCCGCGCTTGCCGCCTTCCTCCTCTTCAGCGCCTATCTGGACAAAGTCGCTGAGGTGATGAAGGCGCGCCTGCCGGCGAATGCATCCCCGGCCCAGATTGCCGCGGTCGATGCTGCGGCCCACCAGGTCAATCTGGCCAATATCGACGTCTTCATCGGAGCCCTTCTTGGGACCATGCTGGTCTATCTCTTCAGCTCGCTGGCCATCCGGGCCGTGGGCCGTGCTGGCAGTAGCATCATCGAGGAGGTCCGCCGCCAGTTCCGCGAGAATCCGGGTATCCTGGAAGGGACCGCACGCCCGGACTTCGCGCGCTGTGTGGATATTACGACGCGCGCAGCCCTGCGGGAGATGGTGGCCCCCGGACTGCTAGCGGTCGGAGTGCCAGTAGTAGTCGGCCTGGTGATGCGTCAGCATGCCGCCGCCGGCCTCCTGATGGTAGGAACGATCGCCGGCATCCTCCTGGCGACGATCCTGAACAACAGCGGCGGCGCGTGGGACAATGCCAAGAAGTACATCGAGGCCGGCATGATGAAGGGCTACGATGGCGAAGTCATCCAGAAGAGCAGTCCTACGCACGCTGCCGCTGTTTCCGGCGACGTTATCGGCGATCCGTTCAAGGACTGTGCTGGCCCTTCGCTCCACGTCCTGGTCAAGCTCCTCAGCACGATTACGCTCGTGCTCGCACCTCTGTTCATCAGCTAGGCCAGGATAATCGATCGCCGCTGCAACGCCGTGATGACCGGGGAAGCGTTAGTACGGAGTACGGCGCTTCCCCCACAACGGTTTTCCCGCTGTGCCGACGACCGTGTCCGGCTGATCATTTCTCACCCCGCCGCACGCCGGGGGCGGCGGCGCGCCATCCACACCGTGAGGCCCCCTGTCCGGTGGGGCTTTGACTTTGACACCGGTCCTGCGGCAGGCCTAGCATAGAAAAACAAGTACTACTCGCACGTGAGGACAGACCTTTGAAGCTGCTCTGGATACTCCGAATCCTGCTCTACGTGCAGACTCTCCTGGGTCTTGTGCGCTATTTCGGTCCTTCAGTCGGTCTCCTCCTGCCCCCACGGCTTTGGGAGACGCACATCTCGCTGGGTGTGATCATCGCCCTGCTCGCGATCTATGCCCTGCGCCCACGGCCGGAGGTGCCGACGACACCGATCCGAACCGTTGCGCGTTTTTTGCCCCTCGCTCCGCTCGCCCTCGGTCTGGGATTCCTGGCAGGGCTACCAACCGGCCCGCTCGTGATCGTCCACATGCTCCTTGGACTTGCCGCGGTCGGCACGGTCGAGATGGCGGCGGCACGCCAGCGCCGTGCGCTCAGCACCGCCAGCCAGAAATAGCGGGGCTGTGGGATAAAAATGGGGCTGATAATAGGGGCTCCGACCGCGCAAACACGACCGGCAGACGTCTAGATTCCCGCGATCGGGCTGAAGTTGGTCTGGTAATCGAACGGATCGAGGCCTTCATACCGCTTGAGGCCGGTCACGATCAGATAGGTCAGCGGCGTGGCCAGAATCTCGTAGGCCGACTTGAACAGCCACTGAGCCAGGATCACCGGTACGAGGGTCGGAACGCCGGTTCCCGCGAAGGCGACGGTAATAAAAACGGCTGAGTCGAGCCCCTGCCCGATCACGGTCGAGCTAATCGTTCGGCTCCACAGCCAGCGGCCGCGCGTCGCCACCTTCAGCTTGGCGAGCACGATCGAATTCGCGAACTCGCCAACCAGGTACGCGAGAAACGAAGCGGCCAGCAGACGCGGGGTGAAACCGAGAATCTGCTCATACGCCTGCTGACCGGTCCAGAACGGCGCGGGGGGCAATGCCTGGGCGATCCAGACCGCCACGACCATCAGCAGGTTGCAGATAAACCCGAGCCAGATCACCCGTCGGGCCTGGGCATACCCATATACCTCAGTCAGCACGTCGCCAAAGAGATAGCTCAGCGGGAAGATGACCACCCCCGCCGGCAGGACGATTCCCGCCACAACGAACAGCTTGACGGCGATGATATTCGCCGTCAACAGCGATGTCACGAAGAGCCCGACAATCACCGGCAGAAGACGACCGGACTTCTCCATGCCTTCTTCATCACCCGGGAGTATCCTGTCCGCCGATCAGCACATGACCAGGCTCGGCCATAGCATCCGAAGGCCATCCCCTGCCAACCGGCGGCACGAGATAACCGTCAGCGCTCGTCCCGCGCCTCGAAGCGGGGGGCATTGTACCGGCGCTGTGCCCGTGCGGTCAAGCCGCACGGGCAGATAAGCGCGGACGCGCAGGGGTCAGGCAGTCAGAACGGGCAGAAAACCAGCTTACACCAGGAAACGGACCGAGCCCGGGGAATCGTCAGGGCCTTACTGGCCCAGGACCTGGACGATAACCGATCGATCCCGTCCGTGATCCAGCTCGACCAGGAAGATGCGCTGCCAGGTGCCAAGGCAGAGCTCCCCGTCAATAATAGGGATGGTCTCACTGGTCGCCATGAGGAGCTGACGACAGTGCGCATGGGCGTTGGCGCACTCGTCATCAGTCATGTTGACTGTGCGCACATCGAAATCATTGTGGAAATAAGGGTACGCCTGCGGGGCAACACGCTCGAGGAAGGCCACAAAGTCGCGCAGGAGCTCTGGCTCATTCTCATTGATCCGAATGGCCGCCGTGGTATGCCGCGTGAATACCACCGCCTGCCCGTGCTGGATTCCGCTCTCCCGCACGATCTGCTGTACCTGATCAGTCAGGTCGACGAACTGGGGCGCGGTCTCAGTCCGGATCCGCAGCTGATGGGTCACCAGACGATTGACAAGCGTGGCAATAGGCATTCACTTCCCCCTCGCGAGACAATCACGACTCATATATCGCCGCCGGGCGACGAAAGTTTCACCCCTGACCAGGCCGGTGAATCAGTCCTCACTCCGGATGACCGTCGCGAGCGCATCAATGGCGCGCTCGCGCTCGACGAAGCCAACGATGCGCGCACCGGCCCCCAGGATGCCGGCTGCCCCCACAACCAGCGGTCCGATGATCGGAACAGCCAGGATAAAGAGCAACGGCGCGAGGCCAACGATCAGGACCCTCAGGAAGGACGAGGGGCCCGGCTGACCCCGGAGCAGGCGCTGGCCAGCGACGAAGCCGGCGCCGGTCAGACCGACGAGCCACATGAGCACCGCCCCGAGACCGAGCAGGACGGCGATGGGCAGCCCTTCGAGGCTCAACATCAGGGGTACCAGGACAAAGGGCATCACCAGCAGGCCGGTGACGCCGGCGAGCACGCTCCGGATCGGATAATTGCGAATCGTTGCCGCCGTGACGACGACCGACCAGGGGACCGCCGCGGCAGTGATGAGGCAGAGGAGGAGCAGACCGAGCCCGGCTGCGATCCCCAGCCGCACCTGCCGCCCCAGGTCAATGTGCCGACGGCCGTGCTCGACCTCGTGCTGGCCATCCCATCCGCGGAGAGCCGCGCCGACCGTGCCCTCGATCACCGCCCCGTTGGCCCGAAAGACCTGGCCCCCAAGCGTGAGCACCGCCTCTCGCGCCACGGCGTCGTGATCCAGGTAAACATTACCACCAGCGACAACCAGCACATCCTGGAGCACGCCGTGCACCCGCACATCACCAAGCAATACAACCAGGGGATACTCCATCCCCTCCTGCAGGGTCACATCGCCGCCGATCACAATCAGCGAATGGCCAGCCTGATTGGGCGTTGCGAATACGGCCGGCCCGAGCCAGACATCACCCCGCACCAGGATACCAATCGGCATGGCCAGCACGAGAAGCATCGCCAGGAGCCAGAGCGATCGATAAGCCCACACGGCGGTCGAGCGCCCGATCGCTGGTCGCTGAATCATCGCTTCCACTCCGGGGGGCCAGGCTGGTGTACCCGCACCCAGGTCACTGCCGCGATGAGCAGGAGCAGACTGATCAGGAGTGGACAGGGCGCGAGTGGACCGAGGAGCGCCGTCCCAAGCCGTTCCTCGATCATCGCTACGGCCCCGAGCCAGGCGAACGCTTCGATGACAAAGCGCACCGCCGATGCTCCGTCCGGCAGGGCCACAGCCCACGCCGCGCCAATCAGCCCGATCAGGGAAAGGGGCACCAGGAAGCGTATCCCTTCACGTCGCCGCCGCGTCCGCTCGACCCGCTCGACGCGCTCCAGCACGCGATCGGTAAACGCGCCGCGGGCCGACCGCCACGTCAGCTGGACTGCCACATCATCCCCATTCATAGCCAACAGCATGAAGGCGGAGCTTCTCCGCCAGCAAAAGGCGAGCGCGCCGAATCTGCGTCTTCACCGCCCCAAGCGATTGCGCGGTCAGCCGCGCGATATCATCATAGGCAAGGTCGTACCAGTACCGCAGGATGAGCACGTTCCGGTACTTCGCCGGCAGCCCGGCGATCGCCATGCGAAGCATTCGCACCTGCTCGCTGGCCAGTGCGGCAAGCTCTGGATCGTCCGAGGCAAGCGACTCCGAGGGGAGGACGACAGCCTGCTCGAGCGGCAGCATCTGCCACTGCTGGGCAGAGAGCTGCGAGAGACAGACATTCGTGACAATCCGCGCAAGCCAGGTGTACAGGCGATGATGCCCATCGTAGCTGTCCAGGTAGGTGTATGCCCGGACGAACGCCTCCTGGGCCGCGTCTTCCGCCGCCACGGGGTCGCGCAGGATTGCCTGGGCACGCCGCAACACGGCCGGACGGTAGCGCTCAACCAGCTCGCCGTAGGCGAGGCGGTCACCCGCCCGCGTGCGGCGAATCAGCTCCTCGTCAGATACCTCGGCCACCCGCTCCTCGTCCCTATCATGCTACCAGATATATCGCCCGATCGTGGGAAAAGTTTCGATTGTTCCGCCGATTCGGGCTATGCTAGAATAAACCGTCTTGCACGGGAGGAAGTTGAAGGCGTGGAACGAAAACTCCGTATTCGGGCGGGAGATATTACTGCCATCGCCAGCCTGAATGATACTCCAACGGCCGACGCAATCTGGAAGGCACTTCCTATCGAAGCCCGCGCCAGTACATGGGGAGATGAGATCTACTTCGCGATTCCGGTCCACCGTCCCGAGGAGAACGGCCAGACGGTCGTCCAGCTCGGGGATATCGCGTACTGGCCGCCGGGCCACGCATTTTGCATCTTCTTCGGTCCCACGCCAGCCAGTCGAGGCGAGGAAATCCGCCCAGCGAGCGCAGTCAACGTCGTCGGACATATTGATGGTGATCCATCCGTCTTTCGTCGGGTTGCGCCGGGGAGCCGGGTAATTCTCGAGGCCCTGGAGGGCTAGCGCCGCCCGCGTCGGGGCCGGTGGCTGCCGACCCCCGGGGCTCCGTCAGCGCACGCGAGCACGGCTCCCGCGCGGAGGTTTAAGGAGTGACATAGTATGGACGACGTGCGCTTCGAGCGACAATACCGCACCACTCACTCCGAGGGGTATCTGGTCTTCGAAGCCGGGGACCGCCTCGGCCGCATCGAGCTTCACTTCACCCCGACCGTCGTGTACGGTACCCTGATCGTCGAGCGCGAACTCGATGAAGACGAGGTCCTCGACCTGATCGAGCAGGCAGATGACGAACTTGTTCTTACGGCAGATGTTCCCCGGGAGGACTTCGTCGTCTCGGTCTACCAGGGGCGTGACCTTGGCACCTACAGCGACGAGTACTTCGAAGAAGACGAGCAGGATGGGAATGACCACGAGGGAGAAGTAGACGGTGACTGAACGGCCTGCTTTCTCCTCTGTCGACCACCATGCATAGCCCCGCATCAGCCTCCACAGCCCTGGGCGCGATCATCGCTCGGTACCGGCCGGAGATCGAAGATGCGCTGCGCGAGGCTTTTCCAGAGGATGATCGCGCCCCCGGCCTGTATAACATCCTCCGCTATCACCTGGGCTGGGTCGATGAGACTTTCGCTCCCCGGCGCCAGCCCGGTGGCAAATTGCTTCGCCCCACGCTGTGCCTGCTCTGCGGCGAGGCGGCGGGCGGCTCCCACCGGCGCGCACTGCCGGCTGCCGTCGCCGTCGAGCTCGTCCACAACTTCTCGTTGATCCATGATGACATCGAAGATCACAGCCCCGATCGGCACGGACGACGGACCGTGTGGAACATCTGGGGATCGCCCATCGCAATCAACGCCGGCGACGCCATGTTCGTCCTCGCCCAGCTTGCCCTCATCAGGGCACCGGCCTACGGCGTGGATCCCTCAACGACCCTGGCTGCCCTCCGCGTGCTCAATCAGTGCTGCCTTGAACTCACCGAGGGACAGCACCTCGATCTGAGCCTGGAGGGGGATCCAACCACCACCCGCGAGCAGTACCTGCAGATGATCGCGCGCAAAACCGCTGCCCTGATGGGCGGGGCGGCTCAGCTCGGGGCGTTCTGCGCCACCGGAGACAAGGCCCTTGCTGAGCACTACCGCGCCTTCGGAACCCTGCTCGGAATGGCGTTTCAAATCCAGGATGATGTGCTCGGCATCTGGGGTGATCCAGGACAGACCGGTAAGCCGGCGGCCGCGGATGTGCGCGGCCGCAAGGTAACGCTTCCGGTCATCGAGGGGCTCCAGCGCGCCGCGCCGGAGGTCGCCGCGGATATCCGCGGCGTTTACAGTGGGCCATCCTCTCCTTCGGACGACGACGTCGCTCGCATCGTCGCCCATCTCACCGAGATGGGTATCCGCGAGCAGGTCGAGGCCGAGGCAGCTTCCTACATCGAGCAGGCCGTGGCCGCCCTCGAGCGAGCCTCGCCTGCGGAGAGGCCCGCGGCCGAGCTGGGCACACTCGCGCGCGCCCTCGTGCACCGGCCATCCTGATTCCACTCCTGCACTGCCAGCCCCGGGAAGCCGATCACAGCCGACGCGTTCGGGCGTGATAGAAGTCATACCAGTGCGCGCAGATCCACGCGTCGTACTGCTCATACTCCCGTGCCATACCCCGTCGGACGATCTCGCGACGAACGATGCCGCCCCGATGGGGATGACGATACCGGCGCGGGAGCGGAGAGCCAAATCCGTGCGCGTAGTGGACCATCTCGTGGGCCACGGTCACCAGCGGCACATAGTCAGGCACCTCGGGATAGCGGAGCAGGGAATTGATCGAGATGTAGCTTGTTGACTGATCATCCGAGAGGCAGATCGATCCGAGACGATTCTTCCAGGCGCGACCAAAACCAATGCGAACGATATTGACACGCGGGGTATCGCTGAAGTATCGGTCCCAGAGGTCATAGAGAGTGCGGCAGAGCCAATCGCTGTCACGCACCGCCTGGGACCGCTGGAGCACAAGGAACTCCCCACCAGCACTCATTCAGGTGATCTCCTCGCTTCAGCGAGTGCTCAGGTGAACTTGCACCGTGGCAGCAGGCCTGTGCGTGCCTACTGGCCCCCGGCGCGGAGGTATATCGGGCAGCCTCGCGATAATGAATTGAGCGTGCGAATGCCATTGGGGCGCGGACAGGGGCGCCGCCGCGAGCGGCGGAACCGCCAGGCTATTCGCCGCCTTCTCCCACGAGGCGTGCCCGGAACCGGATGCAATCCATGCGGTT
>JADGGD010000260.1 GCA_019690095.1 Chloroflexota bacterium
CCCCCCACCATGCCGGCGAAGAAGCCCCCGTAGACCACCCCGAGGAGGGCGGCGCTCCCGCCCAGGGGGCCCTTCACCCAGGCGGTGAGGAGCAAGTCGGTGGGAGCCAGCGCGAAGTTGGCCACCACCGTCGCCAGGAGGACGCGGCGCACCATGCGCGAGCGGAAGAGGAGGCGGAAGCCCGCCAGCCACTCCGCCAGGAGGCTGCCGCCTCCGCGGAGCTCCGCCCGGCTCTCCGGCGGCAGACGGAGGAGGACGAGGCCGGCGACGTAGACGAGGAAGGAGAGCCCGTCCAGCAGGAAGAGCAGCGGCGCCCCCAGCAGGTCCAGGAGGATGCCGCCCGCCAGCATGCCGCCCAGCTGCGCCAGACCCGTCCCGGACTGGAAGAGCCCCGAGGCGGCCGGAAGCTCGCCCAGCGCCACGACGCGCGGGAGAAAGGCGAGGAGCGCGGGCGAAGCGAAGGTGCCCGCCAGCTGCAGGAGCAGGACCAGGAGGAGGAGCCAGGCCACGGGCGCGCCCGCGGCCGTGACGAGGTAGAGGGCGAGACAGAGGAGCGCGCGCAGCACGTCCGTCGCCACCATGGTGGGCACCTTCGGCCAGCGGTCGACCCAGACGCCGCTGAAGAGCCCGGCCAGCGCCGGCACCGTCACCGCCAGGCCGGCCAGGGTGAGCGCCGCCTTGGAACCCGTGCGCGAGTACACGTACCACGGCAGGGCGATGTTGAAGAGGTTGTTGCCCGCCTGCGAGACCAGCTGGCCCGCAAAGACGACGGCGAAGTTCCGCTGCCGGAGCAGGCTGACGGCGCCCTCTCCCCTTATCCTCCCGGCGTTGACGACGGTCCACCTCCGCCCCGGGCTTCAGGAAGTCCAGCTACGTCCTCAAGCCAGGCCACGTCCGCGATGCGGCTTCGCCAAGCACCCTAGCCATGCTTTCCCCTCGCATAGGGGCAGGCCTTATCCAACGCGCCACAGGCTACATCTGGGGCGATCCCATGACAGCAGCTGCTCGCCCGGGCCATACCCTACACCAGGTGACACGCCCATTCCACAAGGCTACAAACTACCGCCTCTGCACTCGCACGACGGACCCAGAAGCAGGGATGCGTAACGCAAACGCAGAATGCACATATACCATCGTCTGCACCGCCTAACACCGTAGGCACGCGTCCCGAGGTGACTCACGTGGCGAGCCGGTCCACCTCGTGCCCCTTCTGCGGCGCTCTCAATTCCGTAGAGAGCGACTTGCACGGGTTCGTCTGTACGCATTGCGGCCGTACCGTGATCATCAGCCCAGCGGGCCCGTCGGACCCCCCTGCGGTACCATCCATTCGCCCCAACCCCTCGCAAACGGCGGTCAGGGACGCGCGATCCCGCTCCGCTCCGCCCGTGCCGCCCTCACTAAAGCCACCCGCCGGCACCCACACGAAAGCGACGCACCCGACCGCCGGCAGGCCCACGCGTCGCGAAGACATAGAAAAGGTCACACGCTCCCTCACATTATGGAAGCGCTCACTCCTAGACCTTTCCCACCGGAACCGCCTAATCGACTTCCAAGGCGGGAAAGCCACGCGGATCCAGATTGCGCGCCCACACCTCGAAGACCTTTACACCGCCCTCACCGCGGAGGGCGGGCGCCTCTCCTTCCCCCACGTACGCGGCCAGTCGCTGGAGGACCTCGTCGACTCCCCGGGCCCTTCCGGCCGAGTAGTCGCGGGTGATCTGGCGATAACCCCACCCGTCGAGACCGCTCCATCTGTCCGCGACCTTTACCGGCGCCTGGAGCGACTACGGCGCGGCACTCGCACGATCTTCGAAGAGCAGGGCGTCCACACCCTTTTCTTGGCTCTCGGTCTTCTCGACTGGTCAGAAGCCGACGAAACACTCGTCCATTTACAGAGCCCGTTGCTACTCGTCCCTGTGCAGCTACAGAAGGAAGACACTCATTATGTTCTCCTCTCTCACGAAGATGACGCGGAAGTCAACCCGGCCCTCGTTTACAAGCTCAACCGTGACTTCGGCCTAGAACTGCCTCTACTCGAGATTGATGAAGACGGCTCGGACCCCGGCGAAGTCTTCAAATCTTACATGGACCAAGTACGCCATATCGCCTCACGTCGGGATTGGAAGGTGCTTGACCAGGCCTGGCTGGCTCAGTTCGCCTTCTACAAGCTGCCCATGTACCGCGATTTAGAGGCTCCAGGCGTCGCGGAACGGGCCGCGGCCCATCCTATCCTCTCAACGATTTGCGGCGTCGGAGGAGATTCCGATTCGCCGGCCGTATCCATTGACCCAGCCCAGGCCGAACAAGACCAAGCCCGTCCTGAAGCCTTTCCTGTGGCGGACGCGGACTCCAGTCAGATCGAAGTCGTCGAACGGGTCCGACTCGGCCACACCCTTGTGGTCCAGGGCCCGCCCGGCACCGGTAAAAGCCAGACCATCGTCAACCTGATCTCCCAGGCGCTCCGCGACGGTAAGACGGTACTATTCGTCAGCGAGAAGAGGGCTGCTCTGGACGTCGTGTACACCCGTCTACAGCACCTAGGCCTGGCCGATCTATGTCTTGACCTCCATAGTGCGCGAGCAAGTCGGAAGACTGTCATCGAGGATCTGGCGGCAAGCCTGCAAGTATTAACAACCCTGCGTCCAAGCGTCAACTCAGGCAGCTTCAACGAATATAACCAGCTCCGCTCGAACCTCCAACATTATGTAACAGAACTGCATCGACCCCGGGACCGCCAGGGCCGCAGCACCTTCCAGGTTCACGGCCAATTGGCGCGACTGCATTCCATTCCGCTCGTCATGGCGCCACTTCCGTTCGAAAATGCCCTTAACGTGGAAAGCAGCCGAGAGAGCGAAATCTTGGATGTACTTCACCGCATCGCCAGTCTAGGGGTATGGGACGCCGAGGAGACCCATCCGTGGCGGCAGATCACGCCGCCTCTGGACTTTGTAGCCATTCCGGACGCAGTGGCAGTCGCCGGCTCCGCGCTCGCGCGGGCTGCAGGTGCGCTCATCACAGCTGCGGCGCAGATCCGCGATCTCTATGGCACCGAACAGGAAACAGCAGCCGACATCCAGGCGCGGCTCGACCTCCTTCGCCTCCTAGCCACAAACCCTGCTGTGGCGATTCTTCCAGCGTGGCTCGACCTTGACCCGAAGGCCCGCCAGTCTCTGTTGGACTTTGCGAGACGGGTCCAGGATCATCTGAAAAAAAGAGCCGAGAGTCGTACCTACCTGCGCGGACTAGGCATGCATACGCTACCCGATACTTCGGCCATTGACGCGCTCTACGACGTGGCTCTCACCGCCGAGAAAGCCCCGTGGATACGCCGAGTTGTTCTACAGGCGAGGCTAGGCGGGCTTCTGCGCCCTTACGTCGGCAGGCGTCTCTCCCGTCTGGAGTCCACGGCCGCCGTCAGAGCCCTGCGGACCGTCCAAGAGGCCGACCTCTGGCTCGCCACCGTACGTGATCAGATCCTTACCGAACTTGGGGTCGCTCTGGGCACCGACACGTGGGATCTGACGCCTACTCTCCACGCCATTGAGTGGTTAGTGCGGGTTGCAGAACTGGCCGGCGAACCGATCCCACAGCCACTTCGCCAAGCGCTTCTGATGGGAGCCCCCGAGCGCCTGAGGCACGAAGCCTCGACGCTTTCCCAGGCCATCATGACCGCCCTAGAGCAACTTCGTTCGGCGGTAAACGGTCCAGCCCTGGTCAAGCTTTTCGGGGACCAGCCGCCCGCCGTCGTGCTTGGCGACCTTCCCCTCCACCAACTGCAGAACACGGCCTCCGTCTGGCAAAACG
>JADGGD010000261.1 GCA_019690095.1 Chloroflexota bacterium
GTGGGAGGTGCTCAAGCGCCGGCTGGAGCGTCTGCCGGAGTCAGACGTGGCCACCTCGGTCACGCGCGATACGTGGGTGGTCCCGTTCCTGAGCCTCTTGGGCTACGAGCTGCGCTACAACCCGCGCGCCTACGAGGTGGATGGCCTCACCTTCGCCATTTCCCATCGGGCCGGCGAAGCGGAGGACGCCCCGCCGGTGCACATCGTGAGCGCACGGCAGGAGCTGGGGCGCCTGGCCCCCACCGGGCGGCCGCGGCTCGCGCCGCACTCCCTGGTTCAGGAGTACTTGAACCGCACCGAGCACCTCTGGGGCCTCGTCACCAACGGCCTTACGCTCCGCCTGCTGCGCGACAGCACGTACGTGCGCCGGCAGGCCTACGTGGAGTTCGACCTCCAGCAGATCTTCGAGGAGCAGCGCTTCAGCGACTTTGCCGTTCTCTACCGCCTGCTGCACCGCACGCGCCTGCCGCGCTCGGCCGCGGACGCGCGGGATTGCTGGCTCGAGCAGTACTACCAGCACGCGGTGGAGCAGGGCGGGCGGGTACGCGATCGCCTGCGCGACGGCGTCGAAGAGTGCATCAAGCGGCTGGCGAACGGATTTCTGGCGCATCCTGCCAATCAGGATCTCCGGCAGCGGGTCTCGTCCGACTACAGCGAGCCCAATCGCCTGAGGGCGGACGACTTTTACCGCCAACTCCTGCGCCTGGTCTATCGTTTCCTGTTCCTCCTCGTTTCGGAGGATCGTGGGCACATCAGCGCCGATCCCCTCTACCGTGAGCACTATGGCGTGGGGCGCCTGCGCCGCCTGCTGGACCGCAGAGAAGCCTACACCGAGCACGACGACCTCTGGTGCAGCCTGAGGGTGCTGTGGAAGGTGCTCTCCGACGAGCGACTGGCCGGCCTCCTGGGGGCTGCGCCCTTGAACGGAGAACTCTTTGCGCCGCTCGCACTGGACCACTGCACCATCACCAACCGCGACTTCCTCGAGGCCTTCTGGCATCTGGCGTACTACCGAGAATCGCCCTCCGCGCCGCCCCGCCGGGTCAACTACGCCGCGCTGGATGTGGAAGAACTCGGCTCGGTGTACGAAAGCCTCCTCGAGTACCACCCGCAGATCGACGCTTCGGGTACGGCGCCCCGCTTCGAGCTGGCACTGGGCTCGGAGCGCAAGAGCACGGGCTCCTACTACACCCCGCCGGAACTCGTGGCCGAACTCATCCGTTCGGCTCTTGAGCCGGTGATCGAGGAGCGGCTGAAGGCTGTTCGCGGGCGCAGGGAGGAAGAGCGGGCGCTGCAAGAGCGGGAGATTCTTTCGATCCGTGTTATCGATCCGGCTTGCGGCTCCGGCCACTTCTTGCTCGCCGCCGCCCGCAGGCTGGGCAAAGAACTCGCCCGCATCCGCACCGGCGAAGATGAACCCGTCCCTGAGCGGGTGCGCGAAGCGATCCGCGACGTAGTGGCGCACTGCATCTACGGCGTGGACAAGAACCCGCTCGCCGTCGAGCTCTGCAAAGTCGCTCTGTGGCTCGAAGCCCACTGCGCCGGCAAGCCGCTGACGTTCCTGGACCACCGGATCCGCTGCGGCGATTCTCTCGTGGGAGTCTTCGACCTCGGCGTGCTCGAACGCGGCATCCCCGACAAGGCGTTCGATCCCATCAGCACGGACGCGAAGGAGGCCGCGGGTCTTCTCAAGAAGCGCAACCGCAGCGAGCGCTGCGCTCTCGAGAGCGGGCAGCTGCGCCTGCCGCTTGTGCCCGCGCGCGTCGTGGACGCCTTGGGCGCTGGGCACCACGACATCGAGGCGATCGCCGACGACTCCCCCACGGCCGTGCGCGAGAAGAAGAGCCGCTACGACCGCCTGCTGGCCGATCCTGAGCGGCTCCGCGTCGCCGAAGCCTGCGACCTCTGGACCGCCGCGTTCTTCCAGCGCTTTACGCCCGGGCTGGCCACATCGCCAGCCGCGATCACCACGGACAATGTGACCGATCGCCTCGCTGACCGAGCGCATCCCCAGGCGCTCGCCGCCGCACGGGCGCTCGCCGTAGCACACCGCTTCTTCCACTGGCCGCTGGAGTTTCCCGAAGTCTTCGCTGATGGCGGCTTCGATGTGGTGCTCGGCAATCCCCCCTTCATGGGCGGGCTGAAAATCAGCGGCCATCTCGGCGACAAATACCGCCGCTGGTTAGAAATTGCCTATGCTCCATACGGTGGCACCGCTGACCTCTGCGCGGCGTTCTACCGCCGTGCCTTCAGTCTCCTCAAGCCAGGCGGGCGCATGGGAATGGTCGCCACCAACACCATCGGGCAAGGCGATACCCGCGAAAGCGGCCTGGCCGTCATCCTCAAACAGGGCGGCGTCATCACCTTTGCCCGGCGCTTCCTCAAGTGGCCCGGCGCCGCCAACGTGGAAGTGAACCTCGTCGCCATCCAAAAACCTCACCATTCGCCATTCACTATTCGCCATTCGCCCATCCTCGATGGCCACCCCGTCCCCTTCATCTCCTCGCGCCTGGATCCCGAGCCCGAGGGCGAACCCAAACGCCTGCCACAAAACGAGGGGAAGGCGTTTATCGGCGACACTGTCGTCGGCATCGGCTTCGTGATTGAGCCGCAGGAAGCAGAAGCGCTTCTTCGCAAAGACGCGCGCAACGCCGACTGCCTCTTCCCTTACCTCAACGGCGAGGACCTCAACAGCCATCCGGAGCAAAAGCCCAGCCGCTATGTGATCTGCTTCCACGACTGGGACCTGGAACGCGCCCAGCAGTATCCCGACCTCTTGCGCATCGTGGAGGAGCGGGTGAAACCGCAGCGTTCATCACTTCCACCGCACAACGCCACCAATCGAAAACGCCGTGAATGCTGGTGGCAGTTCGGCATATATGCGCAAAATATGCGCCGCGCCATCGCCCCCCTGCGCCGGGTGCTGGTGCGTGCCGAAGTGAGTCAACTGCACATGGTGTCGTTTGTACCGAAGGATTGGGTCTATTCGCACATGCTCATCGTCTTCGCCTTTGACGACGACTACCACTTCGCCCTGCTGCAATCGAGCGTGCACGAGGTGTGGCTTCGTAAGCAAGCGTCCAGCCTGCGCACCGACATCCGCTACACGCCAACGGACTGCTTTGACACCTTTCCGTTTCCGCCGGAGGAGTACGAGCGAATGGCGAATAGCGAATGGCGAGTAGAGGAGATGCCGGAGGCGTTTCAGCGGGCGGCGCAGGTGGGCGTCGAGTACCATGAGCACCGCCGCCAGATCATGTTTGCCCGCAGCCTCGGCCTCACCAAGACCTACAACCTCTTTCACGACCCAGACTGCACGGATGCGGACATCGTGCGTCTGCGGAAGCTGCACGCCGAGATGGACCGCGCCGTCCTCGCCTGCTACGGCTGGTTGGATGTAGATTTGCGTCATGACTTTTACCCCAACGACCGCGGCCAGATACGCTTTGCTGTGTCGCCCGAGGCACGGCGGGAGCTTTTGCGGCGGTTGTTGGAGCTGAACGAACGAATTTTCTCGCTGCAGTCAAAGAATTTGAGAGGGTAGTAATGGCGCGCAAGCGTACAATTCCGAAAGAACCAGAAGGTCATAAGAATTACTTTGTTGTGGACGCGAATGTATTGGTATATGCCGCAATTGCTGACAGGAACAAGTCTGGAGCAATCAGCTTTCTGGGGGACGTGAAAGAGGAAGATCGTGCAAGGCGATGCATTGGCTGGTGGAAGATAATCAAGCAGCAGATTAAGCACGGTGAGGCGCGAGTTTATGTCCCCGATGTTTGTATAGCAGAGGCCTTCAAGG
>JADGGD010000262.1 GCA_019690095.1 Chloroflexota bacterium
GGCGGGGCGAGGTGACGCAGTCTGGCAGCCGGCTCTGGTCTCGGGGCTCATCTTCGTGGGCGGCCTTGGCATGCTGTGGATTCTTCACCGGCGACCGCGTGTCCACGGCGTCACCGTCGAGTAAGATGCATGGCCGCCGGTAATCCAGCTCCGCATCGCCCCACGACGGCCAGAGGCCGATCACGATAGATGATGCCAGAGGATCATCGAATGCCCCACCAGCACGAGCGAACTCCTCCTCCGAGCGAGCCGGGGACACCCACCGGGGAGGCGACCGGCCGCCGCTACGTGATCGACCGCCTGCACCCAATCGGCGGCGAGATGTCAGACATCGTCCGCGGCCTTTTCCACCGTTTCCAGCTCGTCGAACTCCTGCGCTACCATAATTCCACGGTCGTCCTGGCGCTCTTCAGCATGGTGAATGGCTTTGTGAGCATCGGGCTGATGGCCGCGACCGCGCTGATCACCCGTGCGCCATTTATCTTCCCATCCCTCGGTCCCACGGCCTTTCTCCTGTTCTACACACCGACTGCTCCGGCCGCCTCCCCGCGCAACACCGTGTGCGGGCATCTCATCGGCGCCATAGCAGGCTGGCTCAGCCTGGCGATCTTTGGCCTCACCATGGCTCCTCCCGCCCTCTCGGTCGGTGTGGACTGGCCGCGCGTTGGAGCGGCGGCACTCTCGCTCGGAGCGACGAGCGGTCTGATGGTCCTGCTCCGCGTTCCGCATCCCCCCGCTGGCGCGACGACCCTGATCATTTCGCTTGGCCTGATGTCACGGCCATGGCAGCTGGGGGTGCTGATGATCGCGGTTGTGCTTCTCACTGGCCAGGCCATCATCATCAATCGGCTGGCAGGCATTGATTATCCGCTCTGGGCCCCCCGGTCCAGTTAGGCAGTCGGGCACCGCCAGGGCCGGATAGAGCGCCCGGTTCAGGACGGCGGTGGATAGAGCGCCTGGAAGGGGCCGATCTGGGGATACAGCGACACCTGGAGAGCAGCCAGAATCTGGCGGAGGTGATCCAGATCGTGATAGGCCCACTCGATCACGTGCTCGCGCACGGTAATGCGCCCGTAGCGAGGATGCTGACCAGCACGCTCGAGCTGATCCGGACGGAGCCCCCGCAGCATCGTCAGGTTCTCCTGGCGCGCTGCGGCCCAGGCATCGAGCGCGGCCTTGATCGAGCTCGGCGGCGTACTGACCGGCGTCGGACCAAAGAGGGGGTTCTCCTCAGTGATCATGCGACGGACGCGTTCCCCGATGACTGCTGTCTCCACATGCAGCAGATGGGCCAGGACATCGTGCGCAGACCACGCCTCCTCACCCGGGCGCCGCTCCAGCGCCTCAGGAGAAGCCATTGCAATGATCGCACGCAAGATGACCGGCGTGGTCTCCATGATCCTGATCGCATCCGTAAGGCTGTCCATATCGTTATTCTCCTTTTACCCGCGTACGCGCCCCTCCGGCGCGGCCCTTGATACGGCCTCCCAGGCGTCCGTTGCTGCGATCTGCTGCTTTAGGATACCACGCCCCCTCTTCATCTACTAGCCCAGCCGGGCCGAGACATTGCACTCCCCCGCGGACCGTACAGTGCTTCCTCCCGAGGCAATCACACCAGCCTCACGGGAAGACAGAATGCCTCGGCATACACGGCCCACGACGGTGCGGCAGATAATCTGCCATCAGATAATTTGCCATCGAGAGTGAAGGATCTGGCGGCGGGATACTGCTATCCTTCGCCGCCGGCAGGCATCACCCGCTGAGTAGCGGACCCGCGACTGGCGGTGGCGGTTCCGCGCTCCCGGCCTGGTGGTGCCCTGCTGCATCAGGATCACCACGGCGCACAGGTCGGAGGATCCTCGGCCGGCGTCTGGGCCTCGTCCCTATCGCCCGTCCCACTGGCCCCAGCCCGGAGCACGGCGCTTCGAGCAGCCAGATCAAAGGACAGAACCGGTGTGGCTATGTGCTGCACCAAAGCCCCGCTCCGGCCTGGCCTTGTCGGTTGCTCTGCACCGCGCCCCGGTCGATCGCGACCGGCGAGGTCATCTGCACCGAGATCATTCTGCCGTTATTTCGGCGAGCACGGGCGGGCGCGAGAGATCTGCTCGCCGTGCACCGAGCTCTACTTCCCCCGGGGCTGCACTGACGATAGGTGCGCCCGACCTGACCTCGCGCAGCGCCTCGGCGGCCCTCAGGAACCAGCGGTGGCGGTGGATCTCATCGTCCCGGGCCGTGCACCACGCCTCATACCCGTCGGCGAGCCGGCTGCGGATAATATAGCGGGTCGCGCCGTGGCCGCACGGAAACCGGACCCACTCGCCCGACTCAGAGGCCTCAAACGAGATGCCAGCGGATCGCACGATGCGCACCAGTTCAGAGTCCATGACCGCTCCCTCACGTCTCTCGCGCACCCGTACCGAAAGTGTCGCGAATAGCCTGGCGAATTTCCTCCGCCACTACCTCGACATCCTCACCGTAGATCCGGCAGGCCTCGGCCAGCGATTCGAAGCGCGCAACCTCGCAGCCAACACACGCCATCCGATGGCGTACGAAGACGCGTGCCGCGGCCGGGAAGACAGTCAAGAGTTCGTCCACATTGATCTCGGCAGTCACCGCCGTGAGATCAGTATTCGGACGATCCATCGCGATTCAGCTCCTGCGATTCAGCGCCGGTACGGGCGTGTCACTCCTGCTGGCTGCAGGATACGGCGAGCGGGAAGGAACGTCTTTGCGGTACAGCAAGGTACAGGCAAAAGCAAGAGGGGCCGAGCACGGCCGTGTCGCGGGCAGTAGACCTAACCCAGCTCAGAGGGTAGCGCGGGCACGCCGCGGGATGCCGTGCCGTTGGCGATTTCAACGATCCGGTGCGGCTGTCGCAGGATAACCCGCTCTCGCCCGGTGATGACCAGGCCCTGCTGACTCCACGCGCTCAGCGTCCGGCTGACGGTGCTGAGCGTCGTGCCAGCCAGTTCTGCCAGGTCCTGGCGCGTCAGAGGAATGCCGATCGCAATGCCCTCCGGCGTCTTGACACCGGTCTTCCCGACCAGACGCAGGAGGACCCGGGCAATCCGCTGCTCGACCTGCTCGTTCTGGAGATCCCGGATCCGAGCCTCGGCCTCACGCAGGCGCGCGGCCAGGAGACGGATGATCGCCATTGCCAGTTCGGGCGATCCCGCGACGATCTCACGGAAGCCGTCGACTGGCAGTGCCAGCACCAGGGAGTCACGGTGGGCCAGGGCGGTTGCCGGGTAAGCTGATTCACCCCATACCCCGGCCGCGGCGAAGAGCTCGGCGGGGCGGACGATGCGCAGAATAACCTGACGGCCGTCTTCGGACTCCCGAACGAGCTTGATCGTTCCTTCGACAAGGATAAACAGCCGACTGGCGACCTCACCTTCCAGGAAGAGAAACTCGCCACGCGCGATTGGCCGCGGCACGGCCAGCCGTGCGATTTCCTCGATTACCCGTGCCGGGAGGTCGCGGAGAAGCGGGACGGCCCGCAGGAAAGCCGCCCGGTCCGCGGGGCTCCGCACCCCGGGTGGGCGTATTCGGCTCATCTCCTGGGGCGCGGCCAGCACTGCGGAGCCCTCGCCCGCCGGGTTAGCCCGGCGGGTGGCTGCGGAAGAAGGTGACACGCCACGTTCCATCCGATTCCCGTTCGCTCATATGCTGGAAGCCGCGCTGACCAAGCACTGAATACAGCGGGACCGGCTCGAAGTGCACAACGACAACCAGCCGCTGCCCCGGGCCGAGACGATCGGCCGCCGCAAGGATGCGCT
>JADGGD010000263.1 GCA_019690095.1 Chloroflexota bacterium
CTTCCGCTCCATCTACCTCGGCCGAACCGAATGGAACGCCTGCGGAAACACCCGCTCCTCCGCCCCCGTCGCCTCCGCCCGAGGAGACGCTCGATCCCGCGCCGCTCTTCGCAATGATCGCCGACATCCTGCGTGAGCGAGAGGCAGCCGGGAAACCGCGCCTCCGCGCCACGAATCTAAAGGATCAGTTGATCGCCCGCATGCCTGGTTTCAACGAGAGGCGGTACGGCTTCTCGCGCTTCAAGGATCTCCTGGCCGCTGCCGAAAAGGCGGGGGTGCTGACCACCTCCCAGGTGGGACCGGTCCAGTGGGTGACCGGCACCGCTCGTGCCGCGGTCACTGCGAGCGGATCGGCTGAACCAGCAGCCGGTGCAGCCGCAGCATCCGAGGCGGCTGCTCTACCTCGCGAAACAGATAGTGAAATCGATCCATCGGTCGTCCAGTTTATCCTGCAACTGCGCGACCGCAGTCGCTGGCTGACCTATACCTACGTGCTGACGAATCTGCTGAATCATCTCGGATCCGGAGGAAGTGAAGGGTCATCCGATGCCGATGCGCGATCAACCCTGAACCGCCTTGTCCAGGCGGGCATCCTGGTGATCGATCGGGAACCCCGCGAGATTGATGTGAATGGAACCCGTCACCGTGTCCGTCTCTGCCATGTAGTTGATGACCATCCGCTCGTCCAGCGCGTGGCATCCGAGATGGCACGGCAGGCCACGACTGCGGCATCGACAGCGCCAGTCGCAGCCGAGCAGGGCACCGGTGAGAACAATGCACCGGCCGCTCATGGCACGGCCGAAAACAGCCAGATCAGCGAGACCGTGGGTGCGATCTCGCCGCCAGCACGTGGGCTGCCAGAGACCGCTTCAGACACCCATGACCGTGCGGCCGATCAGCCAGAGGGGGAGAAGCCGTCGCCCCCGGAGGCTGCAGCTGAGACAGCTAATCCAGATGCGACCGGACCATCCTCGGATGGACCATCCTCGGATGGAGAGACGGGCGAGCCAGTACACGCGAGCGAAGCGGCCGGCGGAGCCCCGACGGCCGGCGGTCCCCCGATCTCCCTGGATGAGAGCTACTCGATCCTCCGGGAGATCGTGCGCGAGGCGACCGATGCCAGCCATCCCACGACCGGGCCGGCCGCGATCAAGAACCGGCTGGTCCGCCGTCTCGGGTCCTTCGACGAACACGTCTATGGATTCGGAAAGTTCAAGGACTATCTTCTCGCCGCCGAGCGCGCCGGTGCTATTCGCCTGGAAATCAGTGGGAACAGTACCCGGGTAGCTCTCCCGGATGCGCCGGGTGAATCCGAGACATCTGGATCAGTCTAGGCCGGTCGAAGGACCGCGGGAGGATCTCCCGCAAGCGATGGATCGAGATCAATGTCAGCCCTGAATGTACTTGTCGTCGGCGGTGGCGCGCGGGAGCACGCGCTGGCCTGGAAGCTCCGGCAGGGTTCAGGCCTTGGCCGTCTCTTCTGTGCCCCAGGCAATGCGGGAACCACTGCAGTAGCAGAAGCGGTTCCCATCGCAGCGAACCAGGTGGACGCACTCGCTGATTGGAGCGCTGCGAACGATATCGGGTTGGTCGTTGTTGGCCCGGAAGAGCCGCTTGCGCTTGGTCTGGCTGATCGCCTGCGGGCACGCGGGATCCCGGTTCTGGGGCCGGGAGCCGCAGGAGCCCGCATCGAGTCGAGCAAGAGCTGGGCAAAAGAGATCATGCGCGCAGCCGGCGTGCCAACGGCCGCGCATGCTACGTTCAGCAGTGCGGCAGAGGCGCTCGAGTACGTGCGGCACCAGTGCTTTCCCCTGGTGATCAAGGCGGATGGGCTTGCCGCGGGAAAGGGGGTAGTTATCGCGCGATCGGCTGAGGAGGCAAGGCGAGCGATCGTGGCAGCACTCGAGGAGAGGGTATTTGGTGCAGCCGGACAGACCATCGTCATTGAAGAGTACCTGGAAGGCGAGGAGATGTCGCTGCTTGCCTTCGTGTCGGATCGCGTCGTCGTTCCGCTCCTTCCTGCTCGCGATCACAAGGCCGTTGGCGATGGAGATACCGGACCGAACACCGGCGGCATGGGAGCGATCGCGCCAGCCCGAGCGGCCGGCCACGACGATGCTCAGACACTCTGCCGCGCCCTGATCGAACCCGTGGCCGCGGTCCTCGCAGACCGGGGCCTGCCTTACCGGGGTGTCCTGTATGCGGGGCTCATGCTTACCCCCCATGGACCGCGCGTGCTCGAGTTCAACTGCCGTTTCGGTGATCCAGAGGCCCAGGTGATCCTCCCTCTCCTCGAGGAGGATCTGGTCGAGCTGGCCCTCACCACTGCGACCGGCGAACTCGCCGCGCGGCCGCTCCGATTCGCACAGGCCGTATGCTGCGGCGTCGTTCTCGCATCGCGCGGCTATCCCGGCCCATATCCGACCGGTCTGCCTATCCACGGCCTCGATCTGGTCGATCCCGATATCCTTGTCTTCCACGCCGGGACGCGAGCTGACGGGACCACAATACGGACTGCGGGCGGCCGAGTGCTGACAGTGGTTGGCCGGGGGAGCACACCCCGCGAGGCGCGCGACCGTGCTTATGCCAATGCCGCGCGAATCATCTTTGAGGGGGTCTACTACCGCCGCGACATCGGCTGGCGCGAGATCCAGCGCGCGGGAGAATGAGCCCGGCCGTCTGCCGTGAGTCCCTCTGGAACTGACTATCCGCGGCTCCATGGGACGCAGGCAAACAAGAATCTGCTCCCGATCCGAGACACACCCCCAGGCCCGATGAGGAAGCGAGAAACTGCGACCGATCGGGGGAAGAAAAAAGCCGCGAGACGTCGGGCTCACCCGTCTCCGCGGCAATCCGTATCAGCCCCTTCGCCGGTCGTTACGTCACATCGCAGCGCGCCTGGCGCTAACCTGATCGACGATGATTCCGCAGGGCCTTTATTTCACGATCACCGTTCCGTGCATGCCGAGGGCCTCGTGCGGAATGCACGTGTACTTATAGGTACCGGCCTCGGTGAAGGTGTGCGACCAGGACTGACCGGGATCGATATTCCCGGAATCAAACGGCTGAACGCCTTCCGGCAGTGACACGTCAGCCTTGTTCGCGACCTTTGACGGGTCAAACGTCGCCGTGTGGCCCGACGAGCTGACATTCTGCCAGGTAACGGTCTGCCCCTTACTGATGGTGACCGTATCGGGATCGAACTTGTTCTGATCGGTCATCTTCACGACGACATTACCGGACGCGGGCGCCTGGGAGGAGTTCTCGCCCGAGGCAAGGTTCTGGGCTGGAGTGCTGCTGGCACCACCCGACGACTGCCCGCCGCCGGAGCTGCACGCCGCGAGGATGCCAACCCCGGCCACGGTGAGACTGGCGAGAAATCCCCGGCGGGTCAGCCTGCCCAAACCAGGTTCAGAGCTTAACACGCGAGACATCTAATCCCTCTTACCATCCCTGTGTTCGTCGTTACCTGACATGAGGCTCCGACGTTGGAAGCAGAATCTGGTGATTGATCGTGGGCCAACCGCGATCCGTGAGCCCATCCCGTTGCCGCGGCGGCCAGGAGATTAGTATAGCCGAACGACAGGAATCGCGCGATAGACAATCGGACGCGTTCGGCAGGTTCTCCCCTCCGAATCACTGGACGAAGCAGGAACCCCGATTGTTGCGCGAGACGAGCGGTGATGCTCGCCCTGACGTCCATACCCATTGGGAGAGACACCCACTGTGAGAGATGAGAGAAATGACCCCACGGTGTAGACCGGCACCGTGGGGTCGGG
>JADGGD010000046.1 GCA_019690095.1 Chloroflexota bacterium
GCCCAACAAGGAGCGGGATGACCAGCGTCCGGCCGAGCACCACCGCCCCCACCGGGCCCACCCGGCGCCCGGCCGGCGGCCCCAGCAGGCTCCCCAGGGCCATGGCCGCCGAGGCCAGGGCGAAGACGGCGCCGATGGTCGCCGTCGAGGCCCCCAGCTGCTGATCGAAGAAGACGTTCACGAACGGGATGGCGAAGCCGGTCGAGGCGGCGACGAGCCCGTTGGCGCCCACCATCCAGGCGAGATCGCGGCGGACCTGGCGGCGGGCCACCGCCCCATCCGGCTCCGGCGCCCGGGAGGTGCGGCTCCCCTCCTCGGTGCTGTCATCGGCGAGGGCGAGGGGCACACAGCCCAGACCGGTCACCACCGCGGCGGCGATCAGGGTGATCAGGTAGCCGTGCTCCAGGGCGCCCGGGTCCGGCGCAACCGCCCGGGGGAGCAGACCGCCGATAAGGCTTCCCACCATCGAGGCGAGGGCCTGGGCGGCGAAGTAGCCGGCAAAGGCGGCCGGGCGCTGGTCAGCGCGGGCATTGTCCATCAGAAATGGAGCGATCGGCACGAACACGTGAGCCAGGGCAACGCCGTTCCCAACGGAGAGGGCGAGCAGGATCATCCCATCGGCCGTCGCCACCAGCCCGCCCATCGAAAGGGCCGCTCCGGCCACCGCGCCCAGGAGAACCAGACGGGTCGGCACCCGATGGGTCAGTGCCCCCGCTGCGAAGGCCGCCCCTCCGATCGCCGCAGTATTGGCGAACGAGAAGAGCCCCAGGTAGTCGGCGGCGAAGCCGAGCCCCACCAGGTACAGATTGAGGATGACCGTCTGAATGCCGATCCCGACGAAGACGAGGAACGTCGCCAGCAGGACAAGCCAGAGGTTGCGCCGAAAGCCCGGCGGGCGGGTGAGATCACGGAGCCCGCGCGCCAGCATGCCTGGCCGACCGGCGCCCGGCGCCCGGACCGGCCGACCGGCCGTCCATCGCGTCATTGTTCCTCACCTGGTCTCCCGTCCGGGCGGGAGGGGACGGAGGATGCCCCCGGTCCCCATCACGCCGACGTCGGGCAGGCTCCATTGTACACTGACTGTACACTGACGGTGCGCCGCAGTGGGGCAGACGGACAGGCCGTGTAGTAGAATAGATCCAGCACCGCCGGGCGGTGCGTTTACCTCGGGAGCACGCGTGGAGCATCCGTTCCTACAGCGACTGCGTCAGGGTCCCCTCCTCGCTGACGGTGCGATGGGCACCCAGTTGTTTGCCCGCGGCATCCGGGCCGATCAGTGCCTCGATGCGATCAACCTGTCCCAGCCGGAGCTGGTCCAGGAGATCCACCGCGCCTACATCGCCGCGGGTGCCGAGCTGATCGAGACCAACACCTTCGGCGCAAACCGCTTTCGCCTGGCCCAGTACGGCCTGGAAGACCAGGTCGGCGCGATCAACCGCCAGGGCGCGCGGATCGCCCGCGAGGCCCGCGAGGTGATGGGCGAGGCCGTCTTCATCGCCGGAGCCATCGGCCCCTCCGGGGCCCTCTTTCAGCCGCTCGGCCCCGTTTCCTACGCAGAGGTTGCCGGGCCGGTCCAGGAGCAGGTCGAGGCGCTGGTCGAGCGGGGTGTGGACCTGCTGATCTTCGAGACCTTCACCGACCTCAACGAGCTCACCGTCGCCGTCGCGGCGGCCCGCCAGGTGTGCGATCTGCCGATCGTCGCCGAGATGAGCTTCGACGACAGCCTGCACACCGCCTCCGGCCACACCGTCTTCCAGGTGGCCGAGGCGCTCGAGGCCCTTGATGTGCCGGTCATCGGCGTCAACTGCGGCGTCGGCCCCCAGCAGGCACTCGACCTCATCGGCCAGCTCGCCCACCACACCCGCCGCTTCATCGCGGCCATGCCGAACGCCGGCTTTCCGGTCCGCGTCGGCGGGCGCATCTCCTACGTCGCCTCGCCGAGCTACTTCGCCAGCTTCGCCACCAGCGCGGTCGCGGCGGGGGCCCGCCTCATCGGCGGCTGCTGCGGAACAACACCGGATCACATTCGAGCCATGCGCGAGGCCCTGCAGGGCACCCTGCCCCCGCCGCGGGTGGTCGTCGCGCCCCGGCCGGCGCCCGCGCCCACGCCAACCAGCCCGGACCGCCCGCCGCTGACGCGCCTGGCGGCCAAGCTGGCTCGCAAGGAGTTCGTCATCAGCGTCGAGCTGGACCCGCCGCGCGGCTCGAACCCGGCCAAGGCGCTCCAGGGGGCGGCCCGGCTCCGCGAGGCCGGCGTGGACGTTATCAACATCGGCGACAACGTCATGGCCCGGGTCCGCATGAGCGCCCTGGGGCTCGCCCTCCTCATCCAGCAGCAGATCGGACTGGAGACGATCATCCACTTCAGCCCGCGCGACCGCAACCTCATGGCCGTCCAGTCCGATCTGCTCGGCGCCCACGCCCTCGGCATCCGCCACGTCCTCGCCGTCACCGGCGACCAGCTCCGGGCCAGCACCAACCCGCGGGTGACCGCAGTCTGGGATGTCGACTCGATCGGGCTGATCGGCATCCTCAAGCGCATGAACCAGGGGGTCGACTACGCCGGCACCTCTATTGGTCGCCCTACCGCCTTCCTTGTCGGCTGCTCAGTCGGCCCGGAGGGGCCGCGGCCGATCGAGGAGGAGCTGGAGCGGCTCAAGCGCAAGCTCGACGCGGGCGCCGACTTCATCATGACCCAGCCGCTCTTCACCCTGGAACAGCTCGAGCGCTTCCTGGACCGCGCCGGCCCTCTGCCGGTGCCGCTCATCCTCGGGGTCGTTCCGCTGGAGAGCTACCGCCAGGCCGAGCTCCTCCACCATGAGGTGCCGGGCTTTCGGGTGCCGGAGGAGATCCGCGAGCGCATGCGCCGGGCGGGCGACCATGCCGCCGCCGAGGGGCTGGCCATCGCCGATGAGTTCATCGAGCAGGCCCGCCCGCTCGTCGCGGGCATCTACATTATGACCTCGTACGGGCGCTACGATGCCGCCATCGCCCTGACGCGCAAGCTGGCGTCCGCGACGCGGGTGGAAGAGGCATCGTCCGCGTGAGCGAGCCGATCAACCCGGAGCGGGAGATCCTGGAGTTCCTGGCGCGGCGGCGGCGCCGCCGTCTGCCCGCCCTTCGCGCGCGCCTGCCGGACCCGCGGCCGACCGCGCCAGGCCAGGTGGCGCTGGTTGGGCTCGGGCTGATTCTCCTCGGCCTGGCCCTTCCCGCCGCACGCCCCGCGCTCCTCGCCGGCGCGCTCCTCCTGCTCCTTGCGCTCCTGTCCGGGATGATCGAGCCGCGCGGGCGCACGGTCACCTGGCGGGGCCGTGCGATCGACCTCCCGCCGGAGCCGCGCTGGACCGACCGCCTTTACAACCTGCTCTACCGCCGGCCGGTCGGCCCCGGGCCGCGCGGCCAGAGCGGCTAGCGGAGCGCCAGCGCCGTCGCCTGGGCCATGCTCAACGGGAAGCTCGGCAGGATGCCCATCTGCAGGGTCAGGATCAGCGCCGCCACCACGGCCACCGTCAGCGAGGCCGGCAGGGGAACCGCCGCGGGGGCCGAGTCGGCACACGGCCGCATGTACATCGCCACGATCAGGCGCAGATAGTAGAACGTCGCCACCGCGCTGGTCAGGACGCCCACGATCGCCAGATCGAGATAGCCCCCCTGGATCGCCGCGCTGAAGACATACAGCTTGGCCATAAAGCCCGCCGTCGGCGGCACCCCGGCCAGCGAAAGCATAAAGACTGCCATCGCCCCGGCCAGGAGCGGGCTCCGGCGCCCCAGTCCGTCGAAGGAGGCGACATCGGTCGCCTCGTCCCGCGCACCGCTGATCGCCTGGATGACCGCAAACGCCCCCAGATTCATCACCGCGTAGGCCGCAACATAGAACATCAGGGCATTCCGCCCGGCCGTTCCGCCAGCCACCACCGCGATGAGCATATAGCCCGCCTGGGCGATGCTCGAATACGCCAGCATCCGCTTTGCGTTGCGCTGGGTCACCGCCGCCACATTGCCGAGGATCATGCTCAGGATGGCGATGCCCCAGAGGATATTCGCCCAGTCAGCCCGCAGAGAGGGAAGCGCCTCGCTCAGCAGACGCAGGAGCGCGGCGAAGACGGCCGCCTTCGTGCCCACCGCCATGAACGCCGTTACCGCAGTCGGCGCGCCCTCGTAGACATCCGGCGTCCACATATGGAACGGCACCAGCGACAGCTTGAAGGCAAGGCCGACCAGGATCAGGCCGCCCGCGCCCAGCAGGAGCGGGTTCCCGAGCAGATTCGGCTTCTGGAGCGCCGCGGCGATCGCCTGGAACTGGGTCGAGCCCGTCGCCCCGTACATCAGCGCCGTCCCGTACACCAGAAAGCTCAGGGCGAACGAGCCCAGCAGGAAGTACTTGATCGCCGCTTCCTCCGAGGTCAGCCGCTCCCGCGCGAACCCGGCCAGGACGTAGAGCGAGAGCGAGAGGATCTCCAGGCCGATCAGCAGGACGATCAGGTCCCGCGCGGACGCCAGGACCAGCATGCCGGCCCCGGTGAAGAGGAGAAGGGCATAGTACTCACCCGCGCTGAAGCCCTCCCGCGCAACGAACTCGGCCGACAGAACGACCGTCAGGGCGACGATCGCCAGGCAGACCGCCCCGAAGAAGACGAAAACACTGTCGGCGGCCACCGCATTCCCGAAGGCGCTCCGATCGCTCCCCCAGAGCGCCAGCGCGGCAAACAGCGCGACGATCGTGCCGATGAGTGCGATCGCCGCGAGCACTGCGCTCTGCTCGCGCCGCACGAACAGCCCGACGATCAGCACGACCATCGCCGTGAGCGCGACGACGATCAGCGGCAGAATCGCCGCCAGGTCAACCGGCGGCGGCTGAATAGCTGGCACCTGCAAGCCTCCCTGAACTCCCGTAACTCCCCCGGCACGGCGGCGATCCCCACCCGGCACGATTACCCGACTGCCGGGCCGCCCGAGTGCCGATCGCCTGTCTCACCGCGCCTGCTCCATCCACAGCGGCACCTGCGCCGACGGCGCCGCCTGCACCGTCTGGACGTGTGCCGTCACCTGATCCACACTCGCCTCCAGGCTGTTCAGCAGGGGCGCCGGGTAGACCCCGATGATCACCATCAGCGCAACCAGCGGCACCAGCGCCAGGACCTCCCGCCCCGACAGGTCCGGCCCGCTCAGCGACGGACGGATCGGCCCGTGCATCGCCCGGCGGAACATCGTCAGCAGGTAGACCGCCGCCACGATGATCCCGAGCGCGGCGATCACCGCGTAGCCCCACCGCGCCGTGAATGTGCCGTAGACAATCAGGAACTCCCCCACGAACCCGTTCAGACCGGGCAGTCCAACCGACGAGAGCATCGCCACCAGGGCAAAGGCGCCCAGCACCGGCCAGCGCGCCGCCGCGCCCCCCAGGTCGTCGAAGCGCGTCGAGCCCGTCCGGGCGTAGAGCATCGCCGCAATCAGGAAAAGCGCGCCGGCCGAGATGCCGTGATTCACCATCTGGACGACCGCCCCCTCGACCGCCTGATGAGTGAACGCGAAGATGCCCAGGACGATAAAGCCCAGGTGGGCGATGCTCGAATAGGCGATCACCAGCACCAGGTCGCGCTGGACGAACGCGCTCAGCCCGGCGGCGAGGATCCCGACCAGCCCCAGCGCCGCCAGCACGGGCGCCAGCGTTGCCGCCGCCGTCGGGAAGAGCGGGATCGCGAACCGGAGGAAGCCGTAGGCCCCCACCTTCACCAGCATCGTCACCAGCACCATCGCCCCGAGCGGCATCTCGCGGTACAGGTCCGGCAGCCAGGTGTGAAGCGGCCAGATCGGCACTTTGATCGCGAAGGCCAGGGCAAAGGCCAGGAATGCCCAGAGCTGGAGGCCGGGCGGGATCGGCGTCTGGGCCAGCACCAGGGCATCGAAGGTTGGCGTCCCACCCTGCTGGGTCCGCACGACGTACACCCCGATGATCCCGACCAGCATCAGCAGACTGCCCACCGCCGTGTACAGGAAGAACTTATAGGCGGCGTAGATCCGCCGGCTCCCCCCGCAGATGCCGACCAGCAGGTACGCCGGCACCAGCATCGCCTCCCAGAAGGCGAAGAAGAGCACCAGGTCCAGCGCCAGGAACGAGCCGATGACCCCGGTCTCCAGGAGCAGGAGGAACGCCGCGTACTCTTTCCCGCGCTCCGCATCCAGCGCGTTCCAGGAGCCGATCACCGCCACCACCGTCAGCAGGGCTGTCAGCACCACCATCGCCAGGCTGATCCCGTCCAGCCCGAGGTAGTACTGGATGCCCACCGCCGGCACCCAGGCCAGGCGCTCGACGTACTGCGGCTCAGACAGCCCTGGCTCGAAGCGCGCCACCAGCCCGAGCGCCACGACCAGCTCGACCAGGCTCACCAGCAGGGTCCAGGTCCGCACGAGCAGGACCTCGGTCCGGCGGAAGAAGAGAATCGGAATCGCGCCCGCAAGGGGCAGGAAGATCGCGATGCTGAGAATGGGAAAACCTGCCTGGTTCACCTAAAGACCTCCCCGGACCAGAAAGGCGAGGATCACGATCACCCCGGCCAGGATCGCCACCGCGTAGGTCCGCACGTACCCCGACTCGAGGTGAGCCACGCCCGCGCTGAGCCCCCGCACGGCCGTGCCCACGCCGTCCACGATGCCGTTCAGCACCAGCCCATCGACCACCCGCGCGCAGAGCACGCCGAGCCCCCGCACCGCGCCCACGACCACCAGCCCGTAGAGCGCATCCACCCCGTAGTCGTTCAGCAGGGCCGCGTGAACCGGCGCCAGGGCCCGCCCGAGCGCCTCGGGGGTCGTCGGGTATTTCTGCCAGACCAGCCAGGCGATCCCAATGCCCGCCAGGGCAACAAGGCTGGAGGCGGCGGCAATGCCCCCGTTCAGCCCGTACACGACCACCGGCTGGACCCCGAAGAAGGTGAAGGCGGGGAGCAGGAAGTCCCCGAAGCCCTCGCCCGGAAACTGCACGTAGCCGCCGACCACCGACAGCACCCCCAGGACGATCAGCGGCACCACCATCACCGCCCCCGGCCGGTGGAGGTGCTCGACCGCCTGCGGATCCAGGCGGGGCTTGCCGTGGAAGGTCAGGAAAAAGACCCGGAACATGTACACCGCGGTCAGGCCGGCCGTCACCAGCGCGATCACCCCGAGCGCGGCACTGCCGGTTCGGGCGGTGAAGGCGAGGGTGATGATCTCATCCTTCGAGAAGAAGCCAGCGAAGCCCGGAAAGCCCGCGATCGCCAGGGCCGCCGCCAGGAAGGTCCAGTAGGCAGCCGGCAGGTGCGCGCGCAGGCCCCCCATCCGGCGCATGTCCTCCTCGCCGCCCAGCGCGTGGATTACCGCGCCGGCCGCCAGGAAGAGCAGGGCCTTGAAGAAGGCGTGGGTCATCAGGTGGAAGATGCCCGCGGCAAAGCCGCCGATCCCCACCGCCAGGAACATGTAGCCGATCTGGCTGACCGTCGAGTAGGCCAGCACCCGCTTGATGTTCGGCTTCACCAGGCCGATCGTCGCGGCAAACAGCGCGGTGATCGCCCCGATCCAGGCGATGATCCCCATCGTCAGCGGTGCCAGGGTGAACAGGGGTGCCGCCCGGGCGATCAGGTAGACCCCGGCCGTCACCATCGTCGCGGCGTGGATCAGCGCGCTCACGGGCGTCGGGCCGGCCATCGCGTCCGGCAGCCAGACGTACAGCGGAAGCTGGGCCGACTTCGCCACCGCCGCCGTCAGAAGCAGAAGGGTGATCGCCGTCACCGTCCCGCCGCCCGGCGTCAGCAGGCGCGGCGCCTCCTGGAACACCGTCACGTAATCGAGCGTCTTGAACGTCGTCAGGATCAGTGCGGCGGCCAGGATCAGGCCGGCATCCCCGATCGCGTTGACCACGAACGCCTTCACCCCGGCCGCCGCCGCCTCCGGCCGCTCGAACCAGAAGGCGATCAGCAGATAGGAGCAGAGCCCCACGCCCGCCCAGCCGACCATCAGCACCAGGAAGTTCCCCGCCAGGACGAGCAGGACCATCGCCAGGACGAACAGGTTCAGGTAGGCGAAGAAGCGCCCGTAGCCGGGATCCCCCGCCATATAGCCGAGCGCGTAGACGTGGATGACGAACGACACCCCCGTCACGATCAGGATCATCACCGTCGAGAGCGGATCCACCAGGATGCCCAGCGGCACCGTCACCGCCCCGGAGCCGATCCAGGTGTAGAGCGTCCCCACCCGCACGCGATCGCCGGGGACGAGGGCCAGCAGGCCCACCAGCACGGACACCGACGCCGCGAACGCCGCCCCGATCGCCAGCGATGCCACCCAGCCCGACAGCCGCGGCCAGAGCCGCCCGAAGACCAGGCACCAGAGGAACCCGAGCAGGGGGAACAGAAGCACCAGCCAGACGTTCGTGAGCATTGCCGTCAGTCCCTCAGCAGGTGGATCTCGTCCACGTCGATGCTGGCGCGCGCCCGAAAGATCGCCACGATGATCGCCAGGCCGACGACCACCTCGGCCGCGGCGATGGTGAGGATGAAGAAGACCATCACCTGCCCGCTCACCTGGCCCAGGTAGCGCCCGAACGCGACGAAGGTCAGGTTGGCGGCGTTCAGCATCAGCTCGATGGACATGAACATGATCAGCGGGTTCTTCCGATAGAGGAAGCCGAAGATGCCGATCGTAAAGAGCAGGGCACTCAGGATCAGGTAATCGGACAGTGGTGCGAGCACACTTTCCCCCTAGAGACGACGCTTCGCCAGGACGGTCGCCCCGATGATCGCCACAAGCAGCAGGAGCGACACGACCTCGAACGGGAACAGGAACTGGCTGTACAGGGCCGCGCCCACCACCTGGGCGTTATTTATGCTCCAGGAGACCGCCGGCGGCGTTGGCGACGGGAGCGCCCGCAGGAGGCCGGAGGCCACTGCCGCCCCGATCTCGGCCAGCAGGACCAGCGCCAGGATGCCGGCCACCCAGCCCTGCCCGCGCAGGCGGTCCGGCGTCTCGGCCCGGCTCGGGTTGAGCAGGGTGATCACGAACAGGAACAGCACCATGATCGCCCCGGCGTACACGATCACCTGGACAACAGCCAGGAAGTCGGCGCTCAGGCTGAGGTAGAGCAGGGCAATGCACAGGAAGGTCACCACCAGGCACAGTGCGCTGTACACCGGGTTCCGGGCGAACACCATGCCCATCGCCCCGGCCACGGCGACCACCGCCAGGATACCGAAGATGATCAGTCCCATCGGCACCTATTCCCCGGCGCGGGCACCCGCCGGCGTCGGCGGCGGGACCAGGAGCCGCTCCTTGGTATAGATGAAGTCCGGCCGTTCGTAGTCGGCCAGCTCGTAATCGTGGCCCAACACGATCGCCTGGGTCGGGCAGGCCTCCTGGCAGTAGCCGCAGAAGATGCAGCGGAGCATATTGATCTCGTAGCGCTTCGCGTAGCGCTCGCCCGGCGAGTACCGCTCCGTTTCGGTGTTCTCCGCCGCCTCGACGTAGATTGCCTGAGCCGGGCAGGCCGCCGCGCACAGCGAACAGCCGATGCACCGCTCCAGCCCGTTCTCGTACCGGAGCAGGCGGTGCCGCCCCTTGAACCGGGGGAACATCGGCCGCTTGTACTCCGGATAGGAGATCGTCACCGGCTTCCGAAAGAGGTGCTTCGAGGTCGTCAGCAGCCCCTTCGCGATGCCGAGGATGTCTTCCGCGATGTCACTCATCGCCGCCTTCCTTTCCTGACCGCAATCCTGTCCTGACCGCAGTGCGGCCCGGACCGCAGGATATCCAGATCCGCATTATGCCTGAACCGCCGCACTCCGAACTGCCCCCTGCCCTGTTCCCGACTGGACCACGCCCGCCCTGCCTCAGGCTCCTTTGGGCCGCGGCCGGCCCCACCGCCAGCCCGCTCACGTCAGCACCAGAACGCCGCCCGCCGTCAGCACTGTGTTCAGCAGGGCAAGCGGGAGCAGGACCTTCCAGCCGAAGTTCATCAGGCGGTCGTACCGGAACCGCGGCAGGGTGGCCCGGATCCAGACGTAGATGCACATGAAGATGAACACCTTCAGGAAGAACCACCACGGCCCATCCAGCAGACCGAAGGGCCCGTGCCAGCCCCCGAAGAACAGCGTCGTCGCGATCGAGCTGACCGTGATCATATTGATGTACTCGGCCATGAAGAACATCGCGAACTTCATCCCGCTGTACTCGGTGTGGTAGCCGGCCACCAGCTCCGACTCCGCCTCCGGCAGATCGAACGGCGCCCGGTTCGTCTCGGCGATCGCCGAGATAATGTAGACGATGAAGCCGAGCGGCTGGAGGAACACGAACCAGACCGAGCGCTGGGCATCCACGATGTCGGTGAGGCGGAGCGAGCCGGTGATCAGCATGACCCCGACCAGCGCCAGGCCGAGCGACAGCTCATAGCTGATCATCTGGGCGCTGGAGCGGATGCCGCCGAGGAGGGAATACTTGTTGTTCGAGGACCAGCCGGCCAGGACAATCCCATAGACGCTGAGCGAGGTGATCGCCAGCAGGTAGAGGAGGGCGATGTTCACATCGGCCAGCTCCAGGCCGATCGTCTGGCCGGCGATGGTGATCGCCGGCCCCACCGGGATCACCGCGAAGGCACACAGCGCCATCACCGTCGAGATCAGCGGCGCCAGGGTAAAGAGGAAGCGGTCGGCGCCGCGCGGCGTCGTATCTTCCTTGAACGCCAGCTTGATGCCGTCGGCGAGCGGCTGGAGGAGCCCCCACGGCCCCACCCGGTTGGGACCGTAGCGCACCTGGATGCCCGCGACGAGCTTGCGTTCGAGGAGGGTCGCGTAGGCGAAGCCGGTGAGGAGGATCGCCAGGATCAGGATGCTCTTGACCACCGCCACGAGCAGTGTCAGACCGATGCTCATGCCGCCCTACCCCCGCACCGTCGTCGGGCCGACCTCTTCGAGGGGGGCACACCGGAGCCGCTCCGCCGCGGCATAGAGCGCCGTGGTTCCGGCGCCGTCGGTCGGGCGGCGGGGCCACTGGAGCCCGCTGGTCCCCAGGCGGGCCAGGGTCAGGCCGTGGTAGATCGGCGCGGCCACCGCGATCTCCGCCAGCACATCGGCCGCGGACGCGTAGTCGAAGTCGCCGCCGAGGGCGATGCCCAGGTCGCGGATGATCTCCCAGTCGGCGCGCATCTGCCCCCGCGGCTTCACCGCCCGGTTCAGGCGCTGGACCCGTCGTTCGAGGTTGGTGTAGGTGCCGTCCTTCTCAGCGAATGACACCCCCGGCAGGACAACCGCCGCCTGCTTCGCCGTCTCGGTCAGGAAGAGATCCTGGACGACCAGGAACTCGACCTGTGCCAGGGCCGGGCGGAGCGCCGCGGCCCGAGCGGGATCGCCCAGCGGGTCGTGGCCGATCAGGTAGAGGACACCCAGCTCCCCGCGGCCGGCCGCCGCCAGTGCCGCCGCGCCGCTGAGCCCGGGGGCGGTCGGGATCGGCCGGCCCCAGAGGTCGGCCAGATGCTGACGCGCCGCGGCGTCGGTCAGCGAGCGCTGGCCCGGCAGGCGGTCCGGCAGGGCGCCGACATCGATCGCGCCCTGCTCGTTGGTCTGGGCCACCAGGGGATAGAGGCCGGCCCCATCGCGGCCGATCTGCCCGCAGAGGAGCGCCAGGTCGACCAGCGCCGCGGCTGTCCCGGCCGGGGCCGCCCGGCGGTAGAGGATGCTCGCGCGGGCGGCGCCCGCATACAGCCGCGCCGTCGCGACGATCTCCGCGCGGCTCACGCCGATCTCCGCCGCCGCCTGGTCCAGATCAAGCGCGCGTGCCGCGGCGAGCACCGCATCGGCCCCGTCCACCCGCTCGGCCACGAACGCGGTGTTCACCAGCTCCTCCTGGACCACCGCCGCGACCAGCGCTCGGGCCAGGGCCGGCACCTGCTCCCGGTCGACTTTCAGCCAGCGTGCCGCATACCGGACCAGGTCGGTCTTCTCCGGTCCGATCACCACCAGCGTACTTCCCCGGCCGGCCGCCTTCTTCAGCCGCAGATCGAGCACCGGTTGCTCGACGATCGGGTTCACATCCACCAGCAGGATCACCGCCGCCTGCTCCAGGCCGGCGATCGAGCCGGTCGCCGCGTCGTAGGGAAGGGGTGTGGGCGCCGGGTGGGGATCGAGGGTATAGTCGACGTTATTGGAACCGACCACCGTGCGCATCAGCTTCTGGAGGAGGTAGGCCTCCTCGTTCGTGCCGCGCGGCGACGCCACCGCCGCGACCGCCGTCGGTCCCCGCCGGACCATCGTCTCCTGGATCCGGTCGCGGATCAGGACGATCGCCTCCTCCCAGCTGGCCGGCTGGAGCGTCCCATCGCGCCGGATCAGCGGCTGGGTCAGCCGCTCCGGGCTCTGGACGAACTCGTAGGTGAAGCGGCCGACATCGCAGAGCCAGCCGTCGTCCACCGGGGTATTCTCACGCGCCAGGACCCGCTTCACCTCGTTGTTGCGAATCGTCAGGGTCACGTTACAGCCGACCGGGCAGAACGAGCAGAGCGTCCCGACCGTCGAGACGTCGATGTCCCAGGGGCGGGCACGGAAGCGGTAGAGCGCGCTGGTCAGCGCCCCGACCGGGCAGAGCTCGATCGTGTTGCCGGAGAAGGGGGAATCGAACGTCCGCCCCTCCATCACCCCGATCTGGCTCCAGGAGCCGCGCTCGAGGACGGTCAGCGTCTCGTCCCCGGCGATCTCCCGGGTGAAGCGCACACAGCGGTAGCACATGATGCACCGCTCGCGGTCGAGGAGGATCTTATCGCTCAGGGGGATCGGCTTGACGAAGTGGCGCTTCATCTCGGCGAAGCGGCTCACCCCGCGTCCGTAGCGGAAGGTGTTGTCCTGGAGAGGGCACTCACCCCCCTTATCGCAGACCGGGCAGTCGAGCGGGTGATTGAGGAGGAGGAACTCGATCGTCGCGTTCTGCCCGGCCACTGCACGCGGCGAATTGGTGCGTACAACCATGCCGTCGGCCACGATCGTCGTGCAGGCTGTCTGGAGCTTCGGCGCCTTCTCGATCTCGACCAGGCACATCCGACAGGCCCCGACCGGCTTCATCTTCGGGTGATAGCAGAACACGGGGATCTCGATGCCGACCGATTGGGCCGCATCAACGAGGTTCATCCCCTTGGGAACGACGTACTCGCGGCCGTTGATAGTGATCCTGACGGTGTTTTCCACGTCTACTCCTGATCCCTTCCTGCGCGATGAGCCCTTCCTGCGCGCTGTGCGTCTCCGCCCGCGGCGGGGGCGCCCCTCACGTCGGGACGAGCACGCGCTCGACCATGCATCGCCCGGTCCGGGCGTGGTACTCGAACTCCTCGCGGAACAGGCGAATGCCGCTCGTCACACAGCTCGTCGAGGCATCGCCGAGCGCACAGAGGGTGATGTTCGGCGGGCCGAAGCCGATCGTCTTGGCCACGCGGTCGAGCTCGTCGATGTCATCGGAATCGGCATCCCCCTCGGTGATCCGGCGCAGGAGCTTCACCATCCACATCGTCCCCTCGCGGCAGGGGGTGCACTTGCCGCAGGACTCGTGGTTGTAGAACTCTTCGATCCGGCGGACCGCGCAGGGGATGCAGGTGCGGTCGTTCATCACGATCACGCCGCCCGATCCGAGCATCGTGCCCAGCTTGGCCAGGGTATCGAAGTCCATCGTGATGTCCAGGTTATCGCCGGGGAGCATCGCCGCCGAGGCCCCGCCCGGGATCACCGCCTTGACCGGACGGTCGTCGATCATTCCGCCGCTGTGCTCGTAGATCAGCTCGCGCAGGGTGGTGTTGAGCGGGAGCTCCTTGTTGCCCGGCCGACGCACGTGGCCGCTGACGCAGTAGATCTTCGGGCCGGTGTTTCGGGGCGGCGTGCCGATGCTGGTGTACCACTCCAGCCCCTTGTTGATCAGCAGGGGGATATTGCAGATCGTCTCGACATTCTGGACATTCGTCGGGAGGTTGTAGACCCCCTGGGCCGCCGGGAAGGGTGGACGCGGGCGAGGCATCGGGCGGTTCCCCTCCAGCGACTCGATCAGGGCCGTCTCCTCGCCGCAGATGTACGCCCCGGCGCCTCGGAAGATGATGATGTCGGTATCGAAGCCGCTCCCCAGGATGTTCTTGCCGACGTAGCCGCGCTCATAGGCCTGGCGCAGGGCGTGGGCAAGGCGGCGGTAGCCCAGGGCGAATTCCCCCCGCAGGTAGATGATCGTCGTCGGGATCTCGAGGGCGTAGGCCGAGATGACGATCCCCTCGATCAGCTGGTGGGGATCGTTCTCGATGATCGCCCGGTTGCTGAAGGTGCCGGGCTCGCTCTCGTCGGCGTTGACCAGCAGGTACTTCTCCCGCCGGCCCCGCGGCACGAAGCCCCACTTCATGCCGGTCGGCGCGCCGGCCCCGCCGCGGCCGCGCAGGCCGGAGTTCTTGACCAGCTCGACGATCTGCTCCGGCGTGTACTCTCGCAGTGCCCGGGGGAGGGCCTGGTAATCGCCGTGGGCGATCGCCACGTCGATGTCCCAGGAGTTGGGAACACCGACATTGCGCAGGAGAATCGGCTCATAGGTCGTGGCCATCTCCACCTCCGTTTCCCGCTCCCCCGCCGTTCACCGCCGTGCCCGGCCGCGTCTCGATCACCGGTTCGCCCCGGTAGGGCGGCCGGGCGGCCAGCTCAGCCAGGATCGCATCGATCCGCTCCGGGGTCAGCGGGCCGTAGTACTCGCCGTCGGCGATCATCACCGGCGCGAGGTCGCAGGCGGCGAGGCACTCCATGGGCTGGAGGGTGAACGTGCCGTCCGGGGTAGTCTGGCCGGGCGCGATCCCGAGCTTGCGGGAGAGGTAGGCGATGATCTCGTCGGCGCCGCGCAGGTAGCAGGCGATGTTCTTACAGGGCATCAGGATGTGCGCGCCGACCGGGTGGTCGTACAGCAGATCGTAGAAGGTGACGAGCATCTGGAGGGCGTTGGCATCGATCTCCAGGATCTCCGCCGCCTCCGTCAGCGCCTCCGGGGGGCAGTAGCCGAACTGCCGCTGGATTGCCCGGAGGGCATCGAGCACGGCACTCCGGGGCCGCGGATAGCGCCGCAGCGCCGCGCGAATCTCCTGAACCGTCTCCTCGGACAGCACGCGTCCTCCTTTGAGCCTGGAACTGACAGGCGGGGCTGGCCGGCCCCGGCCGGGCCGCCGCGCACCCTACCGATCGACCTCGCCCATCACCGGATCGAGGCTCCCGATGATCGCCACCAGATCGGCGACCAGCCCGCCCCGGGCGATCACCGGCAGGGCCTGCAGGGAGGCGAACGAGGGGGCGCGGACGTGGAGCCGATACGGTCGGGCCGAGCCGTCGGCCACCAGGTAGATGCCCAGCTCGCCCCGGGGCGACTCGATCGCCGAGTACACCTGGCCGGCCGGCACCCGGTACCCCTCGGTGGCCAGCTTGAAGTGGTGGATCAGCGCCTCCATGCTCGTGGCGAGCTCGGCGCGGGGCGGGAACGCCACCTTGCGATCGGCGGTCACGTAAGGGCCGCCGGGGAGCCGATCCAGCGCCTGGCGAATGATCTTCAGCGACTCGCGCATCTCGCGAATTCGGACGAGGTAGCGCTCGTAGACATCGCCCCGGCTCCCCACGATGACCGCGAAATCGTACTGCTCGTAGCCGCAGTAGGGGTGGTCGCGGCGCAGGTCGAAGTCGCCGCCGGAGGCGCGCAGGTTCGGCCCGGTCACGCCGTGGCTCAGGGCATCCGCGAGCGAGAGGCGGCCGATGCCGATCGTCCGGTCGCGCCAGATCTCATTGCGGGTAAGCAGGTCCTCATACTCGTCGATCCGGGCCGGCATCAGCGCCAGAATCTCCCGAACGGCCTCCTCAAAGCCCTCCGGCAGGTCCATCGCCAGGCCGCCCGGACGGATGTAGCTCGTCATCATGCGCTGGCCGGAGCACATCTCGAAGATGTCGAGGATGCGCTCGCGCTCCCGGAAGCAGTAGAGGAAGACGCTCATCGCTCCCAGGTCCATCGCCTGGGTCCCGAGCCAGACGAGATGGCTCGCCAGGCGGGTGAGCTCGGCCAGGATGACCCGGGCCACGGTCGCCCGCTCCGGAATCTCGACCCCCAGGAGCGTCTCCACCGCCAGTGCGTAGGCGAGGTTGTTCGACAGGGGAGAGAGGTAATCCATCCGGTCGGTCAGGGTCACGCCCTGGTGGTAGTTCTTCGCCTCGAAGGTCTTCTCGAAGCCGGTGTGGAGGTAGCCGATCACCGGCTTGCAGGAGACGACGACCTCGCCGTCCAGCTCGAGCACCAGCCGCAGGACCCCGTGTGTGCTCGGGTGCTGCGGCCCCATATTAAGGACGAGCCGCTCGTCCTGGACCGTCACCTCGGCCTCTACCTGTTCAACTGCCACGCTGCACCGCCTTCTGCCATTCCTCGGGGTTGAAGCTCCACTCGTGGGGCTCGCGCGGCGGCTGGAAGTCCTTCCGGAGCGGATGGACCTCCCAGTCGTCCGGCGTCAGGATGCGGGTCAGGTCGGGATGATCGGTGAAGCGGATGCCGAACATATCGTAGGCCTCGCGCTCAAACCAGTTGGCAGCCGGCCACTCCGGGGTGAGCGAGGGCACGACCGGATCATCCTCCGGAACCGGCACCCGAATCCGGGCCCAGCGGCGGAGCGGGAACGAATGGAGGTGGACGACGACCTCGAACCGCGCATCGTGGGGCAGGGCGGGCCCGGCGGTCAGGTAGTCAACCCCGCACAGGTCCACCAGCCGGGTGAAGCGGAGGGCGGGATCATCCCGGAGGAAGGCGGCCAGGGCGCGCAGGTCTGCGCGCGCGACCACAAACCAGGGCTGATCGTAGTCCACCCCTGCCGCGCGGATCCGGTCGCCGAACGCCTCCTGCACCCGCGCCACAACGGCATCGGTCTCGACTGCGCTCGCCTCGGTCACCGCTCGCCTTCCTCCGACCCCTGCGCCGCGATCTTCTTCTGCAGCTTGATGATGCCGTCGATCAGCGCCTCCGGCCGCGGCGGGCATCCCGGCACATAGACATCGACCGGGATGATCTTATCCACCCCCTGGAGGATGGCATAGTTGTTGAAGATGCCGCCGCAGGAGGCGCAGTCGCCCATTGCGATGACCCACTTGGGGTGCGGCATCTGATCGTACAGATGCTTCACCACCGGGGCCATCTTGTGCGACACGCGCCCGGAGACGATCATCAGGTCGCTCTGGCGCGGCGACGAGCGGAACAGCTCGGACCCGAATCGGGCCACGTCGTAGCGGGAGGCGGCCGTCGCCATCATCTCGATCGCACAGCAGGCCAGGCCGAAGGTCATGGGCCAGAGCGACTGGCTCCGCCCCCAGTCGGCGAGCCGCGAGAAGAGGACCGCCGGCATGCCATCCTTCCGATGCGCAGGCCCGCCCGCGGGTGATCCTACTCCCATTCGAGGGCCCCCTTCTTCAGGATGTAAAAGTAGCCGACCAGCAGGATGCCGATGAAGATCAGCATCTCGAGGAAGCCGAAGAGCCGCAACTGCCGATAGATCACCGCCCACGGGTAGAAGAAGACCGCCTCGACGTCGAACACAATGAACAGCATGGCGATGAGGGAGAACTTGACCGGGAAGCGAATCCGGGCGGACATCTGGGGGGTGATCCCGCTTTCGTAAGGCACCATGCGGCGGGAATGGGCATGGCGCGGACCGAGGTAGGCCGCGATCGCGAGAACAAGCAGGCCAAAGCCCACGGCGATGATCGCCAGGACGAAGATCGGGAGATATTCAGTCGGCATCTCGCACTACCTGATGCGCGGCGCGGCGCCACCGGACCACGCACGGTCTCGGGCCACCCGCCGCGGTCTCCGCCAGACGGTGGAGGTGCAAGTATACGCCACGCGCACCGCGCCGTCAAATCGCTGTCCGGCGCGGCCCACCGTGCTCAGTCATCCCCTGCGGCACCGCCGCCGTCTGCCCCGTCGACCGCCGCGTCGCCGCCTGCATCATCGTCCGCCAGCTCACCCGCCTCCAGCCGATCCACCATCTCGTCAAAGTCGTCACCCAGGTCTTCCCCGACCTCCCGACCCAGCCGCCGGGCCCATCGGGCGACGCTCCGGGGATCGTTCTCGTCCACGTCGCCGAAGGTGCTGGGGTCGGTCAGGCGATCGAGCCGATCCTCCTCCGAGCGCAGGACGGCGAAGCGCGAGACCAGCTTGCGCATGCGTCCACCCCGACAGCGCGGACAGCGCAGATCCGACGGATCCGCGTAGGTCCGCACCCGGACGCTGAGGTAGCCGCCGCAGTCGGCACACCGATACTCGTAAATGGGCATCGGCCCGCTTCTCGTTCGATCGGCCCCGCCGGGCGGGGCCCGGATTACCGCCCCGCGCCGCCCCGCGCCTCGCTCAGGCACGCCAGGCTGCCCCGCGCGCGGCGCCACTGCCGGAGCAGGGACCGGGCCTCGTCAGCCCGCCCGAGGGCGAGACAGTCGCAGTAGGTGGAGTAGATCGCCTTCCGAATCAGCCGCAGGCGCCAATCGTCTGCCCCGACGCGCGCCTCCCAGAACGCCTCCTGGCGGAGCAGGCGCGCAAGCCGCCGCGGGAATATCGCCGCGATCGGCGATACATCCGTCTCGCCGGCAACGATCGGCCCCATGATCGCCTCCACCACATCGTGTCGGGATCAGCGGGCCGCCGCCGGAGCACGGTCAGCCCGCTCCACGCGGCATTATAGCACAGCGCGGGAAGGCGGGGAAGGCGCGCCGCGGGCGATCGGGGTGCGGCGGCGATCACCGCGGCTCGGGTGCGGCGGCCCGGCGCCGGGCTGAGACCCACGCCAGCGCCCGGAGCACGGCCGGTGCCGTGCGGTGTGCCTGCGCCAGCGCGAAGGCAGTGCCGGGGTCGGCGACAAAGGGGATGTTCTCCTCCGCCAGGACCGAGAAGTCGGCGAGCATGCGGGCCACCTCGCCGGGCGTGAAGGACGGGTCCGTCGGGCCCGCGGTCCGGAGCCACTCCACGATCTCCTGCCAGGACGACCAGGGGCGCCGCCGGTACAGCCGTGCGACATCCGCCGCCTCGTAATCCTTGGCGAAGCGCACGCGCGGCCGCGGGCGCACCGGGGCCTCACCAGCCGCGGCCGCCGGCCCCGCGCCGGGCCTCCCGCTCCTGGGCCACATTCACCCGCAGGGGGCGGCCGTCCAGAACGTAGCCGTTGAACATCCGGATCGCGGTCTCGGCCTCCTGGTCATTGGGCATCTGGACGAAGGCGAACCCGCGCGGCCGGCCGGTCTGGTGGTCCAGCGGCATCGTCACCGACTCGACGGTACCCGCCTGGCTGAACAGCCGCCGCAGCTCACCCTCGCTGACGCTGTAGGGGAGGTTCCCCACGTAGAGTCGCGTCGCCATCACATTCTCCCGTGCGCAATCGCGCCGTGTGTAGGCACTCCGCGCGCAATAATCGTGCCGCCGCGCCAGCGACCCCGCCGGCCAGCCCTCAGGGCCGGAGCCCCACCAGGAGAATCCCCACCACGATGAGCACCGTGCCCGCCCACTGGAGGGGGGTGATGGCCTCGTGGAAGAGCAGGTGGGCCGCGCCGACCTGCACCCCCAGCACCGCCAGGCCGGTGGTGACAGCGAAGGCGACGTGCAGGGGGGCGTAGCGCAGGAGGCCGGTGAGGGTGAGAACGGTGATCAGCCCGGCCAGGTTCCCGATCACCTGCCAGAACAGGAAGCCCCGCCAGTCCGGGCTGAGCGCCGAGACCCGAAAGCTCGCGTTGGCCACGATCGTGAACAGGAGGTTGGCGAGCAGCAGGAGGAACGGAAGCGGGCTGTCCCAGGACCAGCCGCCGGGCATGGGTGATGCCTCCCCGCGCCCCGGACCGCGGCCCACTGCCCCGGCCCCAGGGCGGTGTTTTGTATCCATCCGACTGAAATACTTGAGAATCTTTGTCCAAACCCCGACAATATCTATAGACG
>JADGGD010000264.1 GCA_019690095.1 Chloroflexota bacterium
GCAAAGGGCTAGCCCACCGTCCTGGCATGGCCCTTATATGCCGCCTGCTCGTATCGCTCTCCGACAATGCGATTCTGTGTCGCACAAACCTTGACAATGATATACTCAGGTTGCTATGATCAGGGCAGATTTCCGGGAGGGGGAGCATGGCATCATCCGCAGTGCGCGATTATTACGCCGTGCTAGGCGTGCCCCGCAACGCGACAGAGAAAGAAATTCGAGCTGCCTACCGCAAGCTCGCGCGCAAGTATCATCCGGACCTGAATCCTGGCGATAAGACGGCTGAGGCCCGCTTCAAGGAGGTTCAGGCGGCCTACGAGGTGCTGTCGGATCCGGAGAAGCGGCGGAAGTATGATCAGTTCGGCCCGAATTGGGAGCAGATGGAGCGGATGCGTCCGGGCTTTGATCCATCCAGCTTCGGGACCGGCGGCACCGGGGGCATCCACTTCGACTTCGGCACGGGAACCGATTTCTCCGACATCCTGGAAAGCCTGTTCGGCGGCCTGGGGGGCACCCGGACCGGGACCCGCTTCCGAACCCGTCCGCGCCGGGGTCAGGATATCGAGCATTCCGTCGATATCAGTCTAGAGGAAGCCTACTTCGGGACCACCCGTATCCTCGAGATCCCCTCACTGAACGGTCTAGCACCGCGTCGTCTCGAGGTGCGGATTCCCCCCGGTGCGCGCACGGGCTCGCGGATTCGTCTCGCCGGCGAAGGAGGCCCGGGCCTCGGCGGTGGTCCGGCCGGTGACGTCTACCTCATCGTGAATGTCCTCCCCCACGGCACGTTCGAGCGCAAGGAGGATGATCTGTACGTTGAGGTGTCTGTGCCGCTTACGACTGCCGTTCTGGGCGGCGAGGTGAATGTGCCAACGATCAAGGGACGGGTCGCCCTCCGAATTCCACCCGAGACCCAGAACGGACAGGTCTTTCGTCTGGCGGGCCAGGGAATGCCGCACATGAATGGGTCAGGCCACGGCGACATGTATGTCCGTACGAAGGTCACCATTCCGACCCGGCTTACGCCGCGCGAGCGCGAGCTCTTTGAGGAGTTGCGGCGACTGCGGGGCGGGACCTAGAGCGGGATAACCTGCTCGACATCCAGGACGAATACTGTCGCCCCACCGATCTGGACCTCGACCGGATATGGCATGTAGAACTCGCCTGGTTCCATAACCGGTGGGAGCGGGTTCACGAACTGCGTTCGCGTCTGACAGTTGTCCTGGATGAGAGCCAGGACGTCGTCGACAAGGTCGTCTTCGACCCCTAACAGGATTGTCGCGTTGCTCTCTTTGAGGAAGCCACCGGCGGTGTTAATGCGGGTGGCACGGTAGCCGCGTCGGACGAGAGCATCCAGAAGACCAGGCGCATCATCGCCGTGAACGATGGCGAAAATGAGCTTCATCGGGATCGCTCTCCCCCCGCCCGCGCGGCAAGCCGTTCGCGGGTAATGGCCTGAATCTGACGCGCGATGTCATCGATCGGCCGCGCCGCATCGATGACCACGATCCGATCAGGGAACCGGCGCGCGAGATCAAGATACATCACCCGGACCCGCTCGTGAAAGGCCAGGTTCTCCAGATCCAGACGCGTTTGCGATCCGCCGTGCTTGCGATTCAGGCCGGCCGCGGCCGCGAGATCGAGGAGAAATGTAAGATCGGGCTCCAGGCCGCCTGTGGCGAAGGTGATCAAGCTCTCGATCGCATCGCGCGCGAGCCCGCGTCCACCGGCCTGGTAGGCGATGGTTGAATCGCTGAATCGGTCGCACAGAACGATCTCACCGCGGGCAAGCGCCGGCCGGATGACCTCATCCACGAGCTGGGATCGGGCTGCGACGAAGAGCAGCGCCTCGGCCCGTGGGCTGATTGTGCCGCCCGGCGCCAGGAGAATCCGGCGGATGTCTTCTCCCAGGACCGTCCCGCCCGGCTCGTGGGTTGCAACGACGCGCCGACCGTCCGCCCGCAGAGCCTCGGCGAGCAGATTCACTTGCGTCGTTTTACCCGCGCCTTCCGGCCCTTCGAAAGTGATGAACACGCGTCAGCTCGACGGGGCGGCGCGGAAGATCTTCACGCGCCGGAATGGCTCGCGCCCCTCGCTCCGGGAGGCGAGATTATACTTCTCGGCCATCTGATGCTGGAGGCGCCGGATGTAGGCATTCTGCGGTGACAGCTCGATCGCCTCCTGATTCGTCAGCACCTGATTGATCGCCTCTTGCGTCTCCTCCATCGCCTGGGCGACCGGATCCGGTTCGACATCAAGGTCGAAGAGCGTAGCCAGGCACTGTTGAATCTGGATAAGGGTATTGCTCTTCAGCACATACACCGGCACGCCGATCTCCTCGGCGTCGTGGATCGCGGCCGACTTCTTACGATAATAATTCTTCAAGGTGATGACGGCATCGGCCTGATGGATATCCCGGGTCAGCTCGACAGGCAATTCCATCTCGCGCGCCGCCTGCTCGATGCGCTTCTGACTCACGCCGTACGCATACACGCGGATCGCCCGACCGGTGCCGCCCCGCGTGGCCCCGGATGGGCGGGACGAGATGGCGTGGGCCGGGCGGACCTCGATTGGCAAAGGCGCCGCCCTGGGTGCGGGCGGAGAGACAGCCTGCTCCACCGTAATCTGCCCGTTGGGCGCCACCGCACGAATCTCAGCGCTGACCGGCTCACCCCGCAGAATCGCGTCGACCGTTGCCGCGACATCGCGGTGCACCGCCACCCGGTCCCAGGACTGGATCTCCACGACAACGTCGAACGTCGGCGGTGCCTTGCGCTCGAGGATCGACTTCTGGGTTCCGCGGCGGCGCGCCTCCTCATCTGAGAGCGTCACGCTCTGGATGCCGCCGATCAGATCAGACAGGGTCGGGTTGAGCATGAGGTTCTCGAGCGTATTGCCGTGAGCCGTACCCACCAGCTGAACGCCGCGCTCGGCGATAGTCCGTGCCGCCTGTGCCTCCAGCTCGGTGCCGATCTCGTCGATAATGATCACCTCGGGCATGTGATTTTCGACAGCCTCGATCATCACGGCATGCTGCAGGCTCGGGGTCGGCACCTGCATGCGCCGCGCGTGGCCAATCCCGGGGTGGGGGATATCTCCGTCCCCAGCGATCTCGTTCGAGGTATCTACGATGATGACGCGCTTCTGGAGGTCATCGGCCAGGACGCGTGCGACCTCGCGCAGCATGGTCGTCTTCCCAACACCAGGGCGACCAAGCAGCAGAGTGCTCCGCCCGGACTCGATGATATCGCGGATCACCGCGATGGTACCGTAGACCGCCCGCCCGATCCGACAGGTGAGACCGACAATGCGCCCCTTTCGGTTCCGCATGCACGAGATGCGGTGCAGGGTGCGCTCGATACCGGCTCGATTATCCGCACCGAACTCGCCGATCCGCGCCACCACGAAGTCCAGGTCAGCCGCGGTCACCTCACGGTCCGAGAGGACAATCTCTCGTCCGGGCAGGCGGGCCTCAGGCAGCCGCCCGAGGTCCAGCACGACCTCAAGCAGACGATCTCGCTCTGGTAGCTGGCGCAGCGGCTCAGCCACGTGAGGCGGCAGGGCCTCGAGCAGGGCATCGATATCGTCGGTAATCTCGCGCTGAACCACCACTGTCGAGCTCAGCGGTGGGATCGGCGGCAGGGACGGCCGCATATCGAAGATCCCTCCCAGCCGGCGCGCAAATGGCGCGACGCCGCGCCGGAAATCATCG
>JADGGD010000265.1 GCA_019690095.1 Chloroflexota bacterium
CGTCCGCACCGCCCACCCCGACGCCGCTTCCGACCCCGGTGGCGATCGCCAAGGGCTCGGGCGCGAAGGCAGTGGTGCTCTGGCATAACTACACCCAGCAGGATTACACCGCTTTTGCCCAGGTCATTGATGATTTCATCGCCCGGAATCCGGACTTTAAGGTGACGGCCGAGTATGTGCCGGTTAGCTCCGGCAGTCAGGAGAACGAGAAGCTCCTCACGGCGATCGCCGGCGGTCGACCACCTGACGTGGCCCAGTTCGACCGCTTCATCGTCGGCTCCTTCGCCTTCCGCGGCGCCCTGACCGATCTCACCGATCTGGCGAAGGCGGCCGGCATCGCGCGCGAGCAGTACCTGACCTTCGCCTGGGACGAGGCCAGCCTGTTCGGCAAGCTCTACGCCATGCCCATCGATACCGACGCCCGCGCGCTCTACTACCGCAAGGACTTCTTTGATGAGGCCGGCATTACCACCCTTCCGCAGACGCCCGATGACCTGGCGAATGTGGCGGACAAGCTGACGGTGAAGTCCGGCAATCAGTACAAGCGCTTTGGCCTGATCCCGACTATGGACCAGGGCTGGCTCTATACCTGGGGCTGGGTCTGGGGCGGCGAGTTCTACGACCCCAAGACCGGCCGGGTCACGCCGGATGATCCGAAGATCGTGGACGCGCTCACCTGGCTGGTGGGATTCGCCAAGAAGTACGGCGAGGAGAACATGGTGAGCTTCGCCTCCGCGTTCGGCCAGGGTGCCCAGTCACCGTTCATCGCCGGTCTGGTGGCCATGGATCCCAACGGGAACTGGCAGATCGCCCAGATCAAGCAGTACGCCCCGGACCTCAAGTACGGCATCATCCCCTTCCCGCACCCGCCGGAGGTCAAGCCGACAACCTGGTCGGGCGGCTGGTCGTGGACGATCCCAAAGGGGGCCAAGGACGTCGAGAACGGCTTCCAGCTCGTCGCCTTCATCACCAACACCGAGGAGATGACCAAGTGGTGCAAGGCCACCAGCCACGACCCGACCCGGGTGGAGGCGCTGAAGGACCCGGCCTTCAGCAGTGGCGAGCAGAAGGTATTCGCTGATCTGCTCCCCAACAGCCATTACCGACCGGTTATCCCCGAGGGGAACCTGCTCTGGAACGAGCTGGCAACTGCGACCAGCAACGCGATGTACGGGAAGGTCAGCCCGAAGGACGCACTGACCCAGGTGGCGAAGACCGTCAACGACCAGCTCGAGAAGGATGGCTGGTTCAAGCACTTCTCCTGACGGCCGCGCCGGTCTGGTCGGGGGGGGGGGGGGGGCGAAGCGCCCGCCCCCCGGGCCCGGGCGGGCGGGGTGGGGGGGGGGGGGGGGGGGCGGGCGCCTCCCCCCCCCCCCCCCGCGGCTGGTCCGGCGGAGGGGGATGATTGATGATTCGAACACCCGAGGCACCGGCCGGACGCGCGGTGCCCGCGGCGGCGCCGTACCGCCGCTCACTCTGGGTGCGCACGCGTGCCCTGCGCACGGGTCTTCTCTTCACGTCCCCGTGGATCGTGGGAATTCTCTGTTTCATCCTCTATCCGACCGGGGCCTCGTTCTACTACAGCCTGACCCAGTACGATCTCCTGCAGACGCCGACCTTCATCGGCCTGGATAACTACGCCCAGCTTCTCCAGGACGAGACGGTCGGCATCGCCATCTACAATACCCTGTATTACATGGTCCTCTGGGTGCCGCTGAATATTGCCCTGAGCATCGCCGTCGCGCTCCTGCTCAACCTGAAGGTGCGCGGGATGTCAATCTACCGCACCCTGTTCTACCTGCCCGTCCTCGTGCCGGCCGTGGCGACGTCCCTGCTGTGGGTCTGGTTCCTGAACCCGCAGTACGGCGTGGCCAACTGGCTCCTATCGCTGGTTGGCCTGCCGGGCCTGGGCTGGCTCGCCTCGACGACCTGGTCGAAGCCGTCTATCGTGCTGATCAGCCTGTGGGGGAGTGTCGGCAACACCATGCTGATCTTCCTGGCCAGCCTGCAGGATATTCCCCGCGACCTGCACGATGCGGCAGAGGTGGACGGGGCCAATGCCTGGCAGCGGTTCTGGAGCATTACCCTGCCCCTGCTGACGCCGGTGATCTTCTTCGAGCTGATCATCGGCATCATCGCGGGCATTCAGTTCTTCACGATCCCGTACGTGGTGACCGGCGGCACCGGCAATCCGGCGAACTCGCTGACCGTGTTCGGGCTGATCCTCTACCGCGCCGCCTTCTTCAACTTCAAGATGGGCTACGCCTCGGCGATGGCCTGGTCGGCGACGGTGATCATCTTCATCCTCACCTACATTCTCTTCCGGACCTCCAACCGCTGGGTGTTCTACCAGAGCGGGGAGGCCCGATAGGGGGAGGGAAAGATGTCTGCGGCGATCGCCCGCCCACTGGCCCGCCGACCGGTGCCGCTCGGCCGGCGGATCGGGCGCCTGCTGACCCACCTGGTGCTGATCGTCTTCGGGGTGGTCTTCCTGATCCCGTTCCTCTGGCTCTTCTCGACCTCGCTGAAGACTGATCCTCAGATCTTCCGCTTCCCGCCGGAGTGGATCCCGAATCCGGTGACCCTGAACCAGTATCGCCTCGCCCTGACGACGATTCCCTTCTTCACCTACACCCGGAACTCGCTGATCTACTGCGTCACGACGGTCGTGGGTGTGGTGCTCTCCTGCTCGCTGGTTGCCTATGGGCTGTCGCGCGTGCGCTGGCCGGGCCGCGACCTCCTCTTCCTGATCACCCTGGGGACGATGCTCCTGCCCTTCGAGGTGACGCTGGTCCCCCTGTTTATCGTCTTTCGCACCTTCGGCTGGATCGGGACGTTCCTGCCGCTGATCGTTCCGTCCTTCTTCGGCTCGGCCTTCTACATCTTCCTGCTCCGTCAGTTTATGATGACGCTCCCGATCGAGCTGTCGGACGCGGCCCGGATCGACGGCGCCTCCGAGCTCCGGATCTTCTGGTCGATCTCCCTGCCGCTCATCCGGCCGGCGCTGGCGGTGGTGGCCCTGCTCCAGTTCCTCGGGGCCTGGGGCGATTTCCTCGGTCCGCTGGTCTACCTGACCGATCAGTCAACCTATACGATCTCGCTGGGCCTCCAGCAGTACAACACCCAGTATGGGACGGAGTGGGGTCAGCTGATGGCGGCCTCGACCCTGCTGACCCTGCCGATCATTGTGCTGTTCTTCCTGACCCAGCGCACCTTCATCCAGGGGGTGACGCTGACTGGCCTGAAGGGGTAGCGGCGGGCGCGAGGTAGCGCGCGAACCAGTCGAGAATAGCCTGGCGCACGGCCAGGCGGTGAGCGGGGCTCCCGTTCAGGATGCCGTGGTTCTCTGCTGGCACGCGCAGGAACTCCACCGTCCGGCCGAGCTGGCGCAGGACACTGAACATCTGCTCGCTCTGCTCGATCGGACAGCGCAGGTCCGCCTCGCCGTGGTAGAGAAGGAGGGGCGTGCGGATCCGCTCGGCTTGGAGCAGGGGGGATCGGGCGAGGTACCAGTCCAGGCGGGCGTGGGGCGGGCCGCCAAACTCACGCAGTCCCCAGCTCGCCCCGATGTCCGAGGTGCCGAAGAAGCTGATCAGGTTCGCGATGCAGGCGCCGGCGACGGCGGCGGCGAAGCGGTCGGTCTGGCTGATCGCCCAGCAGGTCATGTAGCCGCCGTAGCTGAGGCCGGTGAT
>JADGGD010000266.1 GCA_019690095.1 Chloroflexota bacterium
GTCGGCAGGGTCAGTTGTGTATTAGAGACAGCACCCACGCCCTCCAAATAGCCAGCCGTCACATCACTAGTCCGGTCGAGTTCATACTCCGCCTGAGCCGCGAAGCTGCGGATGACTTTCTCCCAAAACCGATTATTCCGTCCGTAGCACGCTACGTAATACGAGCCGAAGAGCGCCATTCCGGCCATACCGGCGTACAGGTCGCACCGCAGGGGACGTATAGCTGTACCTGACTCACCCGCTCGGCCGACCGTCGCCCATGATACGTGTTCGCCGCTCTCGAACGCGAGCTCAATTATCCGGTCAGCGAGTACGTGCATCGCTCGACAATCGCTCACCCTACGCTCACTCCTCCCCAGCTGACCCTGGTGCAGACGCAACCCCCATAGCCAACCGCATCAGCCAGCGCTGCCGCTCGAGATCTCTGCTACCCATCCGTTCCAATTTTTCTTGTACACACAAGAGCGGGGCCTTCGCGAAATAGCATCTGCTAATCAGCCCCCGGCCGGACCACACGCTTGTATCGCCTACATATGCATAAAACGACGGGATCTCACCCCTCCACAGGGCTCCAATTTCGCTCTGCATTAGTACACCTAAGCCCGGTCGAGTACGAACGCCTACCCCTAGGCGTTCGGTCAGGTGTTCGCGAGCACGCTCACGACTCCTCATAAGTGCAGGATGCCGCAGGTCGTCGACCAATGCCGCATACATCGCAGTGGGTCGTGGTATGTATCGAACTCGGCACGGTCCAAACACCCGTAGCTTCTTACGCACCTGAGAACGAGCGCGAACGATCCTCTCATACGTCTCTGTAAACCCGGCCAAGATCTCATCGCGATGCCGCCACGGGCTCACTCGCTTTTCGTCCAAATATACCTGGTTGGATTGCCCCGCCACTACGATTCGCCGCCGCTCGAACCGCATGTCATCTCTGCCTTCATTTACAACCACCAAGCGAGGAGACGAGCTCAATTGCCCGTCAACATATCCAAGCGCGCTTCCGTCAAAGCCCGCCAGATGGTCGTGATCCGGAAACACAGCAGTGGTGATAACCGAACGCGCGATCATGGAGGCCGCCGGGTTGGCTTGCCACCCCTCGTCTTGATCGGCCGGCTGGAAAAGGCCCTCAAGGTCAATGAATACTGGGTACGCGCCATGCGCAATTACATTCTCATAGTGCATGTCTGCGGCGTCAAGGAGGTAGAAAATAGCGGACAGCTGTCCGATTCTGCGAAAATAGTCACGTACCTCGACCGTGTCCGAGCATCCTCGATAGGCGACCCACGACGCCCAACCGTAGGCGCCCCTAGGGACTACCTGCGGCCAAGGGTACTCGGGTTCCCCAGATAGCCAACGAGCAAAGCGGTGGAAGCAAACGTCGAGACGTAAATCTCTTGGCTTATAAACAATATTGATAGGTCCTTCTCCCGGAGAGGAAAAGGATATGATTGTTGTCTGGTCGCCCGCATGTGCATCGCCAGCTGGCGTGATATGAGTGAACACATGATTTGTACCAACTCCGAGGCGATCGCGTATGATCTCATAGTCATGTTGCAAGCGATCAACCAGCCTAGAGTAATATAATTCTTCCCGGGCTGCTGCGGTGAGGAGATGTCTCCGTAACAATGGGTATTTGCCAAGTATCCGCTGTAGCCCGCGCCCTGCTTCGATCTGCGAACAAAAGTCTTGGAATCTATCCTCGGGCGAGTCTCCACGCAAAAGGCATGCGGTGCGCGCTTCATGAAGTTCAGCAACCATGACGCGTCCACACACATTAACAATGGTGCTTTCTAAGTGTCGCTCGATTTGAGCAAGCAGTCGGGGCGCATGGAGAGGAATGCTCGCTGACATGGCCATGAGGCGGGCCTGTATGCGAGAAAGTACCTTTCTGGTAAGTGCTGCGAAAGGCCGGTGAAAACGGTGCAGGTCCATGTGACGTGACTCCCGTTAAGGGCCACCTCGATCGGGTCTGTGACAACCTAAGCGCTCATCCATGCGTCCCGCAGGCATTGGTGATCTCTAGACGAGCTGCGACAAGCAGCACGCGAGACCATCGGCGGCTCGCGACGCGGGCGATCTGAGCGGACCTGCTCTAACCCGAGCAGCTTGGCGGTCGGGTACAACCGGTACCTGACCGCCAAGCTGCGCACAGCGACCGAGCCGATCCACGCTAGACCCGAGTGCCATCGTCGAGCGCCAGGTACCGCGTCAGTCTGGGCAAGTGCGCGGTCTCGTGGTCGGCACGTTGCCGCTGGTGCCGTTGCACAGAAGGGGCCCCTCAAGCGTGAACTCGCGGCTATCACTGAGCTCCCCCGCGGGGTCCAATTGGCCCGCCTGCGGCGGCTGAGCGACCTGCCGCGAGTCCGGGAGGGTAGCCGGGCTCATCACGACGGCCTCCACACCGTTCGGCATGCCAAACACCTCCGTTCCTGTTGTATGTGTGCCGTCTTTGGAAGTATGTAACGTAGACGAGCACGATGTCAAGACCACGACTTGCCTCACAAAAAAGGTGCTCCAACGCGGGTCGTTGCCTCAGAACCAAAAGGTGCTCGAAGGGAGGGCGGTTCGCGTGTCCCGAAAGCCCCGCCATCTGAGGCTGTTGGAGGCGGCCCGCGACGTGCCCCTGTCTCTGCGTGAGCGTCAGGCGGTGATGGACGAGCTGCGGCTTCGGTATCGCAGGACCCGCAAGCGCGAGAAGGGGGAGATCCTGACCCAGCTGGCACAGCTGTACAGTAGGCTTCTTCCCCGACAAGGAAGCCGGCTGAGCGCTGACGAAGCGGGGGCCGGCATGAGGGGGAAGCGGCGGTGGATGCGGCGACGAAACTGGCGAGGCAACGCTTGAGCGTGCTGGAGTTGGCCGAGGCGCTCGGCAACGTCAGCGAGGCGTGCCGGCGGCGCGGCATGACGCGGAGCCAGTTCTACGAGTGGAAGCGGCGCTTCCAGGCGCACGGCATCGAGGGGCTGAAGGACCTGCCGCCGGTGCACAAGAGCCATCCCCAGACGACACCACCGGAGGTGGTGGAGAAGATCCTGGCGCTTTCGCTCGAGCACCCGGGCTGGGGATGCTACCGGCTCTCGGACATGCTCCGGCTGCAGGGGACGTACGTGAGCGGCCCGACGATCCAGAACATCCTGCACAAGCACGGCATGGGCACCATGTACGACCGGCTCCTTGCGCTCGAGGAGCGGGCCCTCACGGAAGGGATCGCCCTCAGCGCCGAGCAGATCGCGCGGATCGAGAAGGCCAACCCGTGCTTCCGCGAGCGGCATGTGGAGAGCTCCCGACCGGGGGAGGGTCGTGTCCCTGCATGTGGTGGAAATCCGTCCCCGTGGTTCCCGATCTGGCGGCCTAATCGGCAGCCGTCGCGGTGAGGGCGGTCACCTCCTTGCGGTCGATCTCGGCCATGGACTCGGCGCTGAAGTAGCGGCGGCTGGTGGCCCACTCGTCGTTCTGCTCCATGAGCACCGCGCCCATCAGGCGTAAGACCGCAGCCCGGTTCGGGAAGATGCCGACCACGTGCGCCCGACGCTTGAGCTCCTTGTGCAGCCGCTCGAGCGGGTTGGTCGAGTGGATCTGTCGCCAGTGCCGCTCGGGGAAGGCCATGAAGGCCAAGACCTCGTCCTCCGCGTCGAGCAGCAGCTGGGCCACCTTGGGGAACCGCGC
>JADGGD010000267.1 GCA_019690095.1 Chloroflexota bacterium
CAAGCAGAGCACCAAGGTCACCGCCAAGGATACCATCGTGCCGGACGACAATCACTACGCCAAGTACGTCACCGCCATCGCCGGCGGCCAGTCGCCCGGGGCGATCATGACCTACGAGTACACCCCGATTGTCGACTGGGCCTCCCAGGGCTTCATCGTGCCGCTGGACGCCTACCAGACCTCGATGGGCATCAAAGAGGAGGATTACTTCCCGGTCGTCTGGCTGATGATCCACTTCCACGGCCACCTCTGGGGCTTCCTCCAGGAGTTCGACTTCAATCTCCTTGCCTGGAACAAGAGCCTCTTCCAGAAGGCCGGCCTGGATCCGGAGAAGCCGCCCAAGACGATGGACGAGCTGGACACCCTCGCCGCCCAGCTGACGGTCAAGGACTCCGCGGGCGCCCTCAAGCAGATCGGCTTCTGCCCCTGGATCACCGGCGACACCCTCATGTGGACCGCCCTCTGGGGCGGCAGTTTCTACGACCCGGCCAACGACAAGTGGACGGTCGTCAGCGACGCGAACATCGCCATGCTTGACTGGCACGCCAAGTACGCCCGGCTGCTGGGCGGCCCGGATCGGGTGACCAGCTTCACCAAGCTCTTCACCGGCGACCAGACCCCCTTCTACGCCGAGCAGATGGCGATGGAGGCGATGGGCGAGTACACGCCGATCACCCTGCCGGAGCGGGCACCGAAGCTCCAGTACGGGGTGGCCTACCCGCCGACGGCCAGCGGCGTCCCCTACGGCACCGGCCAGACCGGCGGCGGCAACGTCTTCGTCCTCCCGAAGGGGGCCCCGAATCCGGATGCCTCGATGGACTTTTTGACCTGGATGGCCGGTCCGAAGGCGGTGCTCCAGTGGAATGTTGAGGAGAACAATGTCCCGCCGGTCAAGGCGGTGGCCTTCGACGACAACTTCGTCAAGCAGGTGCCGCTGATGAAGACCTGGATCGAGATGCTCAAGGAGAACCACATGGTGCCGCCGGCCACCTCGCCCATCACCCCCTACTTCACCGACCAGCTGGCCACGGCGCGCGATGAGGTCATCTACGGGCGGAAGAAGGCCCGGGAGGCCCTGAGCGACCTGGCCAAGAAGGTGGATGCCCAGCTCCAGCAGTTCCGAGCGTCTCATCCGAACTGGTAGACGGGGCCGCCGGAGCGCGGCCCGGGGGGGCGGGGGGCGCGCCGCCCCGGACTCCCGATCGAGAGGTGCCGGCGTGACGAAGCTCCAGCGGGGCGAGATGCTGGCGGGAATCGCTTTCATCTCGCCCTGGGCAATCGGATTCCTGTGGTTCAATCTCTACCCGGTCCTGGCCTCGGTCTACTACAGCTTCACCTCGTTCCACGTCGTGGAGACGCCCCAGTGGGTGGGGCTGAACAACTTCCAGACCCTGGCCGGAGATGACCTGTTCTGGACCTCTCTTCTTAACACTGCCTACTACATCGCCGGCAGTGTCCCGCTCGACCTGGTGGCGGCGCTCTTCTTTGCGGTGCTCCTGAACCTCCGGCTCCCGCTCCGGGAGGTCCTGCGGACCTGCTACTACATCCCGACGGTCGTGCCGACGGTGGCGGCGGCGATCCTCTGGATTATGCTGTTCAACACCCACGGAGGGATCATCAACGCGACCCTGGGGCTGTTCGGCATTCCGGAGATCCCCTGGCTGAGCAGCCCGACCTGGGCGATGCCCGCACTGATCCTGCTCAGTGTGTGGGGGATCGGCCAGGCGATCATCATCTTCCTGGCCGGCCTGCAGGATGTGCCGGCAACCCTCTACGAGGCCGCCCAGCTCGACGGTGCCGGGCCGCTCCAGCTGGTCTGGCACATCACCGTGCCGATGGTCTCGCCGGTGATCCTCTTCAACGGCATCCTCGGCATGATCAACGCGACCCAGATCTTCAGCATCCCGTTCATCATGACCGGCGGCGGCCCCCTGAATGCGACGCTGGTCTTCTCGATCGAGCTGTTTCGCAATGCCTTCGTCTACTACCGCATGGGCTACGCCTCGGCGATGGCCTGGATCCTCTTCATCTTCATCTTCGTGCTGACCTTGCTCTCGATGCGCCTGTCGCGGCGGTACGTCCACTACGAGTGATTGCGGGGGGAGATATGGAGCGGGGAATCCTGTCGCGCGGGGAGGAGCGGACAGCCGGGCTGGCTCGGGCATCGGCGGCCGTGCTTGTCCAGCGGCGGCGGAACGTGCTGGCGCGCACGCTGACGATCGGGGGGCACCTGCTGGCCCTGCTGGTGCTGGTAGTGGGGGCGGTCGGGTTCGTCTTCCCGCTGGTCTGGATGATCTCCACCTCGCTGAAGTCGGAGTCGGAGGTCTTCGCCGTTCCACCGATCTGGATCCCGGCCACGATCCGCTGGGACAACTACCCGGCCGTCTTCACCTACTTCCCGTTCTGGCTGTACCTGCGGAACACCCTGCTGATCACCGTGCCCTCGGTGCTGGGGACGGTGATCAGCTCAGCCCTGCCGGCCTACGGCTTCTCGCGCATTCGCTGGCCGGGGCGGGATGCCGTCTTCGCCCTCGTTTTGGCCACCCTGATGATCCCGGGCTGGACGACCCTCATCCCGGTCTACGTGCTCTTCGCCCGGATGCACTGGGTCGGGACGTTCCTGCCGCTGATCGTCCCGAACTTCTTCGGCTCGGCGTTCTTCATCTTCCTCCTGCGGCAGTTCTTCCTGCGCCAGCCGCAGGAGCTGGTGGATGCGGCCCGCATTGACGGGGCGAGCCACCTGGGGGTTTTCGCCCGGATCATCCTGCCCCTCTCCAAGCCGGCCCTGGCGGTCGTTGCGCTGTTCTCGTTCATGGCGAACTGGACCGACTTCTTCGGCCCGCTGATCTTCCTGAACAACGCTGACCTCTACACCCTCTCGATCGGCCTCTACAGCTTCCAGTCCCAGCACCAGACCGACTGGACGACGCTGATGGCGGCGAGCCTGATGGTGCTCTCGCCGATGATCATCCTGTTCTTCTTCACCCAGCGGACGTTCGTCGAGGGGATCACCTTCACCGGCCTGCGCGGCTGAGCGGTGCGCGGGCCGGGGAGGGGGCAGCTGGTCGGCGGGGCCGCGCCCCTACAGCGGCTTTTCGAACTGCCAGAAGCAGCGGGTGATCTCGGCGCCGACCTGGCGAGCGTAGAAGGCGATCGGGCCGACCCACTGGATGTCGGCGGTGGGGAAGCCCTGCTCGCGCAGGTCGGCCAGACAGCGCTTGAGGAGCACGGCGCCGATGCCGAGGCGCCGGAGCTCGGGTTGGACCCCCATGGGGCCGAACTGGCCGGGCCCGGAGGCGCCGTGGCAGGCGAATCCGACGATCCGCCCGTCGCGCAGGGCAATGTGGGTTGAGATCGGCCGGCGCCGGAGGGTTCGGCTGGCCTCGATCGTCCAGTTCCAGCTCCAGTGGCGGCTCATGTAGGCCTGGAAGGCGGCCGCGTCGGCGAGGTCGAGTCGGCGGACCTGGATGCCCCGCGCCTGCAGGCGCTCCTCGTCGGCGGCGGTGTCGAGGTCGGCATCCGCCAGATCCACCTCCATGTTCACGGCATGGCCGCGGAGGGTGTAGCCGCGCCGCTGGAGCAGGCAGACCAGGCGGGTGAGCCGGAAGTCGACCCCCGGCCGCAGGTAGTAGGGGGCATCCCCGAAGACGCG
>JADGGD010000268.1 GCA_019690095.1 Chloroflexota bacterium
CGGCCGGAAGTGTCAGCGCAAGGGACATGGTACGGCTTATGGCAGAGGTAGGGGAGATCGCTCAGCAGTACGCTCGGCTGTACGAGTCTTATGTCAATCGTACACCGGAGCCTCTCCCCAGCGAGATGGAGGCCGAGCAGGCTCCGGGGCCGTCGGTCAATGAGGTTCTTTACAGCCTCATGAGCGAGCAGCAGAAGCTCGCCGAACTGGCCCGGCTGGCCGGCCAGCTGCGGTACGCCGTCGAGGGTCGGGACCAGGGACAGATCAATGATCTCATCGCCGAGATCAAGACCCTGGGGCAGCACCTCCCGTCCACCTATGATATCGACCGGTTCCTCGAAGCGGCCACGCGCCAGGGACCACTGGGAGATCGCCTTTCCGCGCTGTACCTCGATCGGTACTACAAGCTCGCTCAGGAGGACTACGCCGCCCTGGAAGAGATCGACCGCGAGATCGAACGCCTGCGCGGATCCCTTTAGCGCTTTTCTCTCTGGACGCCCCACGCCCATCACCCATAGAATGGAATGCTAGCCGGAGGTATGGATGCCACTTGCTCCTGAGGAACTCCGCCCGCGTCTGCGCGGCGTGCTCGCCTTCCCGGTCACACCGTTCAATCAGGACTTCTCGCTGAATGAGGATGCCTTCCAGTCCCAGGTGGATTACCTGATTCGTGCCGGCATGCACGCGATTGTCGCAGCGGGCGGCACTGGCGAGCTGTATTCCATGACGCCTGCCGAGCTCGTGCGCGTTTACCGGCTGGCGGTCGAGGCAGCCGCCGGCCGGGTACCGGTCATCGTCGGAGTAGGGTTCAACCTGGCACTGGCTCGGGAGCTCGCCCGCGAAGGAGAGAAGGCCGGCGCAGATGCAATCCTGGTCCTCCCGCATTACTACGGGCGTGCTGAAGAGGCCGGTTTCTACGAGTACTATGCGGGCATCGCCCGCAGTGTGGGCATTGCCGTGTTCCCGTACGCCCGCGACGCGGCTGTCCTCGGACCGGAGCTCGTCGCTCGCCTCGCCGAGATCCCCAATGTCGTGGCCTTTAAAGACGGTCAGGCCGACCTGCGGGCCTGGGCGCGCATCCGCGATCGGGTGGGAGATAAAGTTGTCTGGCTAGCCGGCGTCGGCGATGATATGGTCAACAGCTACTTCGCTGCCGGCGCTGAGGGCTTCACCTCGAGCGCCGCCAATTTCATCCCGAGCGTTGTCCTGGAGCTGTTCCAGGCCGCCCGTTCGGGTGACTTCGCGCGCGTGAATAGCCTGCTGGGTCGGTGGATCCAGCCGATCTTTAACATTCGGGCCCGACGGCGTGGCTACGAGGTCACGACGACCAAGGAGGCAATGAACCTGCTCGGCCGCTTCGGTGGCCGAGTGCGGCCTCCGCTGGCTGAACTGAGCGAGACCGACCGGGCGGACCTGCGAGCCGCCCTGATCCAGATGGGATTGCTCACCTGACGTGAACGCGCGGCAGATCTGGCAGGCGGCCCTTGGCGAGCTCCAGGTGCAGATGTCGCGGCCGAACTTCGAAACCTGGCTCCGCCAGGCCGCCGCGGTTTCGATCGACGATCAACGCTTTGTCCTCCGCGCGCACAGTACCTTCGCAGCGGAGTGGATCGATCGGCGCCTTCGTCCGCAGATCGAGCAGACCCTTCGACGAATTACCGGGCGTCCAATCGCGCTCGAGGTGATCGTATCGCACGCTCCCCGGGCCGGAGGGGCATCCACCGTCGAGACTGCGCGAGCACCGAAGACCCGCTCGTCTCCCAACGACCAGCCGGCGGCAATCCCAGAGGCTGCCGCCTCGCCTTCACCTGCCCCTCCGCCACCACTTCCCACGGCTCCCGCTCCACCGCCTGCGACCGGCGAGTGGGCACCGAACCCGCTCTATACCTTCGAGACATTTACCGTTGGCAAATCAAATCAGACCGCCCACGCCGCCGCACTGAGCGTCGCGAACGATCCGGGCCGCGGCTACAACCCACTCTTTATCTATGGCGGTGTCGGCCTCGGAAAAACGCACCTGCTTCATGCCATCGCGAACGTCGTGATGCGCAAGGGCCTGCGCACGCTCTATGTCTCCGCCGAGGATTTCACCAACGAGCTCGTCGATGCGATCCGCGAGCACCGGACCGATGAGTTTCGCCAGCGCTACCGAACGATTGAGGTTCTGCTCGTCGATGATGTCCAGTTCATTGCAGGCAAGGAGGCAACCCAGGAGGAGTTCTTCCATACCTTCAACGCCCTGCACAGCGTTGGCCATCAGATCGTCCTCACCAGCGACCGCCCCCCCAAGGCGATCGCTAACCTTGCCGAGCGCCTTCAGTCGCGCTTTGCCTGGGGCATCGCCGTTGACATCCAGCTCCCCGACCTGGAGACCCGGCGGGCCATCCTCCAGGCCAAGGCCGCGCGACAGCAGGTCAGCGTACCGGACGATGTGATCGAACTCCTGGCGACCTCGATCCAGAGCAACATCCGCGAGCTCGAAGGGGCGCTGAATCGCGTCGTCGCCTACAGCCGCCTGATGAACCAGCCGCTTACGATCAGCCTTGCCCGCGCGGCGATCGAGGACCTGGTTCAGAGTGCTCAGAAGCGCATGCTCAGCCCGTCCGACATCCTCGACGCGGTATGCCGCTATTACAGAGTGGATCCGCGAGCGATTCGGAGCAAGGCCCGGGACAAGGAGATCGTCGTGCCGCGCCAGGTTGCCATGTACCTCATGCGTCAGAAGACGCAGGCTTCCCTTGTTGAAATCGGCCGTGAGCTCGGGGGCCGTGACCACAGTACGGTCCTCCACGGCTGCGAGAGGATCCAGGCCGAGGCGCAGGCCGATATCCAGCTCCGCCGCGACCTCGATGCGATCGAGGAAATCCTGCGGCAGGCGACGATGCGCTGACGAAGATTACACTGGACCGCAAGCCCCTGCTGGCACGGACGCAGTGCCTTCACACCTTGCTGGTGCTTCGTCCTGTCTCGCCGGCGCCCTACCGGTCTCCGCGTCCTCCTCCTCTCAGAGCAGGCTTCCGACATCAGCCGCTTTGGCATTACCAGCGGGCAAACAGTATGCCGCATTCCGCCGTGCTGAGGCAGCGAGCTAAAGCACGCCCGGTAACACCCTCTCCCGCGGCTGGCAGACCGGACGGAATTCCGCGCCAGGCGCAGAGGAGAGCGGCGCAGGCACGCGCGTCAGACCGCGCCTGACGGTTCGCGCCGCTCGGCACGGCACCATCGTGCGCCCGTCCCGTCGAAGCCTCGATAATATGCCCGAAGCTCGGCGTGCTCCGGCATCGCCAGGAGATCCTGGATCACCGCCACAGCCTGCTCGTACGTCCGGGTCTGGTGATTATTCAATGCGGTCCAGAGGAGCATGCTCAGGTCGCCGGTACGATACGCCTCGAGCCCGCGCTCCATCTCCAGCCAGCGCGGATAGATCTGCTCGAGCATGATCTTCCGCGGAAGGGGGGTCGGCTTGATCGGGTGAACGCCGGTTGCGTTGATGATCGCCGGAACTTCCACCACGACATCGTCAGGAAGTCCATCGATCACCCCGCGGTTGGGGATATTGACCTGGAATCGTCCCTCAACGTTATTGACCAGAGCATCAATGATCGGCACCTGCTGCTCGCGCGTGCGGGTTGTGCCGAAGATGTC
>JADGGD010000269.1 GCA_019690095.1 Chloroflexota bacterium
TTTATATGAGACAGGGAAACCGGTGGGGGAAACCGGTGGCCAAGCCCCTATGGCGGGAGGGCCTCGGGCTCAGCCGGAGGCGAGGGCGGACCGGAGGCTCTGCCAGCTGGGTGCCGCCGGCCACCAGGCCGGCAGGTGCAGGCTCCAGCCGCGGGCATGACGGGCGAGGAGACCCGGGATGCGGAGGAAGAGCCGCCGGAAGGGCTCGGCGGTGAGGCGCCGGATCGGCTCCGGTGTCCGGGCCTTGAGGGCGAGGAGGAGGTTGTAGGCCAGCGCCTTGATCCAGAGGTCCGCGGCGTTGGGCCAGAAGTCGGCCTTGGCGATGGCGTCGATCCCCAGCCCGACCTTGAGGTCCTTGATCACGTTCTCGCAGCGCGCCCGGTCGTTGTAGAACCGCCAGACGTCCTCTTCCCACCAGGGCAGGTCGGTGACGATGGCCTGGAGCTCCCACTCCCACTCGGGCAGAAGCGGGAGCTGGGGCGAGGGGAGCATCCGGGTACGAATCAGCACCAACCTGCGGGTGCGCGACCAGCCGAGCGCCTGATAGCCGATGCTGGCGGCCTGGATCTCCTCGTAGGGGTCGGGGCTGAAGAGGGCGTGCCAGCGTCGGGGTTGGAAGGCCAGCTCACGGAGCGGTGGCGTCGCCCGGAACTTGAACGCGTAGTGGACTCCCTCTCGTTCCAGCTCCCCGAGGAGATCCTCGGAGGGGAAGGCCTTGTCGCCGCGCACGTAGCGCACCGGGCATCCAGGGGGGAGTTGGGCCTTGGCTCGGCGGTAGAAGGTGAGCTTCTCCTCCGCCGAGGCGGTCCGGCCGGAATGGAGCTCGACAGCGACGAGCGCCCCGCTCTGGGCCTCAATGGCCAGAAGCGGCTGATAGCTCGGCCGGCCGTGGTAGCGCGGGTTGTAGCCGATCACACTGCCCTCCTGCCGGCCGTGGACCGTCTCCACCGTGGTGTCTAGGTCGAGGACGGCGTAGCGCTCGGAGGCCAGGAGGCGCTCCAACAACGGCCGGTTGACCTCGCCCAGCGCCCGGACCTTCTCTTCGGAGTCGAACCGCTCCAGCGCCCGGTAGAAGGTGTTCTCCTCCGGCAGAGCCGTTCGCCCCCACTGCGCCGCGAGCCAGGGGTCGCCGCGGAAGGTCTCCGTCCAGTGGATCCGCTCCAGGCCCAGAGCGCGGAGGACCAGGAGCATCTCCAGCTCTTGCCCCACCGTCCAGCCGGCCCAGGGCGCTTTCTCGACCGGCAAAGCCGCCAGGCGCGCGGGCAATTTGAACGCCCGCCGCTCGAAGTCGACCAGCATGCCTACGCCGCCGAAGGCCGTCAAACCTTCGCGATCAAATTGCTCCTCAACCCGGCAGGAGATCCCGGTGGCGGCGTTTGGGTCTTCGCTCAAAGCCCTAATTCCGCGCCAGAAGGGCGCCTTCCTCTTATGGCGAATCCTACCAGCAGCTACACCCTGCGAAATCCCGGTTGAAAGTTACCCTTGGATTAACGAACGGGCGTACTCAGTTAGCGCCTGCGCCCGTTGTTTCACGAACTCCTCATAGGAACCACGTAGCCACTCCTCCTCAATGAATGCCGACGCCAGTATGTCGTGCCTCAGCTCAGTAGGAATCCATTCTACGTAAACATCCGGACTCGTTGCTTTGATGCGCTGGTTTTCGCTATTAGGCAAGAAACAGATGTTGGCGAGCACATTCTGGTCCTTTGGAGCGAAACCCAGATTCCCGAGATATTGCTTTGGAAATATGTGGTGAAACTCCGACCTGTTGTACGGCTGTAGAACATCCCTCAGCGAAATCTGAGAACCAGACAATAGCGCTTTCGGCTGTCTGCTGGCCAACAACAAAATGAAGATCTTTGTGTTGACGGTTGTTACGTTGAATTGCGTTTTCGTAAAAAGTTCGGGCTCGATTTCGCAAGACCAGTCGGCGATAGCCTTGCTTTCGTCATTCACTAAATCGAGCATACCCCGGATGTCCTGGGCGTGTGCCCTGCCTACCCCGCTTGAGTAGCGACGGGAGAAGCAACTCTTCCAAAACCAGGATATAAGTGCTTGCGTCTGTTTTGCAGTGGAACCCTGGCGACCCCTTTCTGCGAAGAACACGCTGAGGGGCACAAGCATGGATTGATACGGCATAACATTGAGCGAATACACGTTAAGATTAGTTCGCAGAAAGTCGATCGCGGTCTTGATCCCTGCTACGATATCATCGAATCGGTCTCGAACAGCGACTGCATCGAGATTGCTTATCGATGATGGATCAGCAATGCGCCTTACGACGGCGCTGCAGCATTTTAAGAGTAAATCTGGCTCCTGCGACAGCGATCCAAAGCCGAAGGGCTCCAGCTCACTGGCTAGTTCGTCAAATCTGTCGGTAAGGTCAAACTCATGGCTCCAAGTCCAGGCGGAAAGCAATTGAAAAGTGTCCAAAGGGACGCCTGTGGTGTTAATTCGTTCGAAGACGATTGCCACATCGTTTCGAGCCGGTTGAATGGTTTCTACTGGTATAGTAGCTTCTTGAAAACGACGCTGTAGTTCGTCTAGAAGTACTATCTCCTGGTCAGGACGTCCATGGGTATTGCGTCGATACTCTACGGGGTCAAAAACGCACCGGAGCGGGAAGTAGCGGTCGGCGTCGGCCTTCGAAGAAGGAATTGCTACGAAGGAAGTTGAGCTGATATCGAAGTAAACATCATCCCAGTCGGAGTTGGGGTCGGCGGTACAGTCGGAAGCAAAGGTGCCGAAGAGCGAGGTGAGTCGTTGTTGGCCGTCAAGAACGTAGTCGATGGGATAGTCGGGCGACGCGGCCGGAAGGATAAAGGGGCCTAGGCTGCGTTCACATTCTAGGCGTTCGTGGGTACGCCAGAGGAGAATCGCCCCGACTGGGTAGCCCTTATAGATACTGTCCATGAGTTGTGCGACCTTGTCGGAAGTCCACACGAACTTGCGCTGGAAGGCTGGAATACGGATCTGGCCGGACTTGAGACGCTCGAGTAGGGTCCTGATCGACAGGGATTGGAGTTCCACGTCGGTCACCGCCTCCATCGATCTTGCGCCGCCGAAGTGGGGAGCTGTGATGACCAGAGAAAGGACGGGTCGGCGCTTGGTGGCCGCGTTTCTGGCCGAGAGGTACTAAATAGTTCTTTTCTGCGGGTGCCCGGGAAATCCTTCGGGCGGATAGCGGAGGCCGGAGTCATCGTTGGCCGGCTGTGAGATGGTGAGGTGGCGCCGCGGTGGAGAGCTGGAGAGGGGGGGCGTCGCCTGGGCTGGCGTGCCGGGGAGGCAGAAGGCTGGAGACGCATGTAATTGCTCGACATGAGGGGAAGCATCACAGGGGTGCAGTGGTGGCTGGCGGTGCTCTCGGGCCGTGCGGCGCGGCTAGTCGGTTGCGAGACGTGGTGCGCTTCCGCACGGTTCCGAGAAAGTCTTGTTCCAGGCCGGCTTGCCAGAACGTCGAGGGCTCCGTCGTTGCGCTCGGAGTTCCACGGCCCCACACCATCCCAGCTGGCTGAAATCCCCATCCGCCGCCCGAAAGGATCCGAGCCCTTTCTGTCGAACCCGATCGACAAAGAACCAGTCGTCTAGACGACTACTCGACCGGTCGCATGGGCCAACGGGGGCCCACGGGGGCCCGC
>JADGGD010000270.1 GCA_019690095.1 Chloroflexota bacterium
CTGCCGCACCACACCCACCGCGCTCGCCCGCCTCGCCCACCCTTTCCGCATCCTTGTCTTCGACTGGGACGGCACCGCCGTCGCGCACCGTGCCGAGGATGCCACACCAGTCCGCCAGCGCATCGACCTCCTCCTCCGACGCGGCGTCTTCATCGCAGTCATCTCCGGAACCAGCGTCCGGAACATCGACCACCAGCTCTCCGCCGCGATCGCCGGCCCCCACAAGCAGCGGCTGTACCTCTGCACCAATCGCGGCTCCGAGGTCTACGGCTTCGACGCCCACTCCCATCTCATCCTCCTCTGGCGGCGCATCGCCACGCCGACCGAGAACCGCCTCCTGACGGCCGCCGCCAATGCTGTCCAGCAGGCGATCCAGGCCCGCACCGGTCTCTCTATCCGCGTGATCTCCAATCGCCTCAACCGCCGCAAGATCGATCTCATCCCCGAGCCCGCCTGGGCCAATCCGCCGAAATCGGCCATCGGCCCCCTCCTCACCGCAGTCGAGAGACGCCTCCGCTCGGCCGGGCTGGCCGGCGGCCTCAATGAGGCCCTCACGCTGGCCGTCCGTGCTGCACGCGAGCTCGGCCTCTGCGATGCCCGGATCACCAGCGATGTCAAGCACATCGAGATCGGCCTCACCGACAAAGGGGACTCGGTAGCATGGGTCATGGAGCACCTCGCCGCGCCCCACCGGATCCCGCCGTCGGATGTCCTGCTGGCCGGCGACGAGCTGGGCCCGACCGCAGGCTTCCCCGGCAGCGATGCCCGGATGATGATCCCCGCTGCCCGGGGCGCCGTCGTCATCTCGGTCGGGCCCGAGCCGGGCGGCACACCCCCCGGGGTCATCCACCTCGGCGGCGGTCCCTCCTGCTTTCGCGCCGTCCTCGACCTGCAGATCGCCGCCCATCCGGCCGCCGGGGCCGCCCCCGATCCGCCCGTCCCGAACAGCCCGCCAGAGCCCGACTGGCTCCTCGTCGAGGAACACGACACCCCGGCACGCGAGCACGAGATCGAAAGCCTCTTCGCCCTCGCCAACGGCTACGTCGGCACCCGCGGCACAGTCCAGGAGCACACCATCCTCGCCGAGCCAGGCACCTACCTGGCCGGCGTCTATACCCGTTCAGCCGCTGAATCGGCCGGGTCCGAACTGATCAGCCTGCCAGACTGGGCCGAGGTCCGGGTCTTCGTCAACGGGACCGAGCTCCGCTCTGATCTGGTCACAACCCTCGAGCACCGGCGCGTGCTCGACCTGCACCGCGGCCTGTTCTGCCACGCCTGGCGCGTCCGCGACCCGTCCGGACGCATCACCCGCCTGGAGGTCCGTCGGTTCCTCTCGCTCGCCGACCGACACGCCCTGGTCGAGACCATCCACCTGACGCCCGAGAACTACGGCGGTTCCGCGGCCGTGGCGTGCCTGGTTGACGCCAGCCTGGCCAACACGCCGGTCATCCTGCGCACTGCGGCGGAGACCGCGGACGGGCCAGCCGTCACCGCCGTGCAGAAGACCGACGCCATCACGGTCGCCCTGGCCGAGGGCAGTTGTTTTCGCGGCCCCGGACCGGCGCACCGGCGCATCTCCCGCGACCATCAGGCCGGTGAGCGCTGGGAGTGGCAGGCCATTCTCGGGACAACCTACCGGATCGACAAGCTCGCCGCGATCTTCACCACGCGCGAGACCGCCGATCCATTCGCGCAGGCCACGGCACACTGGCGCTCCCTCGCCGCGCGGGGCGCAGACGCCCTGCTTGCCGAGCACACCCGCACCTGGGCACGCGCCTGGCAGGACGCCGAGGTCGCCGCCGCAGCGGACGACGGCACCCGGCGGGCGCTCCGCTTCGCCGTCTTCCACCTGATCGCCTCAGCCAACCCCGCCGACGAACACACCTCGATCGGCGCCCGCGGGCTCACCGGTCCCGCCTATAAGGGCCACGTCTTCTGGGATACCGAGATCTATCTCCTGCCCTTCTATCTCCTGACCTGGCCGGCGGCAGCACGCGCCCTGCTGGCCTACCGCTACCACACCCTCCCGGCCGCCCGGCGCAAGGCCGCCGCCCTCGGATTTCGCGGCGCCTTCTACGCCTGGGAGTCGACGGACACCGGCACGGACGTCACGCCTACCGAGGTCGCCATGCCCGACGGCGAGGTCGTACCCCTGGAAACCGGCACCCGAGAGGTCCACATCAGCGCCGATGTGGCCTACGCCGTCTGGCAGTACTGGCAGGCGACCGGCGATGCGCGCTTCCTGCTCGATATGGGCGCAGAGATCCTGATCGAGACTGCCCGCTTCTGGGTCAGCCGGGCCGTCCGCGGGGATAACGGCCGCCTTCACCTGTGCGGCGTGATCGGGCCCGATGAGTATCATACCGGGGTCGACGATGACGCCTATACCAACGGCATGGCCCGCTGGAATCTGGCCCGGGCCGCCGATGCTGTCGAGCTGATCCGGACCCGCTGGCCAGAACACTTCGCCGCCCTGGCCGAGCGCCTCCAGCTGGAGGCAGACGAGCCCACCGCCTGGCGCACGGCCGGGCAGGCTATCGTCCTGCCGTGCGACCCCTCCTCCGGCCTGATCGAACAGTTCCGGGGCTACTTCGCCTGCGAGGACATCGACCCGTCTGCCTACGCCGCACGCACCGGCCCGATCGAGCTGATCCTCGGCCGCGAGCGGCTCGCTCGTTCCCAGATCATCAAGCAGCCGGATGTCCTGCTGCTGATCTACCTCCTCTGGAACGAGTTCCCGCCAGCGGTGCGCCGGGCGAACTTCCAGTACTACGCCCCCCGCTGCGCTCACGGCAGCTCGCTGAGCCCGAGCATCCACGCCCTGCTCGCCGCCCGGCTGGGCGACCTCGACCTGGCCCGGCGCTACTTCCGCCAGGCCGCCGAGATCGATCTGGCAAACACCATGGGCAACGCCGCCGGAGGAATCCACCTGGGGGCGCTCGGCGGGCTGTGGCAGGCCGCTGTCCTCGGCTTCGGCGGCCTCCGGATCGGTCCGCGCGGCCTGGCGTTCGAGCCGCAGGTACCCGAGCACTGGCAGAGCCTCTCCTACAGCCTCTACTGGCGGGGACGACACCTGCGCGTCCGGGCGAGCGCCCGCCCACGCTCGCTCGAGATCGAACTGCGCAGTGGATCTCCGCTGACTGTAGAGCTGGGTGAGGAGAACGCGGTATCGGCACGAATCACGCCGGGGAGGACCGTCCGGGGCGAAGCATCCAACAGCACGTGGCAGGAGGTCCGCTGATGCGTGAGCCCACCCAACGCGCGGCGCCCGCGGAACGAACCGTCTGGGCCGGCCGGGCCCGGCTCATCCTGCTCGCCCTCGACGGCTCGCCGGAGGCGCACGCGGCACTCCCCGCAGCACGCCTGGCGGCACGGCTGGCCAATGCATCGCTCCACGTCGTGCACGCCCTCGACCAGCCGGTCTCGGAGGCTGAGGCCCTTGCGCGGCTCGGCCTTTCCGCAAGCGAAACGCCGGGGCTGGTGATCGACCAGGTCATCGGGCCGCCGGCCGAGGCAATCATCCGCCGGGCGACCGAAAGCCGCGCCATGCTCATCGTCCTGACCACGCGCGGTCGAACCCCCTACCAGGGGCGCGTCCTGCGGCCGGTCGCCGAGGCGATCGTCCGCCATG
>JADGGD010000271.1 GCA_019690095.1 Chloroflexota bacterium
CCTTCAGGCCGTGCCCGCATCGCCGACGCCATCCGCGGCCGCGTCGGCGACCGTTACTGCCGCGCCGACGATTGCGGTGACCCCGACCCTGGTCCCGACGGCCTCCCCGACTGCCGCCCCGACCGCATTCCCTGTCACCGTCGTCGATGACACCGGCCGACAGGTCACCATCCCACGCCGTCCGGAGCGGATTATCTCCCTTTCCCCGGGCCACACCGAAACCCTCTACGCGCTGGGGCTTGGTGAGCGCATCATTGCAACTGACACGTACTCTGACTACCCGGCCGCGAACAAGGCCAAGGCCATTCTCAAGACCTACCCGAAGCCAAACATTGAGCAGATCGTTGCTCTCCACCCGGACCTCGTCGTGGTTCTGGTCGAGAGCGATGACGTGATTCAGCAGCTCTCCGCCCAGGGGATTCCGGTCCTCAAGTTCTTTCCCGATACCTTTGATGGCGTCCTCACGGATATCGATCGGCTGGGCATAGCGACCGGCACCCAGACGCGAGCCGAAGAGATCACGGCGGCCATGCGCGAGCGCGCCCGGGCGATCGCGGCGCGGACGCAATCAGCGCCGCGGGTCCGGGTCCTCTACGAGCTCGATGCCTCTGACCCGACCCGGCCGTTCGTCGCGGGCGGTCGAGGCTACTACAGTGCCCTCGTCCCCATGGCCGGTGGGGAGAATATCTTTGCCGATATCAACGCCCCCTCGGGGCAGGTCAGTGCCGAACAGATCATCGCGCGCGATCCCCAGGTCATCCTGCTCGCCGATGCGCACGTGCCCTACAACCCTCAGACACCAGCCATGGTGCGGGCGCGGCCAGGCTGGAACCAGATCAGCGCCGTTCGAGAGAATCGGATCTATCCTGTTGACGGCGACCTGCTCACGCGGCCCGGGCCGCGGCTGGTCGATGGCCTTGACGAGATGGCGAAGTTGCTCCATCCAGAGCTGTTTCACTGAACCGGGCGCGATCAGGAGGATTCCCATGGATTCCCCGCGGCGCGTTCAGACCGGGCAGCGGCCGGACGAGGCGGTTAGTACCGCGGTCGGAGGGGCGAGGCCCACGCGCGGCGATGAGATTCGACGACCGCCATCGGGGCTCGTGACGCTCGTCCTCGGTATCCTTCTGCTCGCGGCGATCCTGCTCGGGACTACCTTCGGCTCGGTCGCCCTACCACCGCTGGCCCTGGTTGAGATTCCGCTGAATCGGCTTGGCCTGGTGCACCTGACCCCGACCTGGACGCCGCAGGATGAGGCGATCCTGCTTGATCTCCGCCTGCCGCGGGTGATCGGTGCCGCCCTGGTCGGCCTGGCTCTCGCCGCGACCGGCACCCTCTTTCAGGGCCTTTTGCGCAATCCCCTGGCCGATCCGTACGTCATCGGCACCTCTGGCGGTGCCGCGCTCGGGGCGGTTATTGGCCTGATCCTGGCCGGACCGGTGGTAATCCTGGGCTTCGGAGCCGTCCCCCTGGCCGCCTTCGTGGGCGCACTCGGGGCGACGGCGCTCGTCTACCGCCTGGCCCGCGTTGGTCGGCGAACCCCGGCGGTGACCCTGTTGCTGGCTGGAATCGCTGTGAGCACGGTGCTGACCTATCTGGTTAGCCTGCTGCTCATCCTGAATGATCGTCTTATGCTCAACCTGCCGCGACTGTATGGCTGGCTGTTGGGCGGCGTGGCGGTCAGCGCCTGGCTTCAGCTCGCTGTGGTCGGTCCGGTTATCCTCCTGGTCACGGTTGTGTCGTTCGGACTGACCCGGAGCCTGAACGCATTTGGCCTGGGCGAGGAGGCCGCCGAGCGGCTTGGTATCCCGGTCGAGCGGGATAAGCTCTTGATCATCGCGGCCGGCTCACTGCTGACCGGAGCGGCGGTGACGATCAGCGGGCTCATCGGCTTCGTCGGGTTGATTGTGCCGCACGCCATGCGCCTGATTGCGGGCCCGGACCACCGGCGGCTCCTCCCCTATTCCGCCCTGGCCGGCGCCTCCTTCCTGGTCGTAGCCGACCTCCTTGCGCGCACCATCCTGGCGCCGGTCGAACTGCCGGTCGGCATTCTCACCGCCTTCATTGGAGGTCCCTACTTCCTCTATCTGCTCCGGGCCAGCCGACGGGAGTACGCGTTATGAGTGCGCATCTGCGCTTCCTGGAGGTCAGCTTCGGCTACGGCTCTACCACGGTCCTCGACCGGATCAACCTCGACCTGCCGCCGGGAAGCCTCGCAGCGCTCATTGGCCCCAACGGCGCGGGTAAGACGACCCTCCTCGGGCTGGCCAGCGGGACGCTCCGCCCGCGCGCGGGGACCATCCTCCTCGATGGCACCGACCTTGCCCGTGTGCCCGCATCCCTGCGCGCCCGGCGGATCGCCCTGGTTCCCCAGAGCCTGATGATCCCCTTTGCCTTCACCGTCCGTGAGGTCGTCGCGCTCGGTCGGACACCGTACCTGCACCCCCTCCGGGGGGAGAGCGCGGCTGACCGCGCGGCGATCGAACAGGCGCTCGAGCTCACCGATACGGCCCGCTTTGCCCGCCGGTGCATCCATGACCTTTCCGGCGGCGAGCGTCAGCGGGTGATCATCGCCCTCGCTCTCGCCCAGGAGCCCGATCTTCTTCTCCTCGACGAGCCGACAGCCAACCTGGACGTGGCACATCAGCTCACGGTCCTCGAGCTGATCCGTGGGCTCAACCGGCGGACCGGTCTGACCGTCCTGGCGGCGATCCATGACCTCAACCTGGCCGCCCTCTGCTTCGAACGCATCCTCGTACTCGGCGGTGGCCGGATCGCCGCCGATGGCCCCCCGCGGGCGGTCATCACTGCTGACCTGATCCGGGCGGTCTACGGTCAGGCGGCGCAGGTGATCGAGCATCCTGCAGCACCAGTGCCACTCGTTGCCCTTCTGCCGCGGGCCGCCCGTAACGGACCAGCGCGGTAATTCCCGTTTTCACAGCGGCACGGTACAATCAGCGTACGCGAGCGGCCGGAACCGCTCCCCAACACGTACTCACGGGAGGACACTCCATGGCTCGAACTGCGCCTGCCGTGGCCGGTGCGATTATCGGCCGATCGAAGTGGGAGCTTGATACCCCCGCACTGTGCGTCGATCTCGACGTGATGGACCGGAACATCCGGAAGATGGCCGGCCGCATTATCGGGGCGGGGAAGAACTGGCGGCCGCACACCAAAGGGCAGAAGGTGCCAGCTATCGCTCACAAAGAGATCGCGGCCGGCGCGATTGGCGTCACCTGTGCCAAGCTCGGCGAGGCCGAGGTTATGGCCGGCGCGGGCATCCGCGATATCCTGATTGCCAATCAGATCGTCGGGCGTGAGAAAATAGCCCGACTGGTCGGCCTCCAGCGCCACGCCGACGTGATGGTTGCAATCGACAGCCCCGAGAACGCGCGCGAGATCTCTGACGCGGCGACGGCCATGGGTGTCACGGTGCGGGTGCTGGTCGAGGTTGATGTCGGGCTGCACCGGGCCGGTGTTGAGCCGGGTGAGCCGGCCCTGCGGCTCTCCGAGTATGCCGCCGCGCTCCCCGGCCTGCGCTACAGCGGGCTGATGGCCTGGGAGGCGCACGCGACGACAATCCTCGATCCGGAGAAGAAGCGCGAGGTTATCTTCCGCGATGT
>JADGGD010000272.1 GCA_019690095.1 Chloroflexota bacterium
CCCTCGGTGACATTGACCAGGGCGATCTCGCTCTCCAGGGCATCGGCAAGGATCTGCCGCCAGAGCGCACTGCGGGCCCCGCCGCCCGACGCCCGGACCTGATCGACCCGGAGCCCCAGGGCGCGCATCAGCTCGAGGGAATCGCGCAGGCCGTAGGCGACCCCCTCAAGGACGGCCCGGATCAGGTGCGGCTTTCGATGGCGCAGGGTGAGCCCGAAGAAGACGCCGCGGGCGGCCGGGTCCGGATGCGGCGTGCGCTCGCCGGTGAGATAGGGGAGGAAGACCAGTCCTTCACAGCCGGCTGGGGCCGCGGCCGCCTCATCGGTCAGCACATCGTAGACATCCCGTCCCTCAGCCCGGGCGCGCGCGGCCTCCTCTTGACCGAGCGCATCCCGGAACCAGCGGAACGACCCGGCTGCCGAGAGCATAACCCCCATCAGATGCCAGCGGTCTGGAATCGCGTGGCAAAAGGCGTGCAGGCGTCCGTCCGGATCTGCCCGGTAGCTCTCACTCGCGGCGAACACGACGCCCGATGTGCCGAGGGTGACCGAGATGATGCCCTCGCCGGTCACACCACACCCTACGGCCTGGGCCGCCTGATCACCCCCGCCCCCGACGACCGGCACGCCCGCGGGCAGGCCGGTCTCCGCCGCGGCCTCCGGGGAGATGCGCGCGCTCGGCACCACTGACTCGTAGCACTCCGGCAGCCAGTCCCGAGGGATCTCCAGCGCCGCGAGCATTTCCTCCGACCAGCGGCGGTACCGCACGTCGAACAGGGCGGTCCCGGAGGCGTCGGAGACCTCGGTGGCGAACGCGCCGGTGAGGCGGTAGCGGAGATAATCCTTGGGAAGGAGAACGTGAGCGATCCTGGTGTAGACCTCCGGCTCGTGCGCGCGGACCCAGGCGATCTTCGGCGCGGTGAAGCCGGGCAGGACCGGGTTCCCGATCAGCTCGATCAGGCGCCGCTCCCCCACCTGCCGGGTGATCTCGGCGCACTGCGCGCCGGTCCGCTGGTCGTTCCACATAATGCAGGGACGCAAGACTGTGCCGCGGGCGTCCAGCAGGACCAGCCCGTGCATCTGGCCGGTCAGGCCGACGGCCGCGACCCGGCGGGCATCTACCCCGTGCAGGACCTGCCGGATGCTCGTCACCGCCGCAGTCCACCAGTCGGATGGGTCTTGCTCCGACCACAGCGGGCGCGGCGTGGCGAGCGGGTAGCCCGTTGTGGCCGAGGCCAGAATGCGGCCGTCCGCGTCGATCAGCAGGGCCTTCCCGCCGGTGGTGCCCACGTCGAAGCCGAGAAGCAGGGTATCCGACGCCATGGGATCACCCTCCTGACCCGGCATGCGGATGGTGCGGCCGGGCGGCAAAAGAGACCGCCTGGCTGCACCATCCGCCGCCGCGATTCAACCGCGATCGAGCGAGGGAAGAGGAGGGAGACGATCCGGGTGCGCGGCCCGCGCCCGCACCAGGTACGCCTCGAGCCAGCCGCGGGCCCGATCCGGGTGTTCGGTGGCCCAGATGATCGCCTCGTGGTCCAGATTGTTGATCCGGTCGTTCGCGGCGCGGAGCGCATCCATCGAGATCTTCAGCGCTGTATCCACCGGCATGCGGACCGGGTTGATATCGAGCCCGAACCAGCCGTCGTAGCCGTACATCTTCAGCGTGTAGAGGGTTGCCTCGGTTGCCTCCGGCGACAGCGCCCCCACGTTGAGATCCTGATCGTAGTTCCCGAGCGGCTGGCTGTTCCAGTGGGTATGAGCGAGGCGTCCGTACTCCATCGCCAGGCCGTAGGAGTACGGCATGTCCTCGTAGCCCATCAGCATGTGGCCGGCCTCCGGATTCAGGGCCACGAGGGCATGGCCCTGGGCGAGCAGGGCGCGGTTCTCCGGATGCTTCAGGAGTGCCTCGACCTTGAGGCCGAGCAGGATGCCCTCGGAGGTCGTCCCGTACAGGATGTGTCCGCGGGGCTCGTAGGGCTTGGGCTCCTCGGCCACCCGCACGCCCGGCACCGCATCCATCGCCTCCGCGAGCCCCTCGGCAAACCGGTCCCGCGCCGCTCGCAGATCGGTCCCGAAGGCGATCTCGTAGCCGTCGATGCCGGGCCAGACGACGGCAAACTCGGTATCCAGCTCCTTGTTGAGCTGGAGCGCGCGAATCGTGCGGTCGATCGCCGCGCGGCGGCGCGCCGGGATCGGATTCGACAGGGAGCCCCACTCGAACTGCTCGTCGTAGAACAGCAGGGGGATCACCGTAACGATCCGGATGCCTGTGTCGCGCGAGAACTGCTTCCAGAGGTCGAGGTTGTCCTCATTGATCTCGTTCGGATAGTGGGCCTCCAGGCCGGCCAGGCCGTAGTCCTTCAGCTTCGCCGCGATCTCGAGACGGGCAGGGATATCGAGAACCGGTTTATACCGATCGTGGAATCGGCTGGCCGGCGGTGAGAAGAACCAGATGCCGGCCGAGAACTTCAGGTCGAGCTGAAATGTCTGCAGGTGCCGGACGAGCTCCTCTGGAGTTCGTCGGATCGTCTGCGGACGGAGATCCCGCAGCGCCACGGTCGTCGCTCCTTTCTCCAGTCTCCAGCCGTGCCAGTGTATAGGCGGCGGGCGCCGGTCCTACCGCTTCTGGAAGGCGGCGTCGAAGGCCACCGCCGACGGGGCGAAGTCCAGGGTCCGGACGAACCGCACCGCCTCAGCGGCGCCGTGCTCGCGGTCCATGCCGCTGTCCTCCCATTCGACCGAGAGCGGCCCCTGGTAGCCGATCCGGTTCAGCGCCCGAATGATCGGCTCAAACTTGACATCCCCGTGACCGGGCGACACGAAATCCCAGCCGCGCCGGCGGTCACCGAAGTTGAGGTGTGACGAGAGGATGCCGTTCTCCCCGTCGACCAGCACCTTTACATCCTTGACGTGGACGTGGAAAATGCGGTCGGCAAAGTGATAGATGAACCGGGCCGGATCGATGCCCTGCCAGACCAGGTGGCTCGGATCGAAGTTGAAGCCGAACTCCGGCCGGCGGCCAATCGCCTCGAGCGCGCGCTCGGCGGTGTGGAAATCATAGGCGATCTCCGACGGGTGGACCTCCAGGGCGAACCGGACGCCGTGGCGACCGAACTCATCGAGGATAGGGTTCCACCGCTCAGCGAACTGGCGGAAGCCCGCCTCGATCAGCGAGGGCACCTGGGGCGGGAATGGAAACCACAGGTGCCAGATCGAGGAACCGGTGAAGCCGGTGACGACGTTGACCCCCAGGTTGCGCGCCGCGCGCGGCGCGGCCATGCACCACTCGGTCGCCCAGCGCCGCATCGCCTCCGGGCTTCCCCGGTGCTCCGGCGGGACAAAGCCCGCGTGGCGCTCATCCAGCGGCTCATCGCAGATGAGCTGACCCGCCAGGTGGATGCTGAAGGCGTAGACCTCCAGGCCGTGGCGGCGCAGAAGCGCGCGCCGCTCCTCGGCGTAGCCCGGGTCGTTCGCCGCGCGGATCACATCGAAGTGGTCGCCCCAGGAGGCGAGTTCCAGGCCGTCATAGCCCCAGCTCTTCGCCTTGGCGGCAAGCGTTTCGAGCGGAAGATCAGCCCACTGACCGGTGAAGAGAGTGATCGGACGTCCCATT
>JADGGD010000273.1 GCA_019690095.1 Chloroflexota bacterium
CCCCCCCCCGCGTGGGGGGGGGCGGCCCGGCGCCCCGGGGGGGCGGGTAGGGCCGCCCACCCCGCCCCCACAGCCGCCGCGTCTCAGCTCGACGGTGCGGGCGCCGCGCGCGCCTCCATCGGCCGCTGGCGGTGGCGCTGGTAGGCCACCCAGCCGTCATAGCCGATGTAGAGCGCGGCCACCACCAGCAGCAGGGCCACGATGATCATCGCCCCGGCCCCGACAATGGCGATCCCCCAGCCGTTCCGCAGGCCCGGCAGGAAGACCGTCGCCCAGAGGTTGTAGGCAGTCACCAGTGTTGCCGCCAGTGTCGTCACGTACATGAAGAGGAACGGCAGGCCCGCGTAGAGCACGTTGCGCCCCGTCGCGGCAAGCCAGACCGTCACGATCAGGAGCGAGAGCGCCGCCATCAGCTGATTGGCCGCACCAAAGAGCTGCCACAGGTAGACCCAGGTACCCGACAGCACCAGGAGCAGGGTCAGCAGCATGCCGATCAGCGTCGCCACGTGCATATTGCGCATGATCGGCCAGCGGTCGCCCAGCCCCTCGGCCAGCGTCACCCGCATCAGCCGGAAGACGAGCTGGACCACCGTGATCACGATGACCACGAAGGCGGCGAAGGCCAGCGATGTCCCGTAGGCCTGAGGAAGCCCGAAGACACTCAGGAAGCCCCCAACGCCGTTGGCGAACTTCGCCGGCGCGGTCGCCCCGGCCGCGGCCACCGAGACCGCCAGCAGGGAGAGCAGGCCCAGGGTGAACTCGCTGAACATCGCTCGCCCGCCGACCGGCAGGACATCCGTCTCATTCTCGATCTGGCGTGCCGTCCCGACCGAGCCGATCAGGGCGTGCCAGCCGGAGATCGCCCCGCAGGCGATCGTCACAAAGAGCATCGGCCAGAGCGGCTGGATCGCTCCACCGCCGGCCGGCGCCATGAAGCCCTTGAAGGCCTCCAGCTTGAACATGGCGACCTCCGGCTTGAGGACGATCGCGAGCGCCGCGCCGATGCCGCCCAGGACGATCGTCAGGGCGGTCAGCCAGAAGCCGATGTAGTTGATCGGCTGGGCGTAGCGCCAGATCGGCAGGATCGCGCCGAGGTAGCAGAAAGCGAACATGAACAGGACCCAGAAGATGTAGCTCGGCATGATCGGCACGTTCACGCCGGGCGTCTGGGTCTGCGGATTCATCTGCGTCGGATCAAACACCACCAGCGCCGGCTGGCCCCCGCTGATCGCGTTGGTCGCCGCATTGACCGCCTTGCCGAGCCACTGGGCCGCCGCCGTCGGCCCGAGCAGGGTCACGATCAGGGTCACCCCGACGGTGATGATCGTCATGGTCACCACGTCCATGCGCCAGCGGTAGAGCATCTGCCCGCCGAGCATCCCCATCACCGCCATGACGATGATGACCAGAGGGATGCCGGGGGTCGTGTTGAGGACCGACGCAATCAGGTTGCCGAACGCGCCGGCCACCAGCAAGAGGTAGAAGAAGATGAAGATCAGGAGGATCGTGCGGGTCCGCGGGGCGATCAGGTTGTGGGCAATGGCGGAGATGCTGTTGCCGTCATTGCGGACCGACACCATGATCGCGCTGTAGTCGCTCGCCCAGCCCAGGAACACCACGCCGAGGGCCAGCCAGAGGATCGAGGGAAGCCAGCCCCAGAGCAGGCCGGCCGTGATCGCCCCGACGATCGGCCCGGCCGCGGCGATCGACTTGAAGTGGTAGCCGTACAGGACGTTGCGGTTCGTCGGCACGAAGTCCACCCCGTCCATGTACATGCGCGCCGGGGTCACCTTCTTCGGATCGGCTTCGATGACATCGCGGTCGATCCGCCGGGCATAGTGGTTGTAGCCGAGATAGACCGTGATGGCGCCAATAATGACAGCGATGAGCGTGTTCAAGCCGCGCCTCCTTGGTACATCTCCAGACGCGATTCCCGGCCGCCGCCGGGTCTCCCCGGGGGAGCGGCTCAGCCGCGCGCCCCCAGGCGCTCCGCGATCTGCCTCGCCGCCGCCGCGAGGTCGTCCTCACCCCCTTCCCTGATCGACTCCCGACCGGGTCGGTCCGCCGCGGAGATGACCTCCCCGTCCAGGATGATCGTCGGATAGCGCCGGGCGCGGTAGCGCAGGGCGGTGAAAAAGCCGCGGAGCGAGGCGACATCGATCAGCTCGATCCGCAGACGCTCGCCGTACTGCCGGGCCAGCGTGCTGATCCAGTCGCTCAGCCGGACGTACTCGGCACGCACGTCCGCCGGCAGGGCCGCCGCGCGCTGCTCGGCCCGAAAAGCCTGCCCCAGGCCGAGGGCATGAAAGGCCACCTCGCAGTGGGGGCAGTGGAAGAACTCCGTCGGCGCCCGCGTCAGGATCTCGATCCGTACGTCCGCCATGGCTCCTCCCGGCCACCGCGCTCGCCGGCCGCTCCATCCAGACCGGCCGGTCCACCGCTACGTGCGCTAGTATAGCGTATCGTACAAGATCCTGTGCGGCGAACCAAACAGGGAAGCGAGCGGCATCCACCTATGCCGCGGCGCGATGTGCCGTGCTGTGGCGCTGCCGGAGGCGCGGCAGAACGTGCGCTCCGTAAAACTGGAGGAACTCGCCCTGGCGTGGCCCGGGCGTGTGGAAGTAGAGCTGGTCGAAGCCCAAACGCAGGTACTGCTCGGCCAGCGCGATGTGGTCCTCCGGATCGGCCGAGATGAGCCAGTGTCGGCGGATGGTCTCGTCGCTCAGCAGGGCACCGTAGCGCTGCATATCCCGCGGATCATACAGCCCGTACTTCTCCCGCTCCGGCAGCAGGCTCGATGCCCACAGGCGCGCCTCGGCCAGGGCAACCGCCGGATCGTCCGTACAGATGACCTTCACCTCGATCGCCCGCCCCAAAGCCGCCGGGTCGCGCCCCGCCGCGCGGGCCGCGCCCTCAAAGGCCGGGATCAGGGTCCGCTGGAGCTCCTCCAGCCCCCCTTCACTGCCGGGGATCATCCAGCCGTCGCCCAGACGGCCGGCCAGGCGAACACTCGAGACGCCAGCCGCCCCGATGATCAGTGGGATCGGCGCGGTCGGCCGAACGGAGAGGTGAGCGGCCCGGGTCTGGAAGTAGCGGCCGCGGTAGGTCAGGTGCTCCCCCGCCCAGAGGTGGCGGATGATCGCGACCGCCTCGGCCAGCATCGCCCGCCGCTCCGGATAATCCGGCCAGCGGCCGGTGGCGGCACGCTCGTTGAGCGCCTCGCCGGTGCCCAGCCCGAGCCAGAAGCGGCCGGGGAACATCGCCGCAAGCGTCGCGGCATCCTGTGCCACCACCGCCGGGTGGAGCCGCAGGGTCGGGCAGGTCACCCCGGGCCCGAAGCGGATCCGCCGGGTGCGCATCCCAACCGCTCCAAACCACGGCCACACCGAGAAGCAGTGCACGTCATCGCGCCAGGGGTGGAAGTGGTCGCTCGCCGTGACAGCATCGAAGCCCTGCGCCTCGGCCTCGACAACCCACTCCAGAAGCTGGTCCGGCGCGAACTGCTCGGTCGACGCCTTGTAGCCCAGTGTCAGCACGGTCCACCTCACCGCCGAACGATCCCC
>JADGGD010000274.1 GCA_019690095.1 Chloroflexota bacterium
GGGTTGGGGTTGGTGCCAGGGCGGCCGGCGCGGTGGTCGGGGTCGCCGCGGGGGTTCCCGAGCGGCAGGCGGCGAGGAGCACCGCGGCGCCGCCGAGGGCAAAGCCGGCGCAGAACTGCCGGCGGGTCAGAGTGATAGAACGACGCTGTTCCATAATCACTACCCCTTCGCGGATATGAACTTTTCGCGAACCCGCAGTCGCAGGCCCGCCCTACGGGCCTGCCAGGCGAGAAAGAGGCAGCCGCTCCTCCAGAGAGAACCGGAGTCTCCGGTATGATGCTAGCGCTCCGATGACTGCCTGTCAATTTCCACACGGCCACTCGGCTTCTTCCAGCCGCTCGAATCAGGTGAGGACGGCCAGCCACGCCGGAAGCCCGACCAGCAGTGAAGAGCGCCCCGCTCTGGAAGAATGATGGCAAGGCCGGGCCGCACTCACCGCACGCGCCCCAGAGGACCGGCCGCTGGGGAGCCAATCAGGGAGACACCGCGAGAAGCCCCCACCCATGATCTGGGTGCCACCGATGCAGCTCGTTCGTCAGCGGAACAGCCTGCCCGATGAGCGCAAGAATCCGCCGAGAGCTCCGCTCTGGAGTACCGTGCGGCAGGATCAGGATCCCCGCGGGCAATCAGCTCAGCATTCCTCATACACAGCCGCTTCAGCCCCCGGACCGATCCTCGGCACTCTCCGTACCCTCCTGAAGCAGTCCGGCCCTGAGCACACGGTAGGGCTCTTATTCAGTCGCCGCACCGAGAGTGTGCTCGAGCCTGCCCAGGACCGCAGCGCTCCGGCCCCATAACTAGATACGGGAGCGAAGGGACGTTCGTCAGCCGGACGGCGGTCGATCCCCGGAAATCCTCACTCCAGCCGCTCGAACCAGTGGGCGGCGAGGGCGAGCATCGCCAGGGCAAAGGCCAGGAGCAGGATGACCTCCTCCGCTGTATCCAGGCGGTGCCCCAGAACCTCCACGCCAAGCGCCGCAACCGCCGCGGGCGGCACGCCGATCGCCTGCAGGACCACCCGCCGCAGTGGATCGACGCCGTAGGTGGCCGGGTCGAGACGGGTGAGGACGGCCAGCCACGCCGGAATCCCGACCAGCGGAAAGAGCGCCCCGCTCAGGAAGAACAGCGGCATGGTGAAGAGGTTCACCACAACCCCGAACCCCTCCAGCGTCTGAACCCGCGACGCCACCGCGATCCCCAGGCTGGTCATGGCGAACCCGAGAACAAACATCAGCGCGATCATCTGCACCACCAGCAGGGGAGAGAGCCCCACCCCGATCAGCGGCCCCAGCAGCAGGACGATGCACCCCTGGAGGACCGCCTGGGTACTGCCGCCCAGCGCTTTCCCAATCGCCACGCCCCGCCGACTCACCGGCGCCACCAGCACTTCCTTCAGAAACCCGAACTCGCGGTCCCACACCGTGCTCATCGCCGAGAAGGTGCCGGTGAAGAGCACTGCCATCGCCACAACGCCCGGGTAGAGGAAGTAGACGTAGCCAGGCGCACCGCCCAGACTGCCCGCCGCACCGCGCAAGGAGGTCGAGAGCCCCGTGCCAAAGACGAGCAGGAAGAGCACCGGCTGGCCCAGCGATGAGAGCAGACGCGAGCGATTCCGCCAGAAACGGAGGACATCCCGGTACCAGATGATGAAGATGCCGCGGAGATCCGCCGCGATCCACTCTCTCATCGCCCGTGCGGCCCTCCAATCGCCGCCCCCTCCTCCCGAATGCTCCGACCGGTCAGGGTCAGGAAGACGTCATCTAAGGTCGGGCGGCTCAGATCGGCGGTCTGGACTGGCACGCTCAGCTCGCGGCAGAGGCGGGGAAGGAGCATATCCCCCTGCGGCGCCACGATCCGCACCACCTCCCCCTGGACCGCCGCCGCCCGCCCGTACCGCGCCCGCACCTCGGCCGCCGCGCGGGGGTTGTCTGCCGTGCGCAGGAGGATGACATCCTCCCCAACCCGTGCCTTGAGATTCCGCGGCGTATCCAGGGCGATGATCCGCCCGCGATCAATGATGGCGATGCGGTCGCAGTGCTCTGCTTCGTCCAGATAGTGGGTGGTCAGAAAGACCGTCAGACCCTCGCTCTCGCGCCAGTCCAGGACATACCGCCAGATCAGGCCGCGCGTCTGCGGGTCCAGCCCCAGCGTCGGCTCGTCCAGGAACAGGACCGCCGGCCGATGGAGCAGACCGCGGGTCACCTCGAGCCGGCGCCGCATGCCGCCAGAGAAGTGGCGGACCAGCTCGTTTCGCCGATCCCACAGCTCGACCATGCGCAGAAGCCGCTCCTCACGCGCCCGTGCAACCCCCCGCGGCACGTTGTAGAGATAAGCGTGGAAATCGAGATTCTCCAGCGCGGTCAGCTGGACATCCAGGCTCGGATCCTGGAAGACCAGGCCGATCGACGCGCGCACCCGGTCGGGCTGGCTGACCGCATCAAAGCCGTTCACCCGGACCCGACCGGCCGTAGGGCGCTCCAGCGTGCAGAGAATGCTGATCGTCGTGCTCTTGCCAGCGCCGTTAGGACCGAGGAAGCCGAAAACCTCCCCACGCCGCACTGTGAATGAGACGTGGTCTACCGCGGTGAGCGCACCGAACCGCTTGACCAGGTCCTCCACCTGAATGACGTCGATGGCCCCCTCCTCCGGCAGTGACCCACGCCGGGCGTTCGACAGTCCTGCTGCTGACGTCTCCAGCCGCACCGGAGGCGTCGGGAAGGGCATGAGCGCCTTCTATGCCAGCAGACCGCCCATCCCCGCAGCCCGGGCGCGGCACACGGCGTGCCCTCATTCTCCCTCTATCTCTTGTCCCGGGGAGGCACGCCCATGCGGCGCCCATCACGGCGCGGCGATCCCACCCCACGCGCAACCGCGCGGAGGATCCACCTTCTCTGGCCCCGGTGCGCCATCCGGTACCTCCGCGCCGTCGGTCCGGGCGTCATGGCCGGGCTGGCCGACAACGACCCGGCCGGCATAACCGCCTATTCCATCGCGGGCGCAGTCGCCGGCAATCGTCAGCTCTGGCTCCTCGTCCTGGCGACCTTCATGGTCCAGGCGGTCCAGGTTACCTCGGCCCGCCTGGGCGGCCTCACCGGCCAGGGCGTCCTGCGGCTCGTCCGCCGGCGGTACGGCTCCGCACCCGCCCTGGCCGTGGCGCTCACCGCCGTTGCCGCAAATCAGGCCAGCCTCATCGCCGATACCGCCGCGCTCGGCGCCGCCCTCGAACTCCTCACGGGCATCAGCTGGCGCTGGTTTATCCTCCCGGCCGTTCTGCTCCTCCTCGGCGCTACTGTCATCCTCAACTTCCGGGAGATTCGCCTGCTCTACCTGGCCGTCGGGACGCTCGCCCTCTCCTACGTCGCGGCGGCCGTGCTCGTCCATCCGGACTGGGGGGCGGTCCTGCGCGGCACTTTCCTTCCCAGCCTGCCCACGACCCTCGCCGAGGCCGCCGCGGCGGTGGCCCTGCTCGGCACCACGGTGAGCCCCTATCTCCTCGTCTGGGAAGCCGAGGGGGAGCGCGAGGTGGCCCGGACGCGGCTGGATCTCCGCCT
>JADGGD010000275.1 GCA_019690095.1 Chloroflexota bacterium
GTTATATACTGGTATTGATGCTCATCGCTGTGGTGGGCTTCCCTCTCCTGTGGATGCTTCTGGCTTCAGTCAAAACTCTCCGGGAGATTTACACGTTCCCGCCGGTCTGGATTCCGGCTCGGCTCCGCTGGGAAAACTACCTGGAGGCGTGGCAGATTGCCCCCTTCGGCCGTTTTTATGTCAACACAATTATCATGACTTTTTTTGGAACACTAGCCAAGATGGTGAATGGTATCCTGAGTGCCTATGCCCTCTCATATCTCCGTTTCCCCCGGCGTGATCTGGTATTCCTGGTCATTCTCGCCGCTCTGATGATCCCTCCGCAGGTGACAATCCTGCCAAATTACCTAACCCTGGCGTCACTGGGATGGATTAACACCTATCAGGCGCTCATTCTCCCCGAGGCTGGAATCGCGTTTGGGACATTTCTGCTCCGGCAGCACTTCCTCACCTTGCCCCGTGAGATCCTCGAGGCTGCTCGGGTCGATGGTGCGGGGCACTTACGGATTCTCGGACAGATTGTGCTCCCTATGTCTCGGCCAATTGTTATGACCCTTCTCCTGCTGACTGCAGTCGGGCGGTGGAATGATTATCTGTGGCCGCTCATCGCGACCACTACTAAGGAGATGCGTACGCTACCGGTTGGGATTGCGCTTCTTCTCGACCAGGAAGGCAATACCCAGTGGGGTCAAGTCATGGCCGCGACGGTTATGGTTATTGTTCCCCTTCTCGCCCTGTTCGCTCTGACCCAGCGTTATCTTGTAGAAGGCGCGACTGCTGGAGCTCTGAAAGGCTGAGCAATGGGTAGTTCGTCCCCAGATGCCAGAAACCGTCGGTTCCCTTGCGAGCCGACTGATCTATGATGCGGAGATGTAGCTACCTTAAGGAGGTCCAAAGATGTCTACTGTCCCGTCTCCTCGATTTACCCGACGAGCGGCATTGTATAGGGCCGCCGGTTTGGGAGGGCTCCTCGTTACGGGTTTGCTCCTTCAGGCTTGCGGAGGCCAACCTGCTTCACCAGTTCCTGCAGCATCCGCCACGCCCTCGGCTCCCCTTTCTCCAACCGGAGCGCCGTCACCAACTGCGGCATCTGCCGGTGCTGCAGTAACGCCGACTCCCGCTGCGACAACTGCTGCACGGCAGGGGGCTCTCCGGATCAGTTATTGGGGATCATTTAGCGGTGATAATGGGAAGGCCGAACAGGAATTGGTGAACCGCTTTAACAAGAGTCAAGACCGCATCGTCCTTGACTACCAATTCCAGGGGAGCTATGAGGAGACTGCTCAGAAGCTATCCGCTGCTCTCGCCGCTCGGCAAGCACCGGATGTCTGTCTGTTGTCTGATGTGTGGTGGCAGAAGTTCTGGCTGGCCAAGGTTTTGGCTCCTGCGAACACGTTTATGGCCGAGGCCAAGGTCCAGCCCGCCGACTATGTAGACTCGTTCATCAACGAGGGAACGCGTAGCGGTAAGGTCTACTGGATTCCCTTCGCTCGCAGCACGCCACTCTTTTACTACAACAAAGATATGTTCCAGAAAGCCGGTCTAGATCGGGCACCGGACACCTGGGATGAGCTTGTCAGCTGGGGTGATAAACTTGCCAAACGTGAAGGGGACAAGCTGAGTGTTGCTGCGTTCGCCCACGCCAACGGTGCCTCATACATCGCTTGGGTGTTCCAGCCGGTCGTCTGGGCCTTCGGCGGTCGTTACTCCGACGATTCGTATAACATCACTATTGACCAGCCTCCGGCAGTCGAAGCGGGTCAGTTCTACAGTGATCTTGTCTTTAAGTACAAGATCGCCTCGAACCCCAAGGATGTGGTCGTTGATTTCACCAACGGCCTGGCCGCCTCGATGCTTGCCAGTACCGCATCCTTGGGAACGATTGAGCGAACTGCTCACTTCACAGTTGGTACAGCCTTTCTCCCGAAGAAGAAGCAATTCGGATGCTGCACTGGCGGATCGGGCATGGGGCTCCTGGCGACGTCACCCCAGGAGCGGCAGGCCGCGGGGTTTCAGTGGATCAATTTCGCGACCGGCGACGATAGCACGATCTACTGGTCTCAGACAACCGGCTACATGCCGGTGCGTAAGAAGGCGATTGAGAGCAGTCAGATGGCCGACTTCTACAAGCAGCATCCCAACTTCCAGACAGCTGTGAAGCAACTTGAGAAGACCCAGCCGCAAGACTGGGCGCGAGTCGGGATCCCCAACGGCGACCAGATTATCGGGAAAGGGCTCGAACGTATTGTGATCAACCATGAGGATCCCGGGACTGTGCTCAAGGACGTTGCCCAAACCCTGCGGCGCGAGGGTGAGCCTGTTCTCCGTCAGCTGAAGGCACTCGGGGGATAACCCCCTGCTACTGCCGCTTGGCGTGAAGGCGACCAGCCCCACCAGGACTGGTCGCCTTTATTCTGTCCCTCTATGGCGTGTTCGTGGTAGAATGCCGCCGGTCTTCTCCGAATTGTCGGTCGGCAGGAGCTAGGTATGTATCGCACCGCCATTATCGCCTGCGGCAATATCGCCCGTGTTCACGCTCGCGCCTGGCAGAACGTGCCCGGGCGCCCAGTCGAGATCGCCGCCATCGCGGATACCAACCGAGAGGCACTGCAGGAGTTCGGCGATTTCTTCGGTATTCCTGAAAATAAGCGCTACACGAACTACCGCGAGATGCTGGACCAGGAGCGCCCCGATTTCGTGGATGTCTGCTCCTGGCACGGCCTGCACGCCGAGATGGTCATCGCCGCTGCGGCCCGCCGTCCTAAGGCGATTATCTGCCAGAAGCCCATGGCCTTGAGCCTGGGTGAGGCCGAGCAGATGATGATCGCCTGCGAGCGCAACGGCGTCAAACTCCTGGTCTCGTACCAGCGCCCGCACCACGCCACCTGGCTCAAGGCGCGCGAACTTATCCGGGAGGGGGTCATCGGGCAGGTCATCCAGATCACAGTCAGCGATGGGACCCTCCTCAATACAAACTCCCACAATATCCACCTGGCCCTCTTCCTCACTGGCAACCCGCGCGTTGAATGGGTTATGGGAGCAGTCGAGCGAACTACCGAGGCAATGGAGCGCGGCTTCCCGGCCGAGGACCGCTCGCTCGGACTGGTTGGCCTCGAGGGGGGCGCGACAATCCTGATCCAGGGCGGCTTCCCTTCGCCCTACCGAACCGGCCAAGGTGCCCGGGTCGTCGGAACCGACGGGATCATGGAGCTGGGGACTGGCCGTCCCGCGGATGAGAACCTCCGATCCGACGGTGCGATGTGGCAGCCCGAGGGCTCCTCGGCCAAGTACAACGACGAGTGGGGGTGGGTCCGCTACCTGAACGCGACAAGCGGCGGCTGGAAGAATGTCGAGGCCCCATGGCACGACTGCTGGGTCCACCAGTGCCAGGAGGCAATCGATTGGGTCGAGGGGCGAATCTCCGATCCGATCAGCTCGGCGGCCAAGGCCTACGTCACCCAGGAGGTGATGATGGCGCTGTATGAGTCGGCTCGGAAGCGCAAGCGCATTGATCTT
>JADGGD010000276.1 GCA_019690095.1 Chloroflexota bacterium
TCATCTGGGCGATCCCACCGCACCCGATGACCCCGACCCGTAGGAGCTCAGCCATGCCCGTCCCCTCCTCCAAGCATGTTCCGCACAAAAGCCAGGCTCCGCCGCGCCGTCTCGATTGGCGGTACCGCCTCGCCCTCTCCACGGATTACATCCTGCTCGACGATGAGCCAGCCCGCATATCCCAGCCGACGGAGTCGAGCGAAGACCGCCGTGAAGTCAACACACCCATCACCGAGCGGGCAGAAGACCCCTGCGCGCACGGCACTCTCGTAATCGATCCCTTCCGTGCGTACCCGCTCCAGCACCCGCGGGCTTACATCCTTGAGGTGAACATACCAGACCCGCTCACCCCACCGGTCGAGGAGATCGACCGGGTCGCCCCCGCCGAACACTGCGTGGCCCGTATCGAGGCATAAGCCGACGAGCGACGCGTCAGTCCCGGCGAGCACCCGCTCAATCTCGGCGGGCGTCTCCAGGAATGTTGCGACGTGGTGATGGACGACGGCGCGCATGCCCTGGTCCGCGAGTCGCGCGCCGATCCGGTTCAGTCCCTCAATCACCGCCCGCCATGCCGCGGCGGGCATCTCGTCTGCCGGGCCAGCTCGTCCAGCCCGACGGAGCCTCTCCGGACGCATCGGATCGGCGAGGATCACCTCGCGTGTGCCAAGCTCCCGGAGCAGGCCCGCGACCTGAAGGACCGTTTCCTCGGCCGGCGTGTACTGCTCCGGATCGGTCAGATCCACCGGCACGAACGCCGAGGCAAGTGCAAGACCGCGTCGATCAAGCTCAGTCCGCAGCACGGCTGGATCCGTCGGATAGAATCCCCACGGGCCGAGCTCGGTTCCTTCATACCCTGCCGCAGCGATCTCATCCATCACCCGAGCATACGAGATGTCCGCCGAGAGCTCCGCAACCTCGAACACCCCCCAGCTGACCGGGGCATTCCCAACTCGCATCGTCAGTCTCCAAATGCCAGGCGCACGATGTTGATCGTTGCCACGAGCAGCATCAGCTCAACCAGCGCACCTGCCGCCAGGAGCATGCGCGCAGCCAGGCTTTCCCGACGGTGGACCAGCGCCGCCAGGATTATATCGGTTCCGAGGACAACGGCGCCTATGCCCGGCATCTTATAGAGATCCACCCGGGGGCCGATCAAGTCAACCGATCCGGAGCTATCGTAATGCAGCGGTAGCAGGTGAGGCAGGGCAGGCATCCAGGCGTGGACATATCCGGCCAGGATAGCAAGACCAACCAGCCCGGCCACGATCAGGCCAAGCGAGAGCGCATCCCGCCAGAGGGACAGCCCGACCAGCGCACGTGCGGCGCCCACGCACACGATGGACGCTAGCGATCCGCGGCGATGGGAACGTAAGCCGGCGTCAACCATTCGGCGTACCTGCGGTTGCGGCCGCGGACGACCTCAAAGAAGAGCTCCTGGAGTCGCCGGGTCAGCGGACCAACCGTCCCGGATCCGATCGGGCGCCGATCAATCTCGATGACCGGCGTGATCTCCGCCGCTGTCCCGGTCATAAAGCACTCATCAGCGCCGTACAACTCACTGCGATCGATCGAGCGCTCAATCGTCGGGATTCCCAGCTCCTCGCGAGCGATCTGGATCACCGAGGCGCGCGTGATGCCAACCAGGATGTTGTCCGACGGTGCGGGAGTGACCAGCGTGTTCCCGATGACCAGAAAGATATTTTCCCCGCTCCCCTCACAAACGTGACCGTCATGCGTCAGCATGATCGCTTCGTCGAACCCGTTGAGCTGAGCCTCAGTCTTGGCAAGCGCCGAGTTGATGTAGCCGCCGGTGACCTTGGCCCGCGCTGGGATTGCGTTATCATCGATGCGTCGGTAGCTCGAGACACAGCACCGGCACCCCTCAGAGGCATCGATGTACTTGCCAAAGGCAGTGGTAAACATCGCGAAGTGGTCCTCAAGGTCGTGCATGCGCACGCCGACAACCCGCGAGCCCTTGTAGAGGATGGGGCGGACGTAGCAGTCCTCGCGGTGACCGTTGCGGCGAACCAGCTCCAGGGTAAGCTCGCAGAGTTCGTCAATCGAATGGGGGGACGACATGCCAAGAATCCGGGCGGACGTGAGCAGGCGCTGGTAGTGCTCACGCAGACGGAACAGGTACATCTGCTCCTGCTCCTCGTTCCAGTACCCCCGGATTCCTTCGAAGCACCCCGTTCCATAGTTGAAGGCGTGCGTCATAATATTGATATTGGCCTCTTCGAGGGGAACGAACTTCCCCTGCAAATACGCAAGGGGGCTCATAATCGAGCGGATCCTCCTCCATCGGACTGGCTGGTCGTGGCCATTATACATCCGCACCGCACGGCCCAACAACGCACGGCGGCGCGGGGATGCGGGCCTCGATAATTCGTATGGTTATACGGTGGCCGTGCTATAATCGCGAACGCTGATAAAATCCGGAGGGTCAGGGTTGTTCAACCCGATCAGCGCGTTCCTCGGCCTGTTCTCCCACGATATCGGCATCGACCTGGGGACGGCCAATACCCTCGTCCTCGTCCGGGGCAAGGGAATTGTCATCAATGAGCCCTCGGTCGTGGCTATCAACAAGCGGACAAAGAAGGTCCTGGCGATTGGCGCCGAGGCCAAGCGCATGGTCGGCCGTACCCCGGCAAATATCGTGGCGGTGCGTCCCCTGCAGGATGGCGTCATCAGTGACTTCGATATCACCGAGCAGATGCTCAAGTACTTTATCGGTCGGGTCCACTCTCAGTTCGGCCTGATCCCGCGCCCGCGGGTAGTGATCGGGATCCCGAGCGGGGTCACCGAGGTCGAGAAGATGGCCGTTCACGACGCGGCGCGGAACGCTGGGGCACGCGAGGCCCATCTGATCGAGGAGCCGATGGCAGCGGCGATCGGGGCCGGCCTCCCGGTCACCGAGGCAACCGGGAGCATGATCGTTGACATCGGGGGAGGGACCACCGAGGTCGCCGTTGTCTCACTGGGGGGAATCGTGGTCAGCCGGTCCATCCGCGTTGCCGGGGATGAGATGGACCAGGAGATCATTCAGTACGCCCGCCAGAAACACAATCTGCTGATCGGTGAGCGCATGGCCGAGGAAGTCAAGATCGCCGCCGGGTCTGCGTATCCCCTGCCAGAGGAACGGATGGTGACCCTGCGCGGCCGGGACCTGGTCACCGGCCTTCCCAAGTCAATCGAGGTCAGCAGTGTCGAGATCCGCGAAGCCATCTCCGGCTCGGTTGCGCAGATTGTCGAGGCGGTGCGTACCACCATCGAGGAGACCCCGCCGGAGCTGGTGAGTGATCTTATGGCGCACGGGATCGCCCTGGCCGGCGGAGGAGCACTGCTCGCCGGCATTGATGAACGCCTGTCCCACGAAACCAAGATGCGCGTGTATCGCGCAGAGGACCCGCTCACCTGCGTTGTCCGGGGGACCGGCGAGGCGCTGGAGGAGATCGAGATCCTCCACAAGGTCGAGGTGCCGGTCCAGTACAGCCGCCCACCACGCTAG
>JADGGD010000277.1 GCA_019690095.1 Chloroflexota bacterium
ATATGGAACGGCCCCCTGCCCGCGGAATACGGAACGGGCCCCTGCCCAAAGGCAGGGGCCCTTACCAAATTGGCTCCTGGTGCAGGACTCGAACCTGCAACCCTCCGGTTAACAGCCGGATGCTCTACCATTGAGCTAACCAGGAAGGAAACTCCGGACCGGCGACGGCAGCGACCTACTCTCCCGGGCGGTCGCCCGCCGAGTACCATCGGCGCTGGAAGGTTTCACGGCCGTGTTCGGCATGGGAACGGGTGGGTCCCTTCCGCCATAGCCACCGGCGCCGGTCGGAAAAGGGTTGCACAGCGGGAGTCCAGGAAGGCGGAAGGTGCGCGGACGGGCCTGGTGGTGGGGGATGGGCACGGGCCGTCCGGGAAGGCGAAGGTGGGGGTCAAGCTTTCGACCGATTCGTACCGGTCAGCTGAGCACGTTGCCGTGCGTACACCTCCGGCCGATCGACCTGGTGGTCTGCCAGGGGTCTTACTCCGTGACGGAGCGGAGACCTCATCTTGGGGCCGGCTTCGCGCTTAGATGCTTTCAGCGCTTCTCCGTGCCGGACATGGCTACCCAGCGGTGCCCTGGGCAGGACAACTGGGACACCAGCGGTCCGTCCCCCCCGGTCCTCTCGTACTAGGGGGGGCTCCCCTCAAGTCTCCAACGCCCGCGGTGGATAGGGACCAAACTGTCTCACGACGTTTTGAACCCAGCTCACGTACCGCTTTAATGGGCGAACAGCCCAACCCTTGGGACCGACTCCAGCCCCAGGATGCGATGAGCCGACATCGAGGTGCCAAACCTCGCCGTCGATGTGGACTCTTGGGCGAGATCAGCCTGTTATCCCCGGGGTAGCTTTTATCCGTTAGGCGACGGCCCTTCCACCCGGAACCGCCGGATCACTAAGCCCGCCTTTCGGCCCTGCTCGAGCTGTCGCTCTCACAGTCAAGCTCCCTTGCGCCTTTGCACGCCCTGCACGATGTCCAACCGTGCTGAGGGAACCTTTGGGCGCCTCCGTTACCGTTTGGGAGGCGACCGCCCCAGTCAAACTGCCCGCCTGACACGGTCCCGCCCTTCGCCAGGGTCGGTTAGAACGCCCGCCACGCCAGGGTGGTATTCCACCGTCGGCTCCCCCGAGCCTGGCGACCCGGGTTCTCCGCCTCCCACCTATCCTCTACAGGCCTGACAAACGTCCAATGCCAGGTTGCAGTCAAGCTCCACGGGGTCTTTCCGTCCAGCCGCGGGTTGTGGGTATCTTCACCCACCCTGCAATTTCACCGGGTCCCCTGCCGAGACAGCGCCCAAGTCGTTACACCTTTCGTGCGGGTCGGAACTTACCCGACAAGGAATTTCGCTACCTTAGGACCGTTATAGTTACGGCCGCCGTTCACTGGGGCTTCGGTTCGGACCTTGCAGCCCTCCCCTTAACCTTCCAGCACCGGGCAGGTGTCAGCCCCTATACCTCGCCTTTCGGCTTCGCAGAGACCTGTGTTTTTGGTAAACAGTCGCTTGGGCCCTTTCACTGCGGCCCCCTCGGGCTCGGGTCTCCCCTCACCCTGCCGGGGCACCCCTTCTTCCGAAGGTACGGGGTCATTTTGCCGAGTTCCTTAGCAGGGGTTCTCCCGCGCGCCTGAGGATTCTCTCCTCGCCTACCTGTGTCGGTTTGCGGTACGGGCACCCGGGATCTCGCTAGAGGCTTTTCTTGGCAGTGCAGGATCGGCCCGTTCGGTACTCGATTCCCTCCCCGTCGCCCCTCCGGACTCCCAGGGGGTTTTCCCTCCCCGGGCTCCCTCGGAAGCTTGGACCGGCACGACCAACGGCCGGCGGTGCCTACCTCCCTGCGTCCCCCCGTCGCTCCAAACGATCCCGCGGTGGTACCGGAATCTCCACCGGTTTCCCATCGCCTACGCCTCTCGGCCTCGGCTTAGGCCCCGACTAACCCTGAGAGGACGAGCCTTGCTCAGGAACCCTTAGGCTTTCGGCGGCCCGGATTCGCACCGGGCTTCTCGCTACTCATGCCGGCATTCTCGCTTCGGTCCGCTCCAGCCGTCCTTCCGGTCGACCTTCCCCGCGGACCCAACGCTCCCCTACCGCTCGCCTTGCGGCAAGCCCATCGCTTCGGTGGCGGGCTTGAGCCCCGTTCCATTTTCGGCGCAGGCGCGCTCGACCAGTGAGCTATTACGCACTCTTTGAACGATGGCTGCTTCTGAGCCAACATCCTGGTTGTCTGGGCGCCCCCACATCCTTTTCCACTCAGCCCGCGCTTGGGGACCTTAGCGGATGGTCTGGGCTGTTCCCCTCTCGACGATGAAGCTTATCCCCCACCGTCTGACTCCCCAGCTCCCACGACGGCATTCGGAGTTTGAACGGGCTCGGTAACCTGGAAGGGCCCCTTACCCGATCAGTGCTCTACCACCGCCGCTCATCGCTGGAGGCTAGCCCTCTAGCTATTTCGGGGAGAACCAGCTATCTCCGGGTTCGATTGGCATTTCACCCCTACCCACAGCTCATCCCAGGGTTTTTCAACACCCACGTGGTTCGGGCCTCCACGCGGTCTTACCCGCGCTTCACCCTGGCCATGGGTAGCTCACCCGGTTTCGGGTCTGCCGCGCCGAACTCGACGCCCTCTTCGGACTCGCTTTCGCTCCGGCTCCGGGCCTGAAGCCCTTAGCCTCGCTCGACACGGCAACTCGCCGGCTCATTCTTCAATAGGCACGCTCTCAGGCCCCGGCGGGCGCTCGCGCCCCCGCCGATCCGCCCTCGAACGGTCTGTAGGCGTACGGGTTCAGGTTCTCTTTCACTCCCCTCCCGGGGTGCTTTTCACCTTTCCCTCACGGTACTCTGCGCTATCGGTCGTCTGGAGTGTTTAGCCTTGGAAGGTGGTCCTCCCGGCTTCCCACGGGGTTCCCCGTGCCCCGTGGTACTCGGGGTCTGTCCCGGCTTCCCCGGATGCGTTTCGCCTACGGGCCTCTTACCCTCTCCGGAGCGGCCTTCCAGCCGCCTTCGGCTACGCCCCGCTTCCACCGGCGCTGCGGCAACAGCGCCCCGGACAGCCCCGCAACCCCCCTGCCGCAACGCTTGCCGGCTTCTCCACGACAGGGGTTTGGGCTCTTCCCCGTTCGCTCGCCACTACTGGGGGAATCGCGTTTGCTTTCTCCTCCTCGCGGTACTGAGATGTTTCAGTTCCCGCGCTCGCCCCCGGCTTCCGCCGGTGACGGGAGTTCCCTCCCGCCGGGTTTCCCCATTCGGACATCCCCGGATCGACGCCTGCGTGCGGCTCCCCGAGGCTTTTCGCAGCTTGCCACGTCCTTCGTCGGCTCCAGACGCCTAGGCATCCACCGTACGCCCTTGCTCGCTTGACCCTCGCCTCGCACCTCCCGGCCCGGCACGTGCCCATCCTCCACGCACGCCCCAGACCCTCCGGTGCGCCCCGAAGGCCTCGCGCCCTTCCCCTCAGACGCACGTCCACGGCTTCTGCCTTCTCCATTCGCTCCCGCTGTGCAATTGTCAAAGAGC
>JADGGD010000047.1 GCA_019690095.1 Chloroflexota bacterium
CAACCGCACTGCTCAAGGCGGCTGTGACCCCAACCCCCCAGTCCACCCCACCCGCGTCGCGCTAAAAGGCGGAGCCGCCCGATTCGACGCCCTCCTGGCATATGTCCTGCCAGCCTCCGCGCGGAGGATAAGCAGGAGACGCACGATGCAGAAGGAGACATTCGCCCGCACGCTCTACGACTATGCGCGCGAGTACCAGTGGCCGCGCCTGATGGGATGGAGCGAAGACGAGCTCCGCGCCGTACCAGTCCACGAAGAAGCAACATCGGTCTGTGACTACCTGAACCTGGCCAACTTCGGCAACACCGCCCTTGGCGTGACCTCGGTCGCTGGCGGCGGCACCAGCGCCCACGTGCACGCGATCCCCAACCTGTACGTCTACCAGGATGATACGCCCCCCGAGCTGTATGCCCGCCTCCAGCGCCTGCTCGACGCGGAAGGCCCTCCGGCGCACGTGCCCGGCACCTTCGGCGGGGCAGATCTCGGCGCCTGCTGACCCCCGCGCCCACCGCGGACGGCCGTGCTATAATCCGGCCGACACGGCCGCGATCCGTGCGCGGCATTCTGCCGCGGCGGCGAAACCGTTGGGAGGACCGCACGGTGTCGAACCCGATCCAGGCACGAACCCTTGGCAACGGCCTCATGGTGATCACGCGCGAGGTCCATGATGCCCCGGTCGCCACGTTCTGGACGTGGTACCGGGTCGGCTCCCGGAACGAGACCGCCGGGCGAACCGGCATCTCCCACTGGGTCGAGCACATGATGTTCAAGGGAACCCCTTCTCTGGGCAAGGGAGAGATCTTCCGGTCGGTGAACAAGAACGGCGGAACTCTCAATGGCTTCACCTGGATCGACTACACCGCCTACTTCGAAACCCTTCCGAGCGATCGGCTTGACCTCGCCCTCCGCATCGAGTCCGACCGCATGGTGAACTCACTCTTCGATCCCCAGGAGGTGGCGAGCGAGCGAACGGTGATCATCTCCGAGCGGGAAGGGGGAGAAAACTTTCCGACCTTCCACCTGGACGAGGAGGTCACTGCCGCCGCATTCAAGGCTCACCCGTACGGCCATCCGGTGATCGGCTGGAAATGTGATCTGCTGGCGATGACCCGGGATGATCTCTACGAGTGGTACCGTACGTACTACGCCCCGAATAATGCGGTCGTCGTAGCAGTAGGGGATTTCGACACGCCCCGCCTGATGGAGCGGATCGAAGAGCTGTTCGGGCCAATCCCGGCAGGTCCGCCTGTGCCGCCAGTTCGGACGTGCGAGCCGGAACAGGAGGGAGAGCGTCGGGTGATCGTCCGACGGCCCGGGCCGACCCGCTACTTCACCGTCGCCTACCACGCGCCGGCCGCGAACAGCCCGGATGTGTTTCCCCTGCTGGTCCTCGACGCCGTCCTCTCCGGTGCCAAGCCGATGGGATTATTCGCCGGCCGCGATACGACAATGGGGCGCAGCGCGCGCCTCTACCGTCTGCTCGTGGACACAGGCCTGTGTACCCGCGCGGGATCCGCGTTCGGCCTCACGCGCGACCCCTACCTCTTCGAGATTTCAGCGAGCCTCCGTCCCACCACGAGCCTCGAAGAGGTGGAACGTCGAATCTTCGATGAAATCGACCGGATTAGACGGGAAGGCGTACGGCCGGAAGAGGTCGAGAAAGCGGTCAAGCAGGTGCGTGCCCAGTTCACCTACGCCTCGGAGGGTGTGACCAACCAGGCCTACTGGCTGGGAGACCTGGAGATGGTCTGCAGTTACACCCTCCTTGAGACCTTCGTCGACCGCATCGCCGCGGTGACCGCCGAGGACGTCCAGCGCGTCGCCGAGACCTATCTTACCCCCACTAATCGCACGGTTGGCTGGTTTGAGCCCACCGTGACCGTCGGCGCGGCCGAGGCCCCAGCGGGCCCGCTCCAGGCCGCGCGCCGCTACTGGTTCTATCAGGCACCGGCCCGGGGGACCGCAGGCGTGCCAACCCTGGCCATTCAGCGCACCCGTCTGAGCAACGGGATAACCATCATCGGTCACGCCCGTCCAGAGACGCCCGCAATCGTAGTTCGGGCAACGATCCAGGCCGGCGCGATCTATGATCCACCGGGCAAGGAGGGCCTGGCGCATTTCACAGCGCGGATGATGCAGCGCGGGACCAGCCGCCACACCTTTCAGCAGATCAGTGAGCTGACTGATCGCGTCGGCGCCTCGCTCAGCGTGGATGGAACGGAGCATACGATTCACATCAGCGGACGCTGCCTGCGGGACGATCTGGACCTTATCATCGGACTGCTCGGGGAGATCGTCCGCGAGCCGATCTTCCCCGCGGCCGAGATGGAGAAGGTTCGGGGTGAAATCCTCACCCGTCTGCGCGAACAGCGGGATGATACACGCTCGGTATCCGAGCGCTGTTTCCGCGAGCTGGCCTACCCGGCCGATCATCCGTACCATCGCTGGGCGATGGGAAGCGATGCCTCAGTCTCTAGCATCACCCGCGACGACCTTGCCAGCTTTCACGGCCGGTACGTCCAGCCGAATCGGATGAGCCTCGCCGTCGCCGGGGGGATCGACTTCGACGATTTCGTGGATCGTATTACCCGGACATTCAGCGGCTGGAACGCGAGCGGGCCGTCCGCACCGTTCACTGTACCGGATGCGCCGCTCCCCGACCGCCTGATCCGGCGCGACCTGGTAGTGCCGGGAAAGACCCAGACCGACATCGCCCTCGGTCAGCCGTCAATCCGTCGGAAGGATCCGGACTTTTACGCGCTGAGTATGGCCGACCTGATCCTTGGCGGGCTCGGCCTTTCCGGCCGGCTGGGCGAGAATGTCCGCGATCGCCAGGGGCTGGCCTACTACGTGTACAGCGATCTCGAGGCGACCATCGGGCCGGGACCGTGGGAGGTCCGGGCCGGGGTCAACCCGGTGAATGTCGAGCGAGCCATTGAAAGCATCATCGCCGAGGTGGAGCGGATCCGAACGCAGCCGGTGGACGAGGGGGAACTCGCTGATGCCAAGTCCTATCTGACCGGCATCCTCCCGCTCTCGCTTGAGACGAACGCCGGCGTTGCCCGGGTTCTTGAGACGATTGAGCTGTATGACCTGGGGCTGGATTACCTCGACCGCTATCCTGGCATTATCAACAGCCTGACCCGAGAGCAGATCCTCGATGCGGCAGCACGCCACTTCAGTACTGATCGTCTGGTCATCGTGACGGCAGGACCGGCCCGCTAGCGGATTCTCTACTCCCTCTCTGCCGCCCGATCCCCGCTCAGGCACCCCCGGATCGCTCGTCCAGCAGGCTCTGCCAGGCGGAATCGACAGCCGGGCCGATCAGATCGAAGTCGAAGCCGCGGCGGGCGAGCTGACCCCAGAGGCGCTGGCGAAAGGTTTGACGATCGAGCTTCGCCAGACGACGCGCCAGGCGCCGGGCGACTTCGTGGATGTTCTCCTCTTCGTCCACCACCGCATCCACGTCCGCGACGATCTCCTCTGACAGCCCCTTACGACGCAACTCGGCCTTCAGTGCCCGGGCGCCGCGCGGACTGAAGCGCGTCCGATTCTCGATCCAGAACCGGGCGAATGCGGCATCATCAATGAGGCCCAACTCGCGGAGCCGATCGATTACCCGGTCGACAAGCTCCGGGCTAACCTGCTCACGGGCCAGGCGGGCTCGGACTTCCTGCTCGCTCCGGGGACGGACTTCGAGGAAATGAAGGGCACGCCCGAGTATTCGTTCGAAAGAGTCCCGGTCACGCAGGCGGGCAAGCTGGCTCTCGTCGATTACCACACCGGGGCGAAGGCCCGCCTCCTCGACAACCAGCCGCGCCAGATCGAGAACCCGACCATCAGCAGTATGCAGGAAGACACGATCGGCATAGCGGGGATGTATCTCGATGCGGCTGACGCGCACGGGCTCACTCCAGCCGCTCACGGCACCATCAGGTCCGCCCGGGCCGACCGGCCGTCCGCGCCCCATAGACCGGCTCGCGATCGGCGTCCATCGGACCACGCTTACTCGCCGCTTCCCACCACACCGTCGAGCTCGAGCACCTGGTAGCTCTGGGCATTGCTCCGGATCTGCTGCTCGATCTCCATTGCGATCTGCGGGTTCTCGCGGAGGAACTCACGCGCGTTCTCGCGCCCCTGGCCCAGACGGGTTTCGCCGAAGCTGAAGAACGAGCCGCTCTTCTTGATGATGCCCATCGCCATGCCCACGTCGAGGAGCCCACCCTCCTTCGAGATGCCCTCGCTGTAGAGGATGTCGAACTCGGCGACCCGGAACGGAGGCGCGCACTTGTTCTTGACCACCTTCACCTTGGTTCGGTTGCCGATGACGTCGGCGCCCTGCTTGATCGACTCGACCCGGCGGATCTCCAGCCGCACCGAGGCGTAGAACTTCAGCGCCCGACCGCCCGGGGTCGTCTCGGGATTGCCGAACATCACCCCCACCTTTTCGCGGAGCTGGTTGGTAAAGATCATCGCGCACCGCGAGCGGCTGATTGCGGCGGTGAGCTTGCGCAGGGCCTGGGACATCAGGCGGGCCTGAAGCCCAACGTGGGAGTCGCCCATGTCGCCCTCAATCTCGGCCCGCGGCGTCAATGCCGCAACTGAGTCGACCGCGATCACATCGACCGCGTTGCTGCGCACCAGTGCCTCGGCAATCTCGAGCGCCTGCTCGCCGGTGTCCGGCTGGGAGACGTACAGCTCGTCCACATTCACACCACAGCGGCGCGCGTATCCCGGATCAAGGGCATGCTCGGCATCAATGTAGGCCGCAATGCCCCCCATACGCTGCGCCTCGGCAATGATGTGCTGGACAAGGGTTGATTTTCCTGCCGATTCCGGACCGAAGATCTCGGTCACGCGCCCGCGCGGCACGCCGCCGATCCCGAGGGCGAGATCCAGGGCGATCGCCCCCGTCGGGATCGCCTCGATATTGAGCCGTGGCGCCGCCTCGCCCAGCCGCATGATCGAGCCCTTGCCGAACTGCTTATCGATCTGGCTGATCGCAATCTCTAATGCCCGCTCTTTCTCTCGATCCATCGCTTCCTACCCACCCGCGCCGCGCGCAGCGCGCGCTCGCCTTCCGCGCCGGTCCAGATGATCTCCTCGCATGCGCCCGCCTGGACCGCGATCAGTTGCGCCGACATAATAGCACAGATGTTCGCGAACGTACAGGCCGGCCTCAGACAGCCGTCGAACGGCCGCCCTGCTGGCTGAAGGCCTCCCGGGAGAGCACCATATCGATGTACCGGAGCCCGTGCGGCCCGCGGTGCGTGCCTACCGGTACGAAGCCAATCTTCTCGTATACGTGCTGGGCTCGCGGATTATTTTCGGCAACATCAAGAATGACCCGACGCAACCCGAGCACATCGAACGCATAGCGAACGAGCGAGCGGATTGCATCGGTACCGTACCCCCGACCAACCGCATCGGCCCGGATAATGATGCCGAGGGTTCCCTCGCCAGCACGAAAGTCGAGATTCCGCAGACCAATCGTGCCGATCAGCTCGCCCTGCTCATTCCGGATGACGAAGCGTCGGCGCGTCGCATTGGACCGCCCGCGCTCGAAGTAGCCATCGCGGTCCACCGGGAAGGTGAGATCGAGATTGGCCCACTGCAACTCCGGCTCGACAAAACGCGGCCACCGGGCCATCTCATCGACATCGGCGCGCACCATCTCCCGCAGCGTCACCCGCTCGCCGCGGATCACCCCTGGCTCATCCACGCCGCCTCCCGATCGATACATTACCTGTCCGGTCAATTTCTGTCAACGCGCGGCGCGGCGTGCTGGGGCACGCCATGGGCTGGCCGTACGTCAGGGCATCGCCAGGGCGGCCGTCAGATCATCCACGAACTGCCGAGCGGTCCGCCCGCTTCGCCCATTATTCCAGGCCGCCCACTGCAGGGCCTGCTGGCGCAGCCTGTCTCGGTCAACCTCCAGGCCGCGCCGCCGGACCAGCCCCTCGACGATCTGGAGATACTGCTCCTGGTCAGGGGTAGTGAAGATCACGGTGATTCCAAAGCGGTCGGCGAGCGAGAGCTTCTCCTGGAAGGTATCACCCGCGTGGACATCGCCCCCCGGCTCGGCTCGATCACTGAAGCGCTCCGGGACGAGATGGCGCCGGTTCGAGGTCGCGTAGAGGAGAACGTTCTCCGGCCGCACCTCCAGGCCCCCCTCCAGCAACGCCTTGAGTTCGGCATAGCCGGCCTCACCCTCTTCGAAGGACAGGTCATCCACGAAGAGGATGAAGCGCTCCGGACGGTCCGCCAGCATCTCGACAATCGTCGGGAAGTCCCCCAGGGCCGACTTCTGGACCTCGATTAATCGGAGCCCCTGGCTGCCGTAGGCATTGAGAAGCGCCTTCACCGTCGAGGATTTACCCGTTCCGCGATCACCGTAGAGCAAAAGGTTATTGGCCGGCAGTCCGCGCAGGAAGCGCTCGGTGTTTCGACGCACCACCGCTCGCTGTTCGGCGTAGCCGATAAGGTCATCGAAGGTAACCGGATCTGGGCGGCGGATTGGTATCAGCCCTGCCCCTTCCGGCCGACGGCTCCAGCGGAAGGCGCGGTAGCGCGCGAAGATCCCCACCCCGTGCTCGCGATAATATGCCGCGAGCTCAGGCAGGAGGTCTGCCCATTCCGCCAGATCAGTCCGGCTCGCGAAGCGCACAGCAAGCGGATGATGAGGACAATCTGGCCCCAGCGCGTCGAAGCTGGTCCATCCCGGCACCTCTCCCAGGATATCCGCGACCAGGGCACCGAGCCGCTCACCATTCAGCGCGAAAAGCCGCCCGATCATCACCAGGTCGCGCCGCGCGGCCTCACGCAACCCGGCCGGGATCTCCTCATATCGCCAGCGGCGCGCGGCCCGACTAAACGGGTTCTCGTCCAGCAGCACCCGCTGGATGAGGTAGCGCTGCCAGGCATCGCCTGGCCCCGGCAGTCCATCCGCTGCGGCCTCGGCCAGCGTGGTGAAGAGCATTGCCGCAGCACGGCGAATCGCCCCCGCCTCGGAAGCACCGATCAGGGCACGGAGAAGCCCCAGGTAGGCCTGTCCGGGCGGCTCGGCCAGCGTGCCGCCGTAAAGAAGTAGTCGCTCTGCAGAGGCGATGACTGCTTCGATTTTCGTCCGATGAGCCGAGGTAATCCCGGATCGCGATCCAATCGTTCCATCCACGCCGCCGTTCACTCCCCCAGAAGGCTGTTCGTGGGCTGAGCCCGCGAACGAGGAAGGTCATCCACTGCCCCGCTTGCACGACTGCAGACGAGCATCAGGGCAACCCCTCCTGCCCGATTGTAGCATGGCACGCCGATGGGCTCGCTTGTATCGACGAGCCCATCCCGGTATGATTCTGGGAGAGCCCCGTCGGGGGCAGAATAATTAGGGAGAGCAGGTGCCCACGGCCAGCCAGTCCGAGCCAGGTGATCTCTACCGCCGGGCCGGCGTCGACGCGGCCGCCGAGGAGCGCGGCCTCGCCGGCCTCCTTCGCTCCATCAACCAGACCTTCTCGCTCCGGCCAGCAATTGGACGCCCGATACTGCCGATCGGCTATTTCGCAAACGTGCTCGATCTCGGGAACGGGATGGGGCTGGCCATCTCGACCGATGGGGTCGGGACAAAACTGCTGGTCGCCCAGGCGGTCGGCCGCTATGATACCGTTGGCATCGACTGCATCGCGATGAATGTGAATGATCTCCTCTGCGTTGGGGCCGAGCCGATCGCCCTGGTTGATTACGTGGCGGTGCAAGTACTGAAGCCGTCGGTGCTGGCCGAACTGGGCAAGGGGTTGTATGAGGGCGCCCGTCAGGCGCGCGTGGCGATTCCGGGCGGCGAGATCGCCCAGGTCCGGGAGATGATCCGGGGAGAGAGCGAGGAAGGTTTCGACCTTGTCGGCACCGCCGTTGGGATCGTTCCACTCGACCGGGTGATCATCGGTCAGGATCTCCATCCCGGCGATGCCGTGGTGGGACTGGCCAGCAGCGGCATTCACAGCAACGGTCTGACCCTCGCGCGTTCGGTCCTCTTTCGCCAGGCTGGCTACTCCATCGACGACCGGGTGGCGCCGCTCGAGCGGCCGCTCGGCGAAGAACTGCTTGTGCCAACCCGCATTTATGTCGCGCCGGTCCTGGCAATGCTCGCGGAACTGACAGTCCGTGCGCTCATCCACGTGACCAGTGACGGCCTGCTCAACCTGCTCCGCGTCGCGGCCGATGTTGGATTCGTTATTGATTACCTCCCCGAGCCACCCCCGATCTTCCGGGTCATCCAGGCCGCAGGTCGAATCCCTGACGCGGAGATGTTCACCGTCTTCAACATGGGAATCGGCTTCTGCGTTGTCGTGCCGAACGAGCAGGCGTCCCGCGCGGTGGCCATCGCGCGGGAACACGGCATTGAGGCCTTCATTCTCGGCCGCGCTGTCGCTGAGCCGCGTCGGACGGTCCGGCTGGAGCCGGTTGGTCTGGAAAGTCGGGGGACGGCCTTCCAGAGCATCCCGGGGGATCGCAGCACGAGTGATTCCCCGGCGCGCGGGGATTCAGCGTGAGCCCTGCCGCGTCCGGTCGCTCCTTGCGCACGATCGGGTCGGCGCGATCCTTCACTCAGGAGATCCGCAATGTCCACGTTCACGGTCTGCATTGTTGGCTGCGGGGCGGTCGCTGACTGGCACGCCGACCGCGGCTATGCCGAGCTAGGAAATCTGGTCCGACTGGCCGCGGTGTGCGACACCCGCCCGGAGCGGGCCGAGGCCCTGGCACGACGCTATGATGCGCGTCCCTTCACCAGGTTCGAGGATGTCCTCGCAGACCCATCCATTCAGGGAATTGACCTCTGCGTTCCCCACCACCTCCATGCCCCGCTTGCTCTGCAGGCGCTGGAGGCCGGCAAGCACGTGCTGGTCGAGAAGCCCATCGCCACGACTGTCGAGGATGCTGAGCGCATGGTCTCCCTGGCCGAGCGACACGGCCTTACGCTCTGCGTCTCCGAGCAGTACCCCTTCTCACCCCCCTTCCGGCGGGCGCGGGAGATGATCCAGGCAGGTGAGATCGGACGGATCGTGACCCTGCGCACACACCGCGTCGGTTATCTGGAGGGCATCTGGCTGCGAGATGGCTGGCGCCAGAACGCGGCGATCGCGGGCGGGGGCATGCTCCTTGACCAGGGCTGTCACTATACCAGCATCGCCCGCATGATGGCCGGCGAGATCGAGGCGGTCGCGGCGTTTACGAGCAATACGCGCTCCGATTGGGTCGGCGATGATACCGCAACACTCATTCTCCGGTTCCGAAGCGGCGTCATCGGCGAAGCGCTCTACTGCTGGAGCACGCGCACCCCGCACGTCGGGGCCGAATGCTATGTGTACGGCGAGCGCGGCCACCTGCGCATTAACTCCGGCGCGCCGTCGCTCATTCTCTACCGTCCGGACCTGCCTGGGGGACAGCAGATCATCATGGCCGAGCCCCAGCCGATGACTGTCTTTGCACGGATCATTGAGGACTGGGTACTGGCTGCACAGGGACAGCGAGCGCCGACGATGCCCGGACGGGAGGGGCTCGCCGACCTCCGGGTCGTCATGGCAGCCTACCGCTCGGCACGATCCGGCAGGGTCGAACCGGTCGACGGCTAGAACAAGCGACCGTTATCACCCGCCAGGGCACCGGCGCACCTGCAGCCGTGCGCCCAAGCTGTGCGGGATAGTTCCCGTCAGCACCGGGCGCACGGGGAACTGCCAGTTTCCCGCCGCGTTCACCCCGGTCCTCCCGCGGCCGTACTCGTCTGCATCCGGTACATCTCGACGATCTCACGCTCGGTCGTCGCATCTTCTGGCCGGCGGTCGAAGCGGAAGCGCGACGCACGCGGGAAGCGCAGGGCATAACCGGGCTGCCCATTGGTCTGGCCAGCCGTGTGGAGTGGACTGCGGCTGATCTGGCCGGCCACGACTTCGACGACATAGCGCGGCTCGACCCACACATCAGGAATAATGCGTGACTCGACCCGGTTGGGTTTCTCAGTACACCGCGCGGCCTCCAGCCGCTCCCGGAGCTCAATCCACTCCTCATCGGTCAGGCCAGAGCCGACCCGGGTCACGGTGCGAAAGCGATCATGCTCCGGGTCGTAGACCGCCCCGAGGAACGAGCCAATGCCCAGATGGGCCCGCTTACCCCGGCCGCGATCATACCCGACCACGACCAGATCGAAGGTATCAGCCAGAGCATGGACATACTCACGCTTAAGCTTGACCCAGTTGAACTGGCGCGCCCCGGCATGGTAGGCGGCGTCCGGGCGCTTCACCACCACGCCTTCCAGCCCGCGGCGGAGCATCTCCGCCACGAATGTCTCGAGGGCACGGGCATCGTCGGTCTCGATCTGTAGGGTCGTCTCGATGATCCCTCCCGACACGGCCCGGACGATCTCGTGGAGCCGGCGCGAGCGCTCCCGCTGGGGCAGGGGAAGAAGGTCTTCGCCATCCAGGAACAGGAGATCAAAAGCAAAGTAGCGGAGGGGATACCGTGCCTCCATCTCTTCGACGCGGTGCCGGCGGCGCCGCCGTGCCGTCTCCTGGAAGGGTAGGAAGCGGCCAGAGGAGGGATCATAGCTGACGATCTCGCCGTCCAGGATCACCTGGCGCGCGGCCACTTGCTGGCGGACCGCCCGGACAACATCGGGAAACGCCGCCGTGACATCCTCGAGCCGTCGGGTGAAGAGCCAGACCTGTTCACCGTCCCGGTGCGCCTGGAGGCGCAGGCCGTCATACTTCGGCTCGGCAATCACCCGGCCCAGCCGACGGATGATCTCCGCCGGTGTGGGGAGTCGTTCGGCGAGTGCGGGCATAACCGGCCGCCCCGGCGCAGGCTGAATCCGTTCGAGCGCCGCACGGCCGCCGGTGAACGCCGCCGCGGCGACTAGCCCCAGATCCGAACAGCGGGTGTAGGCATGGACAATCGCTGGCCGCGCAGTGACATCGCCGATAGCCGCGGCCAGTGCATCGATGACGGTGGCATCGCCGACCCCGAGGCGGAGCCGCCCCAGAGCAATCCGGACCAGATAGCGGGCAGGAGGACCGCCCGCGCCCCGCAGGAGATCCGCAAAGCGGCCGATCTTTTCCGCGTAGGCGCCCGACCCCGTCACCGCAGCGATCTCGCGCAGTCGCTCGTACACCTCACGGACGGTCACGGGCTGACCATGCATCGGCAGGAGGTGCTCGGCGACTGCCCCGAGGTCGCCGTAGTCCGCGTACAGCCGCTGAATCTGCTCCTCAGGAGTATCAGTTGCCGCGGCGAGGGCAAGAGCAACCCGTCGCTCATCCAGCCCAAGATTCGGCGCCGCATAGGGTGGACCGAGCTGGCCCTGGAGGAGATAGGGGAGGATCCCCGCGTCCTCACGGCCAGCACGGAGCAGATCCGCCAGGCGGGCGGTCATCGCCTGACGGCTGGTTGTCTCCTCGATCGCCTGAAACGCCTCGGCGAGCGCGCTGAAGAGCACGGCGTCCCTCCCTTCGCCCTTTCGGACAGGTTGTCTGGGATGCGAGTGGATGCAACAACAGGCCCGGTATATCCGTCAAATCAGCAAGACCCCGTCCCGCGGGATGCCGGGGCTGCCGATCCCCTCGGGGCGCAGGGATTCCCGGCGGATCATCAGCTTCAGGTCCATGATTTTACCCTTCACTCCTGCGCAAGGGTTACATCGAGGAGAAAGAAGAGGGTGTCGATGGTTATCGGTATCGGATTCCTTCTCATTGGACTCGCTGTCCTGCTGGTACTTCTCGGCATTCGTGCCTGGCACATCAAGAACCTATTCCTCAGACTGCCTCCCGTTGTGCTGAGCGGCCTGCTGGCCCTGGTCTTCGCACTGATCGGTGCCGTCGATCTGATTGGGGTCTACCGGCTCGATGCTCCGCGCGGAAATCCGGCGAGTAATCTCAGGGTTACCGCAACCCCGGACCGGCTCGCGCGTGGTGAGCATCTTGCCCATTTATGTGCTCCCTGCCACTCGACCACCGGGAATCTCCCACTCGACGGCGGAACGCGCAACTTCCTCGACGGTTTGGGAACGCTGTACGCGCCGAATCTGACACCCGGTGGTCCGCTAGCAGACTGGTCGGATGGAGAGATCATCCGGGCCATTCGCGAGGGGATCGATAAGAATGGTCGTGCCCTGATGATTATGCCATCGGAGGACTTTCATCAGATGAGCGATGCCGATGTCCAGGCCATCGTCGCCTACCTGCGAGCGCAGCCGTCGGTCTCACACGTGACGCCACCCCGCACTGTTGGCCTGATCGGGACTCTCCTGATTGGCACGGGTCTCTTCCCGACTTCCGCCCAGGACCCGATCACCCGGCCCGTCAGCAGTCCACCAGTAGCGGTCACGGCAGAGTACGGCAAGTACCTGGTCGCCATGTCCGGCTGCCGTTCCTGCCATGGCCCGGATCTGAGCGGGGGGCGCGCCGACGGCGGCCCTCCGCCGGGCCCGAATTTGACCCGAATTATCCCGTCCTGGAGCGAGGCCGATTTCCTCCGGACAATCCGCACCGGCACGGACCCCCAGGGCCACCGGCTGGCACCGGACCAGATGCCCTGGCAGGCCCTCTCAGCAGCCTACTCGGACGATGAGCTGAAGGCGATCTATCTCTACCTCCACGGCCTGGAGCCGACCGCGCACGAAGCGAGATAGGCATTTTCCCAAGATCGCGTCAATCACTCCGTCGAAGGCACGGCATGGTGTGTTCCCGCTACCGAGATGCTGCCGCTGACGCGCGTCCCGACGGTCTAGGAATCCGTCCGATGGTCCTGAACAGGAACGCTGCAAATAGCAGGAATCCGGCTACCCCAAGCGCACCGCCAGCACCGGCAACCGTCTCGCCGGCCGGCGTAATCCATGCGGTCAGAAGTTCTCCGATCACGCGCACCACCGCACCGGCAGTGACCAGCGCGACAATGAGCGCAACCGTCCGTGGATGCTGGATCGCCCAGGCCGAAAAACCCGGCAGGATACGCGAAGCATAGGCGATGATGATTGTGACGATGAAGCCCTGTGCCAGGGCATGCCGCTCAGCGGTGAGCTCGTAGAAGCCGACCGATGGTCCGCCCAGGAAGGCGCGGGTGGCAGGGATGAGGGCGAGGAGGTCGGCGACGATCAGCCAGATGAAGGCTATCCGAATCCACCGCCGGGCCGGATCGGTGACCGCCGGGGCGCCGGAGGGACGGACCGGCGGCTCATACAATCGCAGTCCACCCAGGTACAGGATCGTCCCCATCAGCTGCAGCCAGACCCCGACCGCGCTTGCGCCGCTGCCGACCCAGTCCGGCAGCGATACGGACGCCATCAACCAGCCCGCTGCCACCAGAGCAACCCCGCTCCCATAGGCGATCCCCCCCGCGCTGATCAATCGATCATTCGGCGGCCGTAGGAGGAGAAAGCGAGGCAGGATTTTCCGACTCACCCCAAAGACGAGGAAGACGACGAAGCCGGCTAGCTGCAACTGCACCAGCGCGGCATCGAGCATACCAGGAACCACAGGCGCACCGCCGGCCAGCCAGGCGATTGCAGCGGTGTTCACGATAAGACTGACGACCAGGAAGCCAAAGCCAGCCGCCGCCAACTCGCGCCACCGATCGAGCGGCTGGATCGTCTGCCGCGCTAGCTCGGCATACACCACCAGACAAAGGGCAAAACCCACGACCTCACCGGCCGCCGAGGCCCAGAGAAGAGCCACCCGCGCGGGACCGGGCCAGAGCGGCTGGGCAACTGCCCGCACGACCATGGCACCGGCAATCAGCCCTCCTCCGAGGGTAACCCGGCCGGGCCGAGTGAGCGGGCACGCAAGAAAGCCTGGCAGGAGCTGAGCGGCCGTACCCAGGATGAAGAGGGCGACGAATCCGATCGCCTGAACCTGACCATGAACCTGCGCAAGCGCGGCCCAGGGAACCGCCGATGCCTGCCCGAGAACGACCGCCCCCAGAAGGACCAGCCCCAGAGAGAAGCCTGCCGTTGCGCCGAGCAGGAGACTCAGCCGTATCAGAACAGTCGTCGGATGTGGGCCAGCGATTGCCCTGGCGCGGGGGGGCCGTCCCGGGTGAAGCCCCTCGGCTGGGAGACCGTCCCGTGTACTCATGGACGCCGTCACCGCGTCGGGGGAAGGCCGATGCCGAGCGATCCGAGACCGGCCAGGGCCAGCATAAACAGATAGCCCATGGTGAAACAGGCGGGGATCGTGAGAATCCAGGCGGTCACAATGTTGCCCGCGACCTGCCAGCCAACGTTGCGCGGGCCGTGGACCATGCCGACGCCGAGAATGGTGCCAGAGATAGCGTGGGTGGTCGAGATAGGAACGCCAAGACGGGTCGCGATCTCGATCACCGTCCCGGCGGCGGTCTCGGCGGCGAAGCCATTCACCGGTACCAGCTTGACCAGCCGATGCCCCATCGTTCGGATAATCCGCCAGCCACCCAGCGTAGTCCCCAGCCCCATGGCCAGCGCGCAGGCGACCATGACCCAGAACGGAACATAGAACCGCGGCCCCAGCAGACCGGCGGTGAAGAGCGCGAGCGCGATCACCCCCATCGTCTTCTGACCATCGTTGCCGCCGTGGCTGAAGGCCATATAGGCCGATGAAAGGAGCTGAAGCCGCCCGAAGAGACCACTCACGACCGATCGGCGAGATCGGTGAAAGAGCCAGTAGAGAGCCAGCATGAACGCCCCGCCGAATACCACGCCGATAACCGGCGAGTAGACGATTCCCACGATTGTTTTAATGGTTCCACTGAGCACGATGACTGAGAAGCCGCCGGTCGCGACCGCCGCGCCGATCAGGCTGAAGATCAACGCGTGCGAGCTGGAGGTTGGAAGACCGTAATACCAGGTGATGAGATCCCAGAGTGTCGCGCTGAGGAGCGCCACCGCTACAGTAACCTCGCTGACCGCCCGGGGATCAACGATGCCGCTCCCGAGCGTCACGGCGACCGCCGTGCCGGAGAGCGCGCCCACCAGGTTCAGGACGCCGGCCATCAGAACGGCGGCGAAGGGACTGAGAACACGCGTGGCCACGACCGTGGCGATCGCGTTCGCCGCATCGTGGAAGCCGTTCATGAACTCGAATACCAGACCAAGCACGACGACGAGGTAGACGACAGTCAGCCCCGAGTTCACTCAGCCGATCTCCTGGCCTCAGGCCGTCTCGATGACGATGATGTTCAGGCCATCAGCAACATCCTCACACCGATCGGTCGCGTCCTCGAGCGTGGCGTAGATCTCCTTCCAGCGGATCAAGTTGAAGAGATCCTCCCGGTGCTCCAGAACCTCAGCCATGCCGGCACGGGTCACCTGATCCGCCTCGTTCTCCAGACGGTTGATCTCGATCGCGTGGCGGCGGACCTGGGGGATGGTCTTCTTGCTGCGCAGGAGGGGCATCGCCGCCTCGATCTGCTCAGCGCAGGCGAGGATAATCTCGCCAAGCCGCGCCGCCTGCGACGTTGGGCGGTCAATCTTGTACAGAAGCATGAGGTCCGCCGCGGCCTCGATGTTATCGACCACGTCGTCGACCGCTCCGGCCAGATGCTGGATCGTTTCGCGGTCGAGAGGCGGGATAAAGGTGCGGTGGAGCATGTCGTAGATCTCGTGGACGATGAAGTCACCGTGGTGCTCCTGCTCGGTGATCCGGGCAACCTTGGCCTGAACGTTAGTGTAATCGTGTAACAGGTCATTGAGCAGGCGCGCCGCCTCGACCAGATTCGCTGCCCCTTTCTCGAACCAGTCGTAGAAGCCCTCTTCGGCTGGCAGGATCGAGAAGCGCGGCATGTATCCTCCCGGCAGATCGTTACGGATATCGCAAGACAGTGACCGATGCACGCATCAGCCAGCCGATTGGTGCGCTTCGAGACATACAACACCCGCTGGGCCCACGACCGCGGCATGGACGACGCCCGCTGGCAGGACAAGCTCATCACCGGGATGCAGCTCGATCGTCTCACCGCGCTCAATGAGATCGAAACGAATGCTCCCGCTGACAACCTGCAGGCGCTTGGTATAGGCGTGGCGGTGCGCGGCATAGACATCGCCCGGTCCATTTGACCAGCGATACGGCACCAGCCCCTGATCGGTAAAGGCGCGGAGGAGCGTCGGCTCATCGGGCGGCGGTCCCGCCCAGCGCCGAACCGCGACGGTTGACCTTTCCATACGGCCCAATTATACCCGTCTGCTGCCGATCACCGCGAGCCTGCGACAAGGGCCAACTACGCCCGACAGGGTGCTATAATGCCGCCGGGTGATCCTGGCGGCGGAGGAACGAGATGGCAACAACGACGATCCGACAGCTCCGACCCGGCCACATCGCCGTCGCGGTGCTTGCGGCAAACGGCGTCGACGTTGTGTTTGGCCTGAATGGTGAACACATTCTCGGCCTTTACGAGGCGCTGGCAGTGGCCCCGTCAATCCGCCACGTGACGGTCAAGCACGAGAATAATGCGGCGATCGCCGCCGAGGTGTATGGACGCCTCACCGGCCGCCCCGGTGTCGTCACTGTCACCGCAGGACCGGGAGCGACCAACTCGCTATCGGGCATCGCCGGCGCCTACGCCGCGGGCGCACCGGTCATTCATATCTCCGGCGGTGTCCCCGACGGTGCTGATCTTGAGAGCTTCCACGGCGTGGATGATCCCGACGTGCTCCAGAAAGCCTTCGCCGGCGTCACCAAGTGGTCGGTCCGGATCACCGACCCCGCTCAGGTCGCCGATGCACTGACGCGGGCCTTTACCCTGGCAGTCTCTGGCCGTCCCGGACCGGTGCACGTCGAGATCGCCCGCAACGTGCTCGACGGCGGCCCGGTCGAGGTACCGTCCATCGCGCCGGCTGTCCTCCCGCCGGCCGTGCCGGCAGCAGGGCTGGACAGACTAATCGCCCGCCTTGACCGCGCTCGGCAGATTACAATCGTCGCCGGGAAAGGGGCATGGTGGCCCGCGGTTAGCGCGGCCCTGCCAGGGCTGGCCGAGGCGCTTGGGGCCCCGGTGGCTCATACCTGGGACGGCCACGCGGCGATGCCAACCGGGCATCCGCTCCACCTCGGTCTGTATCGGGGAGATGCGAGTCACCCCGAGGTACGGACATACCTGCGTGCATCAGACCTCGTTCTGGGGGTCGGAGTGCGTCCGGGGACCGAGGCCGCGCGCCTGCTGGCGAGCGAGTGCGCCGAGCTGGTCTGCCTGATGGCAGACGATTCTCCTGATCCGGCTGCCGGCCCGGCGATCCCCTCGATGGCCTCACTCGCCGCGACCCTCCGGGCACTCGCCGAAGGGGTGCGGCGGCGGCCGGTGAGTGATGCGGCCCTCGCCGCCTGTGCGCGGGCTAACCGCACGCTTCGCGAGGCACTCAGCGCCGAATTGAAGCGATTCGCCGCTGCGCGGCCCTGGCATATCGGTCTGGCAATCCAGGCACTCGCCGAGCGGATGACACCTGATCACATCATTGTGAGCGATGTCAGCAACGTCAAGCTCTGGGCACCGCTCCAGCTGCCGGTGTACGGGCCCGAGTCGCACATTCAGGCCGGCACCTGGGGCGAGATGGGCTATGCTCTGCCTGCGGCGATAGGCGCGGCGTTCGCCCGACCGGGGCGCAAGGTGATTGCCCTGGCGGGAGATACCTCGTTTCTGATGGCCTCGAGTGACTTTATCACCCTCTGCCAGTGGAAGCTTCCAATTGTCATGGCTGTCCACCACGACGGCCAGACCGGGATGATCCACAACATGCAGACGCGTGCAGGTGGCCCGGTCTACGCGACCGAGATTGGGGAAGTCAACTTTGCGCGTTATGCCGAGGCGTTCGGGGCGATGGGAATCCGCGTCGAGGAGCCAGACGAGATCGGCCCGGCCTGGGACCGGGCCCTGGCCGCCGACGGGCCGGTGCTCCTGGAGTTCATGGCCGGCTACGATTTCCCGTGGCCGCGCCTCCCACGTTTGATCGCGGGCGAATAAGATACCCGTTGGACAGCCAGATCAGCAGCCGAGCGCCTCCTTCACCGCGCGCAGCCGCTCGATGTGGGCAGTTGGCCCACTTAAGCCCGCGCCCATCGTATTGATATCGAGGTGCGTTGCCCCAAGTGCGCGCCATTCCTCAGCCTCGGCCCGCCACTGCTCCGGCGTTGCGTTCGCCGTATTCAGCCGCGCCTCGATCCCGAAGGCCGCGACATCACGGCCGGCTTCCCGGACGTACTCACGCACCCGAGCCACGATGGGCGCCCAACCCTCCGGAGGTTTGCGATTCGGCATCCAGCCGTCGGCGATGCGTGCAAGGCGCTTGAGCGCCGGCTCGGCCATGCCTCCAAACCATACCGGGATGGGCCGCTGGATTGGGAGAGGATTCAGCCCCGCCCGATCAATGTGGTGCCAGGTACCGTGGAACTCCACCAATGGTTGCGTCCAGAGGAGCCGCAGTACCCTCACCTGTTCGGCGATCCGCCGCCCCCGGTTGTGGAAGTTCTCGTTGAGCGCCTCATATTCGACCGGATTCCAGCCGAGTCCAACTCCCAGGCGAAACCGCCCACCGCTGAGCACATCGATCTCAGCCGCCTGCTTGGCTACGAGAGCAGTCTGCCGCTGGGGCAGAATCACCACGCCCGTGACCAGCTCGATCCGGCGGGTCAGGCCAGCCAGGTAGGCGAAGAGCGTCATGACCTCATGGAACATACTTGCATCGGTATAGGCCATCGGGAAATCCCGTCCCTCCGGGCTGGCGCCGAGCACGTGATCATAGGCGACAATATGGGTAAAACCCAGATCCTCTACCGCCTGGGCATACTCCCGCACGCCCGCCGGGTCACTGCCGATCTCGGTCTGGGGAAAAACCACACCGATCTTCATCTGCATCCCGCCAGATCTCAGACCATCCGGACCTGGGGGATCACCTTCCCCTCGATCCGCTCGAAAATATTCTCCAGGCTCGTACCGGTGATCGTCAGACCGTGATTCAACAGTCCCACCACCGTCTGAGAGGGATCCGGTGCCTGGCGCACCAGAGCCGACACCTCCCGGGCAAGCTCGTACGTTCCGCAGGGATAATTCATCTGGGTCGAGGGAACCCCTTCCATCCAGGCATGGATGTGCACGATCGCCCCGACCTCAGGATGCTCCTCGTAGATGAGCGCGTGCTCGATCGCATCCACCGAGACCCGTCGGGGCTGCACGTGCGGCGGCACGCTCACCTTGATCAGCCGACGATGGAGATC
>JADGGD010000048.1 GCA_019690095.1 Chloroflexota bacterium
CCTGGATGCGCGCCGGGCCAGGAAGCAGATCATAGAGATCCTCGAACGGCTCGGGCTTGACCGCGACCGCGTGCACGAACCGCTTCAGAAAATGTCGCGGGGGACGCAGCAGAAGGTAGCTATTGCCCGTGCGCTTCTCACATCACCGGTTCTCCTCCTCCTGGACGAGCCGACGACCGGTCTGGATCCGCGTTCGAAGCGGGAGGTCCAGAAGCTGATCCTGGATCTGCGTGCGACGCACGATGCCACGATCCTCCTGACGACCCACGACATGGAGGAAGCAGACCGCCTCTGCGACCGGGTGGCGATCCTGCACCGCGGTCGGATCGTGGCCGATGCCGTGCCCTCGGAGCTGAAGCGCGTGCACGGCGAAGGACCGGGCGCATCCCTGGAAGATGTGTTCATGCGGCTGACCGGCCACCGGCTTGAAGAGGACGAAGCCGAACCGGTCGGCTGAAGAGGAGGATGATGTGGCCGCGCTTGTCGAGGAGCTTCGGGCGTCCTATGCGTTTGTCGAGCGCAATATCAACCTGACCCGCCGCTACTGGGGCTGGGAGATCGTCTTCCTGGTCTACAGCATCGTGAACAGTCTCGCGGTTACCTTCATTGGCGCGGCGATGCAGGAGATCAGCGGTCAGCAGGTGAACACTGCTTATCTGGTCCTCTATCTTCTCATCGGCACGCTCGTCTGGAGCTATCTCTCGGTCGTGTTCGATGCGATCAGCGAGATGATCACCTGGGAGCGGTGGGAGGGCACGATCGAGTACACGTTCATGGCGCCGGTGCACCGTATCACCCATATGGTCGGAACGGTCCTCTTCGCCATTCTCTATGGCGTGCTCCGTACGGCGGTCATCCTGGCGGTGGTCAGTCTCTTCTTCCATCTTGATCTCGGACGGGCGAACTTCCTGAGTGCCACGGTTGTCCTGCTGGTGGGAAGTATCAGCTTCGTCGGCCTCGGGATCGTCGCGGCGATCCTTCCCCTGACCTTTACCGAGCGGGGGTCGCAGATGACGCGCGTGGTGGAGGCAGGGCTCTTGCTCGTCTCTGGCGTCTATTATCCGATCGAAGTCCTGCCGGGGTGGCTGAGAGCGATCGCCCGTGTCTCCCCTGCGACCTACGTGCTCCAGGGGATGCGCCGGAGCATCATGGAGGGGGCCGATCTGCTGGCGCTGGGACCCTCTCTGGTTCCGCTCCTGGCGATCGGCCTTGCCAGCATCCCGATTGGCGTCTTTATCTTCGGCCGGGCGGAGTGGGCTGCCAGGCGCAATGGGACGCTGAAGCGTAATGGCTGATGGGCCCCGATGGCGATCCACCCACTCTGGCACCCTCCGGGGGCTGTTGGAGATCAGACGGCGTCTGGATGGGCCACGATGAGGCTTGCGTTATGTCCACCAAAGGCCAGCGAGTTAGACATCGCGAAGGCGATCCGGTGGGGCCGCCCGATGTTCGGCACGTAATCAAGGTCGCACGCGGGGTCCGGGCAGTCCAGGTTGATCGTGGGATGGACGAAGCCGTCGCGGATCGAGAGGATGGTCGCGATCAGCTCGACCGCGCCGGCTGCGCCGATCAGATGGCCGGTCATCGACTTCGTCGAGCTGATGGGCAGGCGGTAGGCATGCGCGCCAAGAGCGCGCTTGATCGCCAGGGTTTCGCACCGGTCATTGAGAGGCGTCGAGGTGCCGTGAGCGTTGATGTAGTCGAGGGCGTGAGCGGGTAACCCCGCTTCGGCGAGGGCGAGCTGCATCGCGCGCGCCATGGGCTCACCGGTGGCATCCGGAGCCGTCAGATGATAGGCGTCGGCGGTACTGCCGTAGCCGCGAATCTCGGCGTAGATCCGGGCACCACGTGCTTGCGCGTGATCCAGATCCTCCAGGACGACGATGCCCGCGCCCTCAGCGATGACAAACCCATCGCGGTCCCGGTCGAACGGGCGGCTCGCGCGGGTCGGTTCATCATTGCGGCGTGACAGCGCCCGACAGCTTGCGAAGGCCGCGATGACGAAGCGGGAAAGCGGCGCCTCAACGCCGCCGGCGACTACTATAGGAACCCGCCCCGCCCGGATCATCTCGAAGGCCTCGCCGATGCAGTCACTTCCAGTCGCGCAGGCGGTGGCAAGGGCACGGATCGGTCCACGAAGACCGAGATGGATCGACACATAGCCTGCCGGCATATTGGGGATCATCATTGGTGCGACCAGGGGGCTGACGCGATGGAGCCCGCCCGACAGGAAGCCTGCGATCTCCTGCTCGAGCGTCAGCATGGCCCCCATGCCACTGCCGAGACAGACCCCGACTTTGTACGGGTCGAACCGTTCCGCAGAGAGGCTGGCATCATCCATGGCCATGCGTGCCGCCGCGACCGCCATTTGGGTTGCGCGGTCCATCCGGCGCGCTTCCTTCCGGCCGATGATCGGCTCAGGATCGAAGCAGTCAACCGCACCCGCGATCCGCGTTGGCAGGTCCGTCGCGTCGAAGCGGGTGATCGGCGTGATGCCGCTCTGCCCGGCGCGCAGGTGTTGCCAGAAGGAATCAGCCCCGATGCCAAGCGGCGTAATGACCCCGAGGCCGGTCACTGCCACGCGTCGCGGTTGAGTCATGGCTGGTGATCCTTTTCGTGCTCTTGCGGCCGCGGAGACCATATGGCCGGAGCCGGCCAGGGCAGCGGTGTCCGGGAATCCGCGGCATCTACTATGTTCTTTAACACGGAATGGGCGGATCTGGTTGCGGCCGGTCCCAATTTTGCGCCGCTCCAGCGGGATGCGGCGTCGGTGGAGGGAGGGAAGGAGATCAATCGTGGTCGAGATCCGGGTCGAATGCCTGGACTGTCCGGCCGTGGCCGATCAGCCGGTAGAGATCGTGGAGCGAAAAGGGATCGGCCATCCGGACAGCATCTGCGATGGGATCGCGGAGCAGGCCGCGGTTCGGCTGGCACAGGAATACCGCCGCCGTCTTGGGCGTGTGCTTCACTTCAATCTCGATAAGGGCTTACTGGCCGCGGGAGCCGTTCGCCGATGGTTCGGCGGCGGCACGATCCAGTCTCCTATGCGCTTCATCTTCGGCGATCGGGCGACCTTCGAATGGCAGGGTGTCCGGATACCGGTCACGGAGATTGTGGAGGACGCCGCGCGTGACTGGCTCCGGACAAACCTTCCGCGGATCGTGCCGGGACGCGACATTATCTTTCAGGCCGAGCTCCGCGAGGGTGCCCCGGAGCTTCAGCGGACGGTGCCGCCCGACCGCATTCCAGCACCGGCCAATGATACCTCTGCCGCGGTGGGCTATGCTCCGCTGTCACCAACAGAGCATCTTGTCCTGGCGACCGAGCGCTTCCTCAACGGGCCGGACTTCAAGACCGGCTTTCCGGATACTGGTGAGGATGTCAAAGTCATGGCTTTTCGGGTTGAGGATCAGCTCCGTCTGACCATCGCAATGCCTTTCCTGGCTGAGTGGGTCACGAGCGAGAATCAGTACTTCCGCCGGAAGGAGGAGGCCGCCAGGGCACTCATGGCATACCTCGACGGACTGCCGGAGCGTCCGGCGCATCTCGATGTGGCGCTGAACACCCTGGATGCGCCGGGCGTTGCCGAAGCGGGCGTGTATCTCAGCCTCCTGGGAACCTCCGCCGAAAATGGAGACTCGGGCGAGGTTGGTCGGGGGAACCGGGTGAATGGCGTGATCTCACTGAACCGACCGTCCTCTGCCGAGGCGGCGGCGGGCAAGAATCCGGTCAGCCATGTCGGTAAGCTTTACAATGTCCTGAGCTTTCGCCTCGCCCGGCAGATTCAGCAGGAGATACCGGGGCTTCGGGATGTCTACGTCTGGCTCGGTAGCCAGATCGGACAACCGGTCAACGATCCGGCAGTGGTAGCGGTGCACGTAGTGCACGCACGCGGGTGCCGCCCATCTGTGCTCCGGGGGCGGATCGCCGCGATTGTTCAGCGCGAACTCGCAGAGATCGAATCGCTCACCGAGGCGCTTATCGCAGGTACCGTGCGGATCTATGCCTGAGTGGCTTCTTCCTTCCCCTGCTCTCTGATCCGGTCTCACCCGCCGGGTACGTCTTCGGTACCTGCGGGGATGACCGCGGATCCACATGAGCCTGTCGCCGTGAGGCGGTCTCCCTCCCCGTGTCCTGCTCGTTCGATTCCTAGCCAAAATGGACGATTGACCACGGTGAGCCGCCGGCCTAGCTTGCGGAACATCCATCACGTTCCGAGAAGGTCGGTGTTATGCTTCGACGGCTGGTGCTTGCACTCTTTATTCTTGCTACCGCCAGTGGGCCGGTCGTTCCCGCGGTCGCTGAGACGCCGACCCAGCGGGTTGCTGACCTGGTGAATGCTGAGCGCGCTCGGGCAGGCCTTCCTGCCCTGACGGTCTCCGCCGCGCTGTCCCGCGCCGCAGGCGCCTATGCGGCCGAGATGGCCGATCAGGGATTCTTCAGCCACCAGGGGCCAGATGGATCGACGTTCATCAGCCGTGCCCTGGCGGCTGGCTACCGCGGGGCGACGTATCTTGCCGAAAATATCGCTGCTGGCCAGACATCGCCCGAACAGGTTGTTGCGAGCTGGATGGCTAGCCCATCCCATCGTGCCAACATCCTGTCTCCCCAGGTGACTGAAGTGGGTGTGGGGTATGCGGCGCGTCCGGGTTCTCCTTACGGGACATACTGGGTGTTGGAGCTCGGGAGCCGGGCGACCGGGCGGCCTTCCGCTGGACCGTCGTCGCGGGGGGGGGGGCGGGCGCCCCCCGCGCCCACCCGATCGGCCCCAGCCGGGGCGCCAGTGCACCCGGTCAGCTCTTCGCCTTCTCCTCCGTCGCCGTCAATCGCCCACTCGCCCGGCATTCCGCCGTCGTCGGTGAAGGCTTCCGCCAGGCCAGCACCTCCATCATCGCTCGGGAGCGGCCGGTCGTTTGAAGTGCTCGGTCGCCCATTGACCGGCGTGATTCCGGATCCGGTCGTACCGGGGCTGCAAGTCCAGTACTTCCAGCGCGCTGTTCTGGAGTGGCACCCGGAGAATTCACCTCCCTACCGGATCCAGGTGCGCCTGCTCACAGATGCCTTGTGGCCCGGCGCGGATCCTCCAGTGGACGTGAATGATGCGCCGCCGGGTCCGTGGGAGTATTTCCCATTCACACCGGGGCAGCCCACTGGCCTCGGCCACTTCGTCGCCGATTACACCCGCTCCGGTCAGCCGATCTATTTCAAGGACTATTTCGACCGATACGGTGGTGTGGCGACGTTTGGTTACCCGATGGAGGAACCCAGGCTGTGGGAAGGGCTCTGGACCCAGCGCTTCCAGGCAGCGATCATGCAGTACCATCCGGAGTACGATCGTGATGGGACGATCCCCGGGACAGACCTGCCGTGGCGATACTTCCGCGTCCAGCTCCGCCTGCTCGGCGAGCAGTATGCGCGGCAGCACGGTCTGCCAGATCAGCCGCTTCCCTCAGCTGATCTTGACAGCTCGGTCCCGGACCGGTAGGATCTGCAATTGCCACGCTAGATGCATGCGTGAAGCAGACCCTCAAGGCGACCAGGCAACGGCGAAGACGGAACGAGTAGGCCGATGCGCTGGCTTCAGAGAGCCCGGGGATGGTGCGACCGGGCGCCGGTCTCGGCTGAAAATCCTTCCCGAGCTGCCCGGCTGAACCCGGGGTGGAGAACCCGTGCAGTAGGTCGGGCCGGAGTCGTCGCCCGTTATCCGCGACGCGGGTTCGCGCCACACCGGCGCCGACTCGAGAGCGAGTGCGCCCCTGGCGAACAAGGGTGGTACCGCGGGAGCTTGGCGGCTCTCGTCCCTGGTGGAGACGAGAGCTTTTTTTATGGCTGCGACCATTACCGCGCGGATCGAGCGGTCGCTCACGGGTCTCTTGGTAAGGAGGGCAGATGTTTAAGCCGGTTACGACCAGGCCTGACTTCATCGCCATGGAGCACCGGATCCTCGATCTCTGGCGAGAGACGCACGCCTTTGATCTCCTCGTTCAGCAGAACGCAGGGCACGAGCGCTTCTCGTTCCTGGATGGCCCGATCACCGCGAATAACCCGATGGGAGTCCACCACGCCTGGGGCCGAACCTACAAGGATGTCTTCCAGCGCTATCAGGCGATGCTGGGCAAGGAACAGCGCTTCCAGAATGGCTTCGACTGCCAGGGCCTGTGGGTCGAGGTCGAGGTCGAGAAGGAGCTCGGTCTCAACTCAAAGCGCGAGATCGAGGCATATGGACTGGCTGAGTTCGCCGATCGCTGCCGGGAGCGGGTCTGCACCTATGCAGGTGTGCAGACCGAGCAGTCTATCCGCCTGGGACAGTGGATGGACTGGGAGCATTCTTACTACACGATGACTGACCAGAATATCGAGTACATCTGGCATTTTCTGAAGACCTGTCACGAGCGGGGCTGGCTGTACCGCGGCGCCCGCTCAATGCCCTGGTGTACCCGCTGCGGGACCTCCCTCTCCCAGCACGAACTGATCGACAGCTATCGGGAGATGACGCACCTATCGGTCACGATCAAGCTGCCGCTGATTGGTCGTCCCGGGGAGTTTATCCTTGTCTGGACGACAACGCCCTGGACGCTCCCGGCCAATACCGCCGCCGCCGTCCATCCGGATCTTGAGTACGTGGCAGTTCGTCAGGACGGAGAGATCTACTACCTCGGGAAGAATACCCTCGGCATGCTCCGGGGGCCCTACACGATCGAGCGGACGCTGAAGGGGAGCGAGCTGATCGGCCTGACCTACGTCGCGCCGTATGCCCAGCTGCCGGTCCAGCGCGGGGTCAGTCATCGGATCATTGGGTGGAAGGATGTCTCCGAGACAGAGGGAACAGGAATCGTCCATATCGCACCAGGCTGCGGTGCCGAGGACTATGAACTGAGCAAGACCGAGGACATCGCGGTCATCGTACCGATCGATGATGCGGGCAACTACTTCGACGGGTTCGACTGGCTCAGCCGTCGCAACGTCAGTGAAGTCGCCGAACCGATCGTGAATGATCTGGCCCAGCGGGGACTGCTCTACGCAGCAGCGGAGTACACGCACCGCTACCCCGTCTGCTGGCGGTGTCAGTCCGAGCTAGTCTTCAAGCTCGTGGATGAGTGGTTCATCTCGGCACAGGAGATTCGCCCCCAGCTCATCGCGGCCGCCCGCACGGTCGAATGGATTCCGGACTGGGCGGGAAAGCGGATGGAAGATTGGCTGAATAACATGGGGGACTGGTGCATCTCGCGCAAGCGCTACTGGGGGCTTCCGCTTCCGTTTTACATCTGCGATCAGGGGCACCTCACGGTGATCGGCTCGCGGGCGGAGCTGACAAGGCTTGCCGTGAGTGGACTTGATCAGCTGCGCGAGCTGCATCGCCCCTGGATCGACGCCGTGAAGATTGCCTGCCCGCAGTGCGGTGCGGTGGCCGAGCGGGTGCCGGAGGTTGGTGACTGCTGGCTCGACGCGGGGATCGTGCCATTTTCCACGCTTGATTACCTGACGAACCGACCGTACTGGGAGAAGTGGTTCCCGGCGGATCTGGTTGTTGAGATGCGTGAGCAGATCCGGCTCTGGTTCTACTCGCTCCTGTTCATGAGCGTGACGCTGGTCGGACGGGCGCCGTACAAGCGAGTGTTCGTCTACGAGAAGGTGTATGACGAGTTCGGGCGTCCCATGCACAAGAGCGCCGGGAATGCCATCTCGTTTGGGGATGCGGTCGAGCGCATGGGAGCCGACGTAATGCGCTGGATGTACTGCTCCGCGAACCCCGAGGCGAACCTGAACTTCGGTTACGGCCTCGCCGATGATACGCGCCGCAAGCTATTGACGCTCTGGAACGTATACGCCTTCTTCGTTACCTATGCCAATATCGACCACTTCGATCCGCTCGCGCCCCGCATCCCCGTGGACCGTCGGTCGCCGCTCGATCGCTGGATTCTTGCCCGGCTCCAGCAGGTGACGGAGCAGTGCAACCGGGCGCTCGGCGGTTACCGGCCTGCCGAGGCTCCCCGTCGGCTCGAGGAGTTCTTCGATGATCTCTCGAACTGGTATTTGCGGCGGAGCCGTCGGCGGTTCTGGAAGAGCGAAGCGGATGAGGATAAGGCCGCAGCCTACCAGACGCTGTACGATGTGCTCGTGCAAACGGCCAAGCTGCTCGCGCCGATTATCCCGTTCCTGGCGGAAGAGCTGTACCAGAATCTGGTCCGGTCGGTAGATCAGAACGCGCCGGTGAGCGTTCATCTTCACCCCTATCCGCAGGCAAACCCGGCGCTCCTGGACGAGCAGATCCTGCGAGATACCGAGCTGGTCCGTCGGGTGATTGAGCTGGGGCGGGCCGCACGGAGCAAGGCTTCACTGAAGGTACGCCAGCCTCTGGCTGAGATGCTGGTGAAGCCGGCTGATCCGGCCGAGCGTCCGGCCCTGGAACGGCTGGCCGCGCAGATCCAGGACGAGCTTAATGTCAAAACGGTGCGCTTTGTTGAGGATCTGGGCGAGCTCGTCACGCATACGGTCAAGGGGAAGCCTCAGATGCTCGGCCCGAAGTACCAGCGCGAAGCCCCGCGGGTGATGGACGCGCTCCGCCGGGCCGACGCAGCTGAGGTCGCACGCGCGGTGGCAGAGGGGAAGCCGGTGACTGTGGATGGGTATACTGTGCTTCCCGAGGAGATCGAGGTCCGGGTTGAGGACCGACCGGGTCTCAGCGTGGCGGCGGAAGAGGGGCTCGCTGTCGCCGTGACCACGACCCTGACGCCGGAGCTGATCCAGGAGGGCCTCGCCCGCGAGCTTGTCCACCGGATCCAGACGATGCGGAAAGCGGCAGATTTCAACATTGAGGATCGCATCAGCACGTACTTCGAGACCTCGGATCCGACTATCGTGGAGGTATTCGACCGGTTTGGTGACTACGTGAAATCCGAGACGCTTTCTCGTGAACTGGTCCGCGGTACGGTTCCGCCGGATGCCTACCGTGAGCTTGTCAGCGTTGACGGCCATCGTGTGACCCTTGCGGTGCGCCGATGAATGAGCGGATCCTGGTCACGGGAGGAGCCGGCTATGTGGGCAGTGCCGTGGTGGAGGCGCTGCTGGCAGCTGGCTACTCCGTGACTGTCTTCGACAACCTCTCGTCCGGTCACCGCGCCGCGCTGGCCGGACGAGAGGTCGAGCTGGTGGTGGAGGATCTGGCGGACCGCGCGGCGATCGAGGCAGTTCTCCGTCGGTCCCGGGTTGATGCAGTCATCCACGCGGCGGGCTCGATCCAGGCGGGCGAGTCCATGGTCGATCCAGGCAAGTACTACCGCAATAACGTGCTGACCTCAATCAATCTCCTGGATGCCATGGTGGCCGCGGGCGTTCGTCGCCTGGTCTTCTCCTCATCCGCGGCGGTCTACGGTGAGCCGGTTCGCGTGCCGATCGAGGAGGATGACCCGCTTGCGCCTGCGAGCGCGTACGGCGAGACTAAACTGGCTGTCGAGCGGGCTGCGGCATGGTATGCCCGCGCTCACGGCCTGCGCGTGATATTCCTTCGGTACTTCAACGCGGCTGGCGCGACGGACCGCCTGGGCGAAAACCACGTCCCCGAGACCCACGTGATCCCTCTCATCCTACGAGTGGCGCTTGGCCAGTCCCCTTGTTTCTCGGTCTTCGGGACTGATTACCCGACCCCAGATGGGACGGCGATCCGCGACTATGTGCATATCGCTGACCTTGCCCAGGCGCACGTCCTGGCGATCCAGCTGACTGGTGACGGAGCCGCGGGCATGGATGAGTCGCCGGTCCAGGCGTTCAATCTGGGGAGCGGTACTGGCTTCTCGGTCCGCGAGGTGATCGAGACCTGCCGACGAGTTACCGGTCATCCGATTCCGGTCTGTACAGCGGCGCGCCGACCGGGGGATCCGGCGATCCTCGTCGCCAGCCCGCGCCGGGCAATGAGCCGCCTGGGCTGGCGGCCGCAGTTCGCCGACCTCGAATCGATTGTCGCCTCGGCCTGGGCCTGGCACCGCTCACATCCCGACGGCTATGAGTCGTAGCGCGGCCGGCTGGCGCGTCTGCTATCCCTGCCGTCCAGCGGGGTGGGAATAGATCCGCCGCGAAGCAGGGTCAGCCGTCGCACAGCCCCCGGAGGCGGCGGATGTTCTCCGCGTCTGGCCCGCTTCCGTCGAGACCCGGGACCTCGAGGAACCCCGGCAGGTGACGGAGGAGGGGATGGTTGACAATCGCGTGGAACCCTTCCCGCCGAATGAAGCCATCTCCGATGTTGGCGTGCCGATCGCGCTTGGAGCCGAGTTTCCCCTGGGAATCGTTCAGATGGAGCGCGGTGAGCCGATCCAGACCGATGTGCCGATCGAACTCGGCTAACGTCGCGCTAATCTCTTCCGGTGTCGTGAACGGGTAGCCCGCGGCGAACACGTGGCACGTATCGAGGCATACCTGGAGCCGCGGTGTACCGTCGAGCCGCTCGATCAATTCAGCGAGATCCTCGAAACGCCCCCCAATACTGTTTCCCCCACCAGCCGTTGTCTCCAGCAGGAGCGGTGCGCGGCCTTCGGCGCGTTCGAGGATCTCGCGCAGGCAGTCTACCGCGCGCTGCATGCCGATCTCCCGTGCCTCTTCGCCAAATGATCCGACGTGGAATACCAGCCCCATGGCCTCCAGGCGGTCGGTCCAGCTGAGTTGCGAGACAAGTGCCTCGACGGACCGGCGGCGGAGGTCCGGGTTCGCGGATGCCAGGTTGATCAGGTACGGCCCGTGCACCAGGATCGGCCCGATCCCGGCACTGGTGCGGGCTTCCTTAAAGCGCTGGACCGCCGCATCGGAATGGCGGACTTCCAGCCAGCGCTGCGGCGCTGCCACGAAGATCTGGAGACAGTCTGCCCCGATCTCAAGCCCGCGCTCGATCGCCTTCTCCAGCCCGCCGGCGATCGAGACGTGTGCACCGAATCGCATCAGCCAATCAGCTCCAGGGCCTCGGCGAGATCCATGCTCTGGCAGGTAAACGTCGGGGTATCGCGCAGGGTGTACGAACTGGCGGCCGTCTCGCGCAGCTCCATAACCAGATCCAGGAAGTCCGCCAGGTTGTCGGTCTCGAAGGCCACGACGAACTCCTGGTCGTCGAGACCAAAGCTGTAGGTGGTATTGATCTTCACCGAAGGATACTTATGCCCGACCTCGATGTGGGTATCCATCATCTTCTGCCGCTCATCAAGCGGCAGCATATACCACGGTCGTGTCTTGACGAATGGATAGACGATCAGATACGGGGCCCCGCTCGGGCGCAGGCGCGTGCGCGTCCCCTCCTGACCAGGGTGGCGATGGCGGGTGACGTAGATCGAACGCCGGGTCATCGCCAGATAGTGGTATGGCATTGTCAGATACGGGGCGAGACGAGTGTGGTTGATATCCGCGGCGGCGCGCGTCAGAAGCGCGGGATCCTCGGTCGCCCGCCAGATCATAAAATCCGTATCGCCGCGCGTTCCGACGGTGGTATACGTGCGGATGAGCATCTCATCGGCCAGACGGTTCACGACCTCGACGAACTCCTTCTTGTCAGCGGCACGCTCGTCCTCCGGGCGCAACCGCCAGGACCGATCGACCTTGTAGAAGCTGTAGCTTACAAGCTGGCGCTGGGACACGCTGAGTACTCCTTCGAGCCGGTATGCCTGTCGTTGGCGGCCAGAGGATGATCTGGTGCCAACACACCGAGATTATAACAGCACCGGCGGCGAACGCCGGACGTCTCCCCTGCCCGCCGTGCCCGGCTGGCTGCGGCCAGTGTCCCTAAAACCAGCGGATGATGACGACCTTAGGATCGGTGAAGAAGGCGATCGCGTCGCGCCCCTGGCCGTGCAGGGTGCCGAAGAACGAGGCCTTGCGCCCCCCGAAGGGGAAGTAGGCCATCGGTGCGGCCACACCGATGTTGATCCCCACATTCCCGACCGGCGCCCGGTAGCGGAACTCGCGTGCGACCTTGCCGTCACGCGTGAAGATCGAGGCGGCATTGCCGTATGGGAGCCCCTCGATAATCGCCAGAGCTTCCTCCAGGGTATCCACCGCGATGATTCCGAGAACGGGGCCGAAAATCTCGGTCTGGCTGATCGTCATGGCAGGGGTGACCTGATCGAAGACCGTCGGCCCCACGAAGAAGCCGGGCCGCCGCTCGGCCGCACCCCGGCCATCTACGCGGAGGCGTGCACCCTCGTCGATCCCCTGCTGGATCGCCGCCAGGATGCGGTCGCGGGCCTGCTCCGAGATGACCGGACCGACATCCACGCCCGGTTCGAGACCGTTGCCGACTCGCAAGCTCCGGGCGGCCTCAGCAATTGCGCTCGCCTGCTGGCCGCCGCGGTCAGCCACGGTCACCACGAGCGAGCCGGCGAGACAGCGCTGGCCAGCCGAGCCGAAGGCAGAGCCGAGCACGTTCGGAATCGCCTGTTCCAGGACGGCATCCGGCATCAGGACCAGCACGTTCTTCGCCCCACCCTGGGCCTGGACCCGCTTGCCCTGCTCGGCGGCCCGTCGGTAGACGTAGCGCGCAACCGGGGTCGAGCCGACAAACGAGATTCCCGTGATCGCCGGGTGATCGAGCAAGGCGTCAACGGTTGTCCGTGCTCCGTGGACCAGATTGATCACCCCCGGTGGGAAGCCGGCCTCCGCAATCAGCTCGGCGATGCGCTGTTGGGTCAGCGGCACCTGTTCCGAGGGCTTGATGATGAAGGTATTGCCGGTCGCCACGGCGTACGGCAGGAACCAGAAAGGCACCATCGCCGGGAAATTGAATGGACAGATTGCCGCAAAGACCCCCAGGGGCTGCCGCACCACCTCCTCATCGATGGCCCGTGCCGCGCCGTCCTCGAGCCCATACCCCATCATCAGCGACGGGATGCCGCAGGCAACCTCCACGTTTTCGATCGCCCGCTGGACCGACCCGCGGGCCTCCTCCAGCGTCTTGCCGTGCTCGGTCGTGACCAGGCGGGCGAGCTCCTCACGGTGCTGCTCGAGCAGGCTCTTGAGGCGATATAAGGGCTGGACCCGTTCTCGGGGCGGTGTCTGGCGCCAGGCCGGGAAAGCCGCGCGGGCGGCGGCGACCGCTGCCTCCACATCCGCCGGATGGCCGAGCGGCACGTCGGCGAGCGCTTCTTCGGTGGCAGGATTGACGACCTGCTGCTGTTCAGTCGCCTGGCTGGGGACCCATTCTCCCCCGATGTAATTTCGCAGCAGACCCGCATAGGCCGCGCCGGGCGGCCGCGGGCCCCGGGCCATTCCCATACTCAACCTCCAGGCTCACCGGATCGCTCGCTGGCTGCGAGCAGAGCTACTGCAGCATCTGGCTCCCGGTCGATTATCGCGCACCTTCCCCGGACCCGCAACCCGCACGATGGAACGGAGCAGATCGGGACCTTCAGCGTTTTATATGTATTTGACCCACCCCGGACGGCTCTCTATAATCGAGCCGTGTCAGACGGCAGGAAGGCCGCACGGCGGCGGGTGCGGAGACGGGGACGAAACACGCAGTTCTCCCCGAGGCGCGTCGCTCAGGTGAACCTCCTGCCGTGGTGATCGCTGGGGTGCGGCGTCATGCAGATCTCCTCGGTGCCTGCGGCTTCCCCGATTGGGCGCGGACCGCTTGGTCTTCCGGTCAGCCGGTTCGTTTTCTGGGCAGTGATTGTCGCGGCTGGTGCGGTGATCGTACTGGGGATCTACCTGGTCGTTGTTCGGCCCTCCGCGGTCACAGCGCCGCCAGTTGCGACTGTCCGGGTTATCCGTGGCCCCATTACCGCGGTCGTCAATAGTACCGGCCAGGTTGCGCCATTCACCCAGGCGAAGCTGTCATTCAAGACGGCCGGCCGTGTTGCCACGCTACCAGTGCAGGTCGGCCAGGCTGTCCACAAGGGGGATGTCCTGGCCAGCCTGGATACGACCGATCTCGAGATCCAGGTTGAGCAGGCCCAGGCGAATCTGGCCAGTGCCCGGGCCAAACTCGAGGCAGTGCAGTCGGGTAGCCGGCCGGAGGAGATCGCGGCAGCGCAGGCCCAGCTCGACGCAGAAAAGGCGAAGCTCGCGGCAATGCTTGCAGGCGGACGTCCTGAGGAGGTTCGGGCGGCTGAGGCGGCCCTCGCGAGCGCGCAGGCCAAACTCCACGAACTCAAGGGCGGAAGTCTGCCAGCCGATCTGGCAGCAGCGCAGGCGGCAGTCGATCAGGCCCGGGCGGCGCTGGCCAGTGCGCAGGCGAATCTGGCTAACCTCCAGCGTCCACCAGACCCGCTTGCTGTTCAGGCGGCCAGTCTTGCCGTTGCCCAGGCCAGGGATGCGCTCTGGTCAGCACAGATCAGCCGTGATGGAAGCTGTAACCCGGTCAACCCGCGTTACCTCTGTGATGCGGCCAATGCCACGGTCGCGGCGGACGAGGCCGCTCTCCAGCAGGCTCAGGTGAAGCTGGCCCAGGTGCAGCAGCCGGCGAAGCCGGAGGACGTGGCAGCGGCGAAGGCGGCGGTGGCAAGTGCACGGGCTCAGCTCGACAGCGCGACGGCGCGGCTGAAGCAGCTCCAGGCCGGTCCGCTCCCGGATGAGATCGCCCAGGCTGAGGCGGCGGTCGTCCAGGCCCAGCAGTCCCTGGACGAGAAGAGACATCCGTACACCCAGGCTGATATTGATCAGCAGCGCGCCGCGGTGGCGCAAGCTGAAGCACAGCTCGCGCTGAAACGTTCTCCGTACACCCGCGCTGACCTCGATGCGGCGCGCGCAGCGGTCGATCAGGCACAGGCACAGCTCGACCTGGCCCGATACAACCTCGAGTCGGCGACGCTACGGGCCCCGTTCGATGGGATTGTCAGCGCAGTGTCGGTGAACGTGGGCGAGATGGTATCCCCCGGCGCCGGAACGCCAGTCGTCTCACTGGTTGATCCGAGTAATCTCCATCTGGATGTCAGCATCGATGAGACCGATATCGCCCACGTTCAGGTCGGTCAGAATGCGGCGGTGACCTTTGAAGCACTGCCGGGCAAGACGTTCCAGGGGACAGTGGCGGCGATCGCCCCCAGTGCTGCAGTACAGCAGGGTGTCGCGACCTATGTTGTGACAATCCTCCTGCGGGATGCAGCCGGGGTCAGACCCGGCATGACCGGTGATGCCGATATCATCTACGCGCGGAAGGAGAGTGCGCTCCTGGTCCCCAACCGCGCCATCCGAAGTGATGGTAATCGGCATGTGGTGACGGTCCTGGAGGGCGGTCGCCTCGTGACGCGCGAGGTGACCGTAGGCATCGTGGGGGACCAGTTGAGCGAAATCCTGGGCGGTCTGAAAGAGGGTGATGCCGTGGTCATGCCAGTCACCACCGCGGTGCTGCCACCGTTCGCCGGGGGCCAGAGATAGCCGATCGAACGGCCCCGAGGAGCGAGAGGCGATCTCGCAAGAACGCTCGCTCTCGACGTGCCAGAGGGCCGGTGGGGTGAATAGAGGGCAGGAAGAAAGGCCGCAGAGAGAGGGCGTCCCGGTTATCGTTGCCCACGCCCTGACGAAGGTCTACCGGGTCGGCTCGCAGGTGATCCAGGCGCTCCGGGGGGTGTCGCTGACCGTTCAGCAGGGCGAACTGGTCGCGATCATGGGGCCATCGGGATCAGGAAAGTCAACCCTGATGAACGTGTTGGGGTGCCTCGACCAGCCCACCGCCGGTGTGTACTACCTCGACGGTATGGAGGTCAGCCGTCTGGATGACAACCAGCTCTCGATGATCCGGAACCAGAAGATCGGCTTCGTCTTCCAGATGTTCAACCTCCTGCCCCGCATGACTGCTCTCGAACAGGTCGAGCTTCCACTGGTGTACGCAGGCGTGCGCGACCGGCGGCGCCGCGCCCTCGAGGCGCTGGCGTGGGTAGGGCTGGTTGATCGCGCGGCTCACCGCCCCAGCGAGCTCTCCGGCGGCCAGCAGCAGCGCGTGGCGATTGCTCGAGCCCTCGTTAATCATCCGAGCCTGATCCTGGCTGATGAGCCGACCGGTAACCTCGACTCGCACTCCAGCCAGGAGATTATGGGGATCTTCCAGCGGCTGAACCGCGAGCGGGGAATGACGGTGATCCTGGTCACGCACGACCGCGAGATCGCCGCGCACGCCCGACGAATTATCCAGATTCGCGATGGGGAAATCATGCGCGATGAGCCCAACGATGATATCCGCTGGGTGTCCCCGCAGTCCGATCGCGAGGTCGTCCAGTGGACGTGATCGGGTGTATCCGGGTGGCCGTCCGGGCCCTCCAGGCGAATACATCGCGGGCAGTCCTGACCATCCTCGGGATCGTCATCGGCATCGGTGCAGTCATCGCGCTCATTGCGGTTGGCGAGGGAGTGGAACAGCAGGTTACGACGAGTGTCGAAGCGCTCGGGACGAATCTGCTCTTCATCCGGCCGGGCGCTCGTCGCCAGGGGCAGGTGCGGCAGCAGGTGGGGAGCCAGCCTACCCTGACGTACGAGGATGCCCTCGCGATTGCGGAGGCGGATCTACCGGTAGTGGCGGTCGCCCCCGAGCTGGATACGTTTGGTCAGGTGATCGCAGGCCGCGAGAACTGGAATACGCGTATCGTCGGAACGACGCCATCTTATGCGGCCGTCCGGAACTTTGCGATTCAGAGTGGTTCGTTCCTCGATCGGCACGCCCTTGACGCGCGCTTGCGCGTGGTCGTGCTGGGACCAACCGTTGCCGCCGCTCTCTTTCCGGATCGGGATCCGATCGATCAGACGGTGAAGATCAGTCTATTCGGGAGCGTGGGGCAGAACTTCCGGGTCATCGGAGTGACCCGTCCCAAAGGCGCAACCGGCTTCGGGAGTGAGGATGATCAGGTGTTCATTCCTCTCACGACCATGCAGCAGCGCCTGTTTGCTCAGGTCACGGCCCGCGGCGCGCGGAATGTCAGTCTGATCAACGTCCAGGTGTCGGCACCGTCGGCCGTGCCCGCGGCAACGGCGGGGATTGGTGAACTCCTGCGCCAGCGCCACCACGTTCTCGAGGATGACTTCACGATCACCAGCGAAGCCGATATCCTGCGGTTCTTCGTCCAGGTGACGAGCGTCTTCACGATTGTGCTCGCGGCGATCGCGGGCATCTCGCTCGTTGTCGGGGGCATCGGCATCATGAACATCATGCTCGTTTCAGTGACTGAGCGAACGCGTGAGATCGGCATCCGGCGGGCAGTCGGGGCACGGCGGGTGGATATTCTGCTCCAGTTTCTTATCGAGTCTATGGTGGTCAGCGTGATCGGGGGAGTGCTTGGTATTGCGCTGGGCGTGGTGGTCGCGCGTGGACTGACCCGGATTACGGTGAATGGCCAGAATCTCGAGACGGTTATCTCGGCCGGGGCGATTCTGCTCGCGGTTGGCGTGTGCGCCGCGATCGGACTGTTCTTCGGCTTCTACCCGGCCGCGCGGGCCGCACGGCTCAACCCGATCGATGCATTGCGCTATGAGTGAGGCGGAGGGATTATCGTGCGGGTGCTCGGATGTTCTATTGGTGCCGTGATCGCCTTGCTTTCGGTGGTGCTGTTCCCGGCGGCGGCTGTCTCTGCCGCCCCATCAGCCCGCTACTTTCCTGAGACAGGCCACTGGGTCAAGGGCGAGTTCCTCGATTTCTTCACCGCGCACGGCGGGGTGGATATCTTCGGCTACCCCCGGACTGAGGAAATGCTGAGTGACGGTCGGGTGGTACAGTACTTCCAGCGGGCACGCATGGAGAAATGGCCCGAGAACCCACCCCCGTACAATGTTCAGCTTATGTTGATCGGTGATGCGGTGATGGGACCATCGGATCCGCCCATTCCGCCCGATCAGGTTCCGAAGCCGAGCGATACTACGAAGACCTACTTCCCCCAGACAGGCCATACCCTGTCCGGGGCGTTTCGCGATTTCTTCACCGCTCACGGTGGCCTGATGATCTTTGGTTATCCGACCTCCGAGCCGTATCGGGGACCGTCGGGGTTCATCATTCAGCGGTTCCAGCGCGCGCGCATGGAGCTGCACCCGGAACTCCCGCCGCCCTACCAGGTATCGCTTGGCCTTCTCGGCGATGAGTACATCTTCGTTCTCGGAAAGGTCCCGCTCAGTGCAACTCTACCGGTGCCGGCGACTGCGAGTCCGGTCACGCCGGTGCCGTCTGACGGTCGCCTGCTGTATCAGACCGCGCCGGGGGGTGACCTTGTGGTCAGCAATCTGGATGGCTCAGGTGCCCACGTCATTGGCCACGGGATGGATCCCGCCTGGTCACCGGATGGCACCAGGATCGCCTACGCCGTCTGGGGACCACATGCCGGCATCTACGTGGCGAATGCTGACGGCTCAGATGCCCATCCGGTCTATCAAGGGCCAGATACGCGCGCGCCGGTGTGGTCTCCCGACGGCAGCCAGATCGCCTTCTATCGGCGGTACGATGGCTTTGTCATGAAGCCGGATAACCAGACCCGTGAGGACTTCTATCAGGTTGTTGTTGTGCGTCTGAAGGACAACTCGACCTGGCTCCCGCCGAATCAGCCGTATCACAGCTATTCTCCCACCTGGTCGCCAGACGGTCGGACGATTGTCTTCCGTGGAGATGACGGGCTCTACCGGGCCGGCGAGAACCAGCCCGCGACGCGGATCCCGAACACGGACTTCCTGTTCACGACACCTGCCTGGTCGCCCGACGGGTCGCGTATCCTGTTCACTTATCTCAACCACGACCACTGGGATATCGGCGTGATCGCGCCGGATGGCAGTCACCTCACTTTCCTCACGAACGGTTCCGCGGCAGGTGGGGAGCCCGTGGATAGTGCCGGTGCCGCCTGGTCGCCGGATGGCCGGTGGATTGTCTTCGCATCAAATCGCACCGGAACGTGGAACCTGTATATTATGAGTAGTGATGGCTCGTTGGTTCTGCCGGTTTCCTCCAAGCCGATCACTTACACCGGCGCGTACGAGCGGATCGTGTCGTGGACGAAAGGCGGGACGTGAGTACAGTCCTTATCGTTGATGACGAGAAAAACATCGTTCAACTGACGCGCATGTACCTGACCAAGGAGGGCTATACCGTCGAGGTCGCCTATGAT
>JADGGD010000278.1 GCA_019690095.1 Chloroflexota bacterium
GGGAGGCAGCAATGGCGCGCGCCAATCGCCTGATCCACGAGACCAGCCTGTATCTCCGCCAACACGCGTTCAACCCGGTCGATTGGTATCCCTGGGGCGCGGAGGCACTGGAGAAGGCCCGTCGGGAGGACCGGCCGATCTTACTGAGCATCGGCTACGCCGCCTGCCACTGGTGCCATGTCATGGAACGCGAGTCGTTCGAAGACCCGGAGACGGCCGCGCTGATCAACGAACACTTCGTCCCGATCAAGGTTGATCGAGAGGAGCGGCCAGACCTGGATGCGATCTACATGGATGTCGTCCAGGCCATGACCGGCAGCGGCGGCTGGCCGATGACCGTCTTCCTCACGCCGGACCTCGTGCCTTTCTACGCTGGCACCTACTTCCCGCCAATCGATCGCCCGGGGCTTCCCTCTTTCCGACGAGTGCTCACCGCCGTTGCTGACGCCTACCGCAACCGGCGGTCGGAGGTCGCGGCCACCGTGGGACAGGTTGCGGCGTATTTGCGCGACCGTCGGCTCCACCCGGCGCCGGACTACCTCCTGACACCGGAGATCCTCGATCGGGCGCTGACAGCCCTGTCTAACCATTTCGACCCCATCCACGGAGGGTTCGGCCGGGCGCCCAAGTTTCCCCAACCCATGGTACTGGAGTTTCTGCTCCGCCAGCACGTGCGCACCGGCGATGCTCGGGCCCTGGCGATGGTTGAGCTGACCCTTCAGAGGATGGCACGAGGCGGTATCTACGACCAGCTCGGGGGAGGCTTTCATCGCTACGCCGTCGACGCGACCTGGCTGGTGCCGCACTTCGAGAAGATGCTCTATGACAATGCCCAGCTGGCCTGGGTGTATCTGGCCGCCTTCCAGATCACTGGCCGCACGCTTTACCGACAGATTGTTGAAGAGACGCTCGATTATGTCCGACGTGAGATGACAGACCCAGAAGGCGGCTTCTATGCCACCCAGGACGCCGACAGTGAGGGTGAAGAAGGACGATTCTACCTCTGGTCGGCTGCCGAGATCACCGAGGTCCTCGGCCCAGAAGACGCCCAGGTATTCAATCGTGTCTTTGGGGTCAGCGAGCCCGGGAACTTCGAAGGGAAGAACATTCTGCATCAAGCTCGCGACCCCGAGGGGGTGGCGCGGGAGCTGGGCATCCCCGCCGAGACCGTTGCCGACGTGATCGCTCGCGGCCGCCAGGCACTCCTTGCCCGACGCGCGGCGCGCGTTCCTCCTGCGCGGGATGAGAAGATCATCACTGCCTGGAACGGTCTGATGATCCGGGCGATGGCCGAGGCGGGACGGGTCCTGGGGCGCGAGGATTACTGCGCCGCGGCCGTACGCGCGGCCGAGTTTATCGTGTCTCGCCTGGAGGTCGGCGGTCGCCTGCTCCGGACCTGCACCGGTGGCATCCCGAAGCTGAACGGCTACCTGGAGGATTACGCCTTCCTCGCCGATGGGCTCCTCACCCTGTATACCGCAACGTTCGATCCACGCTGGTTCGTCGAAGCACAGCGGCTGGTCGAGGCGATGCTGCGCTGGTTCTGGGATGATGAGATCGGCGGCTTCTACGATACGAGCCACGATCACGAGCCGCTCGTCGCACGGCCGCGCGAGTTCTACGATAACGCCATACCCGCCGGCAACTCTGCCGCGGCCGAGGTCATGCTGCGTCTGGCAGGCTACCTGGGGGATGCGGATCTCCGCCAGCGCGCACGCCGGATCCTCACGCCGCTCGCCGAGCCCATGGCCGAGCACCCGGTCGCCTTCGGGCGTCTTCTCTGTGCCCTGGACCTGTACCTCGCCCCACCGCGCGAGGTAGCGATTATCGGCGATCCTACCGCTCCGGACACGCGCGCCTTGCGTGCGGTCGTTGACAGCCGCTACCGGCCCCATCTGACCGTTGCGCTGGCCCGGCCGGGTGACCCAGCCGCACTCGAGAGCATTCCACTCCTGCAGGAGCGGCCAATCGTACAGGGCAGGGCTACGGCCTACGTCTGCCAGAACTTTTCCTGTCAGCTCCCAACGACAGACCCGGCTGAGCTAGAGCGACAGCTGGCTGCTCCCTGACCAGGTCCGAAAAGGCAAGAAGGGCGCCGCTGGAGAAATCTCCAGCAGCGCCCTTCTATCAGGAGCGAGAGACGGGATTCGAACCCGCGACCTTCTCCTTGGCAAGGAGATGTGCTACCGCTGCACCACTCCCGCCCGCGGTCAGCTAAAGTATAGCACGATCCGATCCAGAATGCGAGATCCCGCCAGCATCCGATCCATCCCCTAACGTCGGCTCCCGCGCACGGCGCTCCAGGCATCCCTCACCAGAGCCTGCTGCACCCTGACTGGCCGCGGGCACGAGGCGGATAACCCGGGGTGGCACAACGGGCCCCGGAGCTCTCGGGTCATAGACCGGCCGCTCCATCGGTCGAATCCGAAGACGCCCCTGCTCGGCAAGGCGAATCCGTTCCCGGGCCACGGCCGCGTACGCTGGGACGATCTCCGCGCCGATCGCGCGGCGGCCGTGGAGGAGGGCGGCAATCGCCGTCGTCCCCACACCGAGGAAGGGATCCAGTACCCGATCCCCGGGATCAGTCAGCGCGAGCACCAGCCGCTCCACCAGTTCGACCGGAAACTGGCACGGATGGATCGTCTTCTCGACGTGATTCGCCTTCACATTCGGGATAATCCAGACATCTCCCGGATTTTTCCCAAGCGGATGACCAGAGGGCTGCCCCCGCTTTGGCCCCTTGAAGTGCTTCTTGTTCGGATACTTCTGCGGCACCCGGACCGGATCCAGGTGAAAAATGTACGAGTCACTCCGGGTGAACCAGAGGATGACCTCATAGCGGCCGGAGAATCGCCGCGTCGCATGGAGACCGTGTTCGAAGTGCCAGATGATCCGATTGCGGAGATGAAGGCCGTGCGCGGCAAAGATCGGGTAGAGGAGCGTATCCAGGGGAATGATCTCCCCGTTGAGGACGTGATTCCCGACCTGCCAGCAGAGGCTCCCATCCGGGGTGAGGACGCGCACGCACTCCTGAATGACCTGCCGTTGCTGGGCGAGGTAGACAGGAAGGTCCAGGCGAGGCTCGTAGGGCTTTCCGAGGTTGTACGGCGGTGAGGTGACGACGAGGCGAACCTGACCATCGGGGATGGTTGCGAGAAGGTCGAGGCAGTCACCTTCGAACAGCACCAGATCAGCATCGGGATCGAAGGTGGAGGCAATCGTGATCCCTCCCATCACGGACATCCTCGCCCTGGCCTGACGTCGCCGGTTTCTGCCGCACTCCGGCCCTACCAATCGCCACTCTAGCATTAGCACCCCGGCTCGGCAAGCATCGGCTTGCTGTCCCGTCCAGCACAGGACAGCCGGCCCTGGCGGTGGCGGGGGCCGGGGCCGGCGCCGGGGACGAAAAAAAAAAAA
>JADGGD010000279.1 GCA_019690095.1 Chloroflexota bacterium
GATCAGTGCCGCGGTCTTCACGCTCGCGACCCCACAGCCGCCCCTTTGCCCCTCCCCGCGGTACTCACCACCCGGCCGGTCGGCGATGCCGTGACCGCCGTACAGATCATCGCCGCACCTGCGCGGGTACTGGCGAGCGCCGCTTCGGGCGGCGGACTGCCGTCCGGCCAATCGCGGAGGGTACTGGTCTGCCGCGGGCGGTCCTCGCACGCGGCCGCGGCCGGTGATGCCTCATCCGCGCGGCCGCCCGCGTCGATCATCAGGCGCCGCTCCTGGGCCGCGCCTGCCGCTCTCACGCTTTTCCTCCACTCGTGGCGGATGCGTACCCGGCGCCCGTGCGGACGCCGGGCGCCGGGATTGTACCGCATCGCCCCGGGAGACGGAACGCCTGCAGGGGAGGTATCGCGACCGGCCGTGCTACGTCGGCTGGGCGCCGCGGCGCTGGAGCCACTCCCGGTACTCGGCCAGCACGGCCTCGCCCGGTGGGTAAACGCCAACAATACTGGCGCCGGCACGGACCTTTTCCATAATGAACTCCTCCAGCCGCTCCTGCTCCACCGCCTCGGCGGCAACCTCAGCGGCGAGGTGGCGCGGGATAACCACCACCCCCTCATCATCGCCAACCAGGATATCGCCGGGGTAGACGGCGACGCCCGCGCAGGCGATCGGCACCTGGAGATCGGCGGGATGGTGGACGGTCTTGTTCGCCGCGGCGTGGGCGGCGCGTGCGTACGCTGGCAGGCCGGAGGCGGCGACCGCGGGCGAGTCGCGGAAGGCGCCGTCGGTCACCACGCCGGCCGCGCCCCGACACCGCATGCGGGTGGCCAGGATTGCGCCGAGGGTGCCGGCGCGGACATCGCCGCGGGCGTCAATGACCAGGACATCGCCGGGGCCGATACTCTCAACGGCAACGCGCTGGGGATCGGTCAGGTTATCCACCGTGCCGGTATGGTCGAGGTCCTCCCGGGCGGGGATGTAGCGGAGGGTGAAGGCCTGGCCGACCAGGCGCGTGCCGGGCACGAGGGGCCGCACGCCGGTCAGGAAGGTATTGCGCAGGCCGCGGCGGGCGAGGATGCTGGTCAGGGTTGCGGTGCTGGGCACGCGCAGGGCGGCGGCGAGATCCGGAGGAATTGGCTCGGGCATCGTCTGCTCCTCGGACATCTATAGTCGGCGTCCGATAGCCTGGACTATAGGCCACGAGAAGTCAACCATCCCGCCGTTCTGTGCGGGCGAGCGCGGCGGTGGACCCTCCCGCCGCGCACCGGCTGGATCAGTCCAGCACCGGGTAGGCCGTCTGGATGTGGATATCGCCGTTCTGGCCGGTGCCCATGGAATCCACCACCATGGTAATCCGCTGTGCCCTGCCGTTCTGGTAGGTCCAGCTCTTCACCTGCCCCTGCGGCGCGCCTTTCTTCTTCTTTGCGCGCACCACCTTGACGTCCACTGGCTCCGTGGCGACACTGGCGATCACCTGGCGGCCTGCCGCATTGGGGGTCACGTCCAGCTGTCCGAGCGCGGCCTGCCCGCTGGCCGAGCTCAGGGCGCTCTGGACGGCCTTATCCTGTTCCTCGGTGCTGGTGAAGACGCTCTTCGTTCGGCTCTGCTGTTCGGCGTACTTTTCGGCCTTTTCCCAGTTCCCGACGTGCTGGCGGGGGTGGCCGGCCTGGTTGTTCACCGGGGAGCCGCGCCCCTCGCTCTCGTTCAGGATCCGCCGGGTCTGGCCGAGGGAGTAGGGCGCGGCATAGGGAAGGCGCTGGACCACCGATGGGGTCGGGTCGGCCTCGGTCGGGGCAGGTGCACCCGCACGGACCTGTTCCAGGAGCTGTCCGACGGCCTGATTGCCGACGGCCCTCTGCAGGGCGAGGAGATCAGCCGGGGTCAGCGAGGCGGGATTGCGTTGGGCGCGCTGGAGGGCCGTGCCGGCCGCAGTCGGCCGCGAGCGCGTGGGCTCAGCGGCGGCCGCGTGTCGGGAGGAAGCCGGATGAGGCCGGCGGGCGGGCGATCGAGACAGCATGGCATACTCCATCAGCCGAAAGGCAGGTCTTCGACGCGCCCGCGCCGACCTTCCGACCGTTGGCGGCCATGAAAGCACACTGGCCGGAGGCCGTCAAGCCAGCGCCCGGCGCCCCCGGAGAAGCGGGCTTCCATCCCCTTTCGGAGATCGCGTCATTCTGACAGCCGGAATCCGCTGACGTTATCCTGCGGGCGTATAACGCCCTGCGTTTCAATCCCCTTTCGGAGATCGCGTCATTCTGACTCAATCCTCCAAGTAGTTGGTTGAATGGTAGAATGTTTCAATCCCCTTTCGGAGATCGCGTCATTCTGACTCATCACCGCCGTGACTTCCACGTCGCTGTATGGCGGATCGTTTCAATCCCCTTTCGGAGATCGCGTCATTCTGACGGGACAATCGTGTGGACATTGCCGGGTATGCTCAGTGTTTGCTTTCAATCCCCTTTCGGAGATCGCGTCATTCTGACGTATATACAGCCGAGGCCAGCGGCTGGGGAGTGCGAGGTTTCAATCCCCTTTCGGAGATCGCGTCATTCTGACCCAGTACCTACCCAAGCAATGACTGGTTCATCGGATGGTGGGTTTCAATCCCCTTTCGGAGATCGCGTCATTCTGACCGACACTGCCACTCGGCGGCGATGCGCCGCAGGTACTCGGTGGCGTTTCAATCCCCTTTCGGAGATCGCGTCATTCTGACTGAGCGCCAATGCCGAGAGGCCGGCATCGCTCCGCTGAGCGATGAGGAAGTTTCAATCCCCTTTCGGAGATCGCGTCATTCTGACGTCCCCCTGTTTTAGGTCCTCCCGCACGTGCGGGAGGTTTCAATCCCCTTTCGGAGATCGCGTCATTCTGACGTCTGGGTCGTCTGCGGCGCGAATATGCGCCGCGAGCCATACTGGTTTCAATCCCCTTTCGGAGATCGCGTCATTCTGACGCCCGCGCTCCCCCCTGACACGCGCGGGCGGGGCCTGCGGTTTCAATCCCCTTTCGGAGATCGCGTCATTCTGACCTAGGAGCATCAGCCGACTGGGACGAGCTTGTCTACGAGCGTTTCAATCCCCTTTCGGAGATCGCGTCATTCTGACACAGGACGAGAAGGCCCTGATCAAACAGGGTGCCGTGCCGGGTTTCAATCCCCTTTCGGAGATCGCGTCATTCTGACGAAAAAAAGCACGGTGGGTCCTGCGCTTCCACAGCTTCGTTTCAATCCCCTTTCGGAGATCGCGTCATTCTGACGCCGGAGTGGACGCCGCAGCAGATCCGCCAGCTTCAGGTTTCAATCCCCTTTCGGAGATCGCGTCATTCTGACGAAAAAAAGCACGGTGGGTCCTGCGCTTCCACAGCTTCGTTTCAATCCCCTTTCGGAGATCG
>JADGGD010000280.1 GCA_019690095.1 Chloroflexota bacterium
CGCGGGAGGGGAGGCCCCGCCAGGGGGATCATCTCGAGGTCGGTGATCTTCATATTCCTCATCCAGTCAAGGGGCTGGCGTCTGCGCGCGCCGTGGTCCACCCTGGACCGCGGCAGACGTGCGCACGCCGCGCTTGGGTAAGAGTGTGCTCACGTCCACCGCTCGATGCCACCCCAGCGGTAGGGAAGACGCTGCTCGACCGGCAGGAGCGGCGGGAAAGGCAGGTGCGGCTCGGTCTGGTACCAGTAGGCTGTACTTGACCAGTCGCCCTCTTTGTCGTTCGCGTGGCCGTGCTCGATAGAGAAGAGCAGTGACTTCTTGAAGTGGATTGGATCCTCGATGTGGAAGCGATACTGCGAATGCTTGCCGGTATAATCAGCGTTCGTCTTGAAATGATAGCCGAAGTACGGCGTGCAGAAGGTCCGCTCGAGCCGGTTATAGTTCCAGGCACCGCAGAAGTAGTCCTCGGTCCCGGTGCCGTGGAGGCGCGGCGGCCACGGTTCGCCGTCGATGAAGAACATATCGTCGCCCTCGCCCCACCAGCCGGGTTCTTTGAGGTCCACATCGATGTGACAGCCGACGTAGTGGCCCCGTCCGCGTGCCTCCAGCACCACGTAATTGTCCCGTCCGGTGAGATTGAGCCGTTGCTCGCGGTCGTTCACCGCATCCGGAGGACGGACGATCGTCGGGTTCTCGCGGCGCCACTGAGCGTGGAACCGTCCGTAGTCGCCGTCCAGCCGATCGTAGGTCTCGTAATCGATGTAGTAGTAATAGATCACCTCGTCGTCGGTCTCGTTCTGCACGGTGATCTCAGCGCGCGTCGCGAAGGGCATCGGGAACCAGCAGTTGAATCCCCGGTGGAACATCTGGAGGGGGAGCGACCAGAAGTAGGTAACCTGGGCGTGGCCCAGTCCGAAAAAGTCGCCGACCGGTACCTCAACGCTTGGCTCTGCCTCGTTGTCCCAGCGCATGCGGAGAACGAGCTTGCGCAGGTGGAAGGGGTCTTTCGAGGCGATGGTCGTCCAGATGTGGGTGATGCAGCCGGCTCCCTGGATGTCAGCGAGGGTGGCCGTCGCGCCAGGGGGAATGTGCAGACGGTCGTCATTACCGCCGGTTCGGTCATAGCTGGAGATGCGGTGCGACTCGGCGTCTCGCAGTTCGGCAAGGTGGCGAAGTGAGGAGTAGCCCAGCCTCACGTGGTCTGTCCTCCTGAAGCGTGATCAACGTGTCTCTCGCGGACCGCTCTGGGCAGCGCGTCCCCGGCGGACAGCCGCGCAGGATTCCCGAATGCGGCCGCCGTCGCATCTCGCCGGGCCGCAATCATGATTGCTTTGGGGGCTCTTCTCCGGCTGGCTCGGCGTCCGTCCCGGCCGGGGCGGTGATCTGGGGCGGTGCCGAGATCTTCGTCTTGAGCTTCGCCAGCTCGGCCTCGACCTCGCTGTCAGCGCTCAGCTGGGCGAACCGGTCCTCGGTCGTATCGCGCTGGATTTCGATCTGGGCTGAGGCCCGGGCCTCCTCCAGACGGATGCGCTCCTCCATGCGGTTCAGCTCGCTGGTCGGATCGAAAGAGGACAAAGTGGCCGATACCTTTGCTACCTGCTGCTGGGCCTGGGCGCGGCGATGCCGTGCCAGCAGGACCTCTCGATTGCGCAGGGCGCTTTCGTACTTCTCCTCAAGCTCGTGCAGGTCGGCCTTCGCCTTCTCCACGGCCTGGTGTTGGGCCAGCCACTGGTCGTGATAGACCTTCGCGTTGTTCGCGTAGTCGATCTTGCGGCGGAGTGCCTCCCGGGCGAGATCCTCAGCGCCCTTCTGTATCGCGAGCTCGGCCTTAGCCTGCCACTCATCGGCGAGTTGCTGACTCCGCTCGGCGTTTGCCTGAAGCTCCTTCTCGTCAGCGATCATCTTGGCCACCTCGGTCCGGGCCTCGGCAATGCCGTCGCGCATGTCGCGGATGAGCTGATCGAGCATCTTGGCCGGATCTTCCGCCTGGTCAAGCAGGGCGTTGATATTGGCCCGCGCGATCGTCGAGATGCGGTTGAGAATACCCACGCTCTCCTCCTCGTGAGGGGTCACTGGTGCTGTGCATAATCTTATACCCGAATCGCGGTGCGGGCAATCCGTGTTGTGGGGAACTGCCCGTTGGAATGCACAGCAGAAGACTGGTGGTTCGCCCCGTAGGCATCGGGCGCGCTCGTTGACGGGCATATATGTTCTTGTCTATAATCCAGCCACGCCCGAGAGGCCTGCTTGTGCCCGCAGGTGCATAGGGGGATTGCGGCCCTCGGGGGCGAGAACAGGGGTTCTATGACATACGGTGTGATACCTGCCCGGACCGACCGCTCGACACGGCCGCTGCTCGCCTCGCTTGTCGGAGTCAATACGATGATGCAGGCGAGGGATGCGCTGTGGGGCTATGTCTTCTTGCTTCCCTGGATCATCGGGCTGATTGTCTTCTTTTTAGGACCGATCATCCTGTCTTTTCTCCTGAGCTTCACCAAGTACGATGTCATCACTCCGCCGCAGTTCGTCGGCCTGGCGAACTACGAGACTGCTTTCACCGGCGACGACCTGTTCTGGCCTTCGCTCTGGCGGACCTTCGAGTACTCGATCGTGGTCGTACCGGTGGGGTTGTTTGGCTCACTCCTGCTGGCCTTGATGCTGAACCGCGGCCTGCCAGGAACCGGCTTTTTTCGGACGGCCTTTTTCCTCTCGACGCTGACCCCGGCCGTCGCGCTGGCCCTCCTCTGGAGCTGGATTCTCAACCCGGATATCGGTCCGATCAATGTGGCGCTTCGTGCGATCGGCATTCCGGGGCCGGGGTGGCTGGCGGATGTGCACTGGGCCTTGCCCTCAGTGATCCTCATCAATCTGTGGGGAAGCATGGGCGGGAATACAATGCTAATCTTCCTGGCCGGCCTGCAGGGTGTGCCGCAGGAGCTCTATGAGGCCGCCGCGATCGATGGTGCGTCGGGATGGGCGCGGTTTCGGCATGTGACTCTTCCGATGATCTCGCCGACCTTTTTCTTCAATCTGGTGCTCGGGGTCATTGGCGCGCTCAAGGTGTTTACCACGGCATTCGTTGTGACCGGTGGTAATGGTGGTCCCAATTACGCCCTCTGGTTCTTCGCCCTTCACATCTACCAGCAGGCCTTCTCGTTCTTCAAGATGGGCTATGCCTCTGCGCTCGCCTGGATCTTCGTCGTTATCCTGCTCGCGTTCACCTATTTCCAGGTTGTGCTCTCTCGCCGCTGGGTCTATTACGCCGGGGGAGACGAATAAGTGGCGATGTCGGAGAACGTGTTTGCGGAGCGGGCTGCGCGGGCGGTTGGGGTTGGCCGACGGTGGGGTGTGGGTGATCTGCTCCTGTATGTGCCGCTCATTATC